>NZ_BAABBE010000021.1:0-150386 GCF_039537795.1 Lentzea roselyniae
CGTGTCGCTCAGCGCCTGCTGGCCATGGCCGCCGGCATCTGGCACAACTGGGAGGCGGGCGTGACCAGCAAACGCTCACTGACCGCGTTCGATCACTGACACCAACTTCACGGAATCAACCATCTAGAGTCCGAGCTCTTCCTCGGTCATCGCGTCGATCTCCAGGTAGATCTCCGCGACCTGGGCCAGCCGTCCTGGCACCGGCTCGTCGGCCTGCATCCTGGCCGCCATCGCGCCCACGGTCAGCGTCGTGAACAGCGTCCGCACCGTCACGTCCGACGTGTCCAGCGCCTCCCGCAGGCGGCCGACGATCATCGTCGCCAGCACCGAGTCGCCGCCCAGCGCGAAGAACGCGTCGTCGAGCCCGACCCGTTCGACGCCGAGCACCTCGGCCCAGATCTTCGCCAGCACCTGCTCCAGCGCGGAAACCGGTGCGACGTAGGTGTCCGCCTCGGCCGCCCAGTGTGCGGCGACGGCCTTGCGGTCGACCTTTCCGTTGGCGGTCAACGGCATCGCGTCCAGCACGATGACACGCGTCGGAACCATGTGCGGCGGCAGCAGGGTGCGGACGAACTCGCGGACCTCCTCGCCGTCCACCTCGCCCGCGACGGCAGCGACGAGCTGCGTGCCCGCCACGCCCGCCACTCCTCGCCGGACACCGGGGAACTCGGCCAGCGCCGCCTCGACCTCACCCAGTTCGATGCGCATGCCGCGCACCTTCACCTGGTGGTCGCGGCGGCCCAGGAACTCCAGCGTGCCGTCCGGCCAGTACCGCGCCAGGTCGCCCGTGCGGTACCAGCGACGGTCCTCCCAGGTGACGAACCTGTCCGCGGTGCGCTCCGGGTCGGCGCGGTAGCCGTGGGCCACGCCGTCGCCACCGATCCACAGCTCGCCAGTGACCCAGTCCGGGCAGTCGCGGCCGCGCACGTCCACGACCCGGCAGGCGACGTTGCGCAGCGGCGTGCCGTAGGGCACCGAACGCCACGACGGCGCCACCTCCCGCACCTCGCACACCGTCGAGTGGATCGCCGTCTCTGTGGTACCGCCGAGGCCCGCGAACCGGCAGGAGGGCGACTGCTCGAACACCCGGCCGGGCAGGTCCTTGCCCACCCAGTCGCCGCCCAGCAGCACCGTGCGCAGACCGGAGAGCTCACCGGGCCGTGCGGTCACGAGCAGCATGTCGAGCAACGCCGGCACGCAGTTCACCAGCGTCACGCCGCGTGTGGCGGCCAGCTCCACCCACTGGCGGGCTTCCTTGCGGTCGTCCTCCTCGACCAGCACGACAGCGCCGCCGGCGGAAAGCAGGCCGAACACGTCGTAGACGGAGAGGTCGAACTCCAGCGCCGACACGGCGAGGCAGCGGTCGGACGGGCCGATGCCGAAGCGCTCGTTCAGGTCGTCGATGGTGTTCATCGCGGCTCGGTGCGGCACCTCGACGCCCTTCGGCTCACCGGTGGAGCCGGACGTGAAGAGCACGTACGCGATGTTCTCCTCGGGCACCGTCACCGGTGACGCCAGCGGCTCGGCCGTCGAGTCCCACGACGTCAGCACGTGGTCGACGCCCGCGGTGCGCTTGATCCGCTCGGCTCGCGCGGGAGGCTGGTCGACGCCGATCGGCACGTACCCGGCGCCCGCAGCCAGCACACCGATGGCGGTGGCGACCAGCTCCGGGCCCTTGCGCTGGCTCACGCCGACCAGGTCTCCCGGCCGGACTCCGTCAGCCACCAGCGATCCCGCGATGCGCAGCGCCCTGTCGGCCAGCTCGCCGTAGGTCAGCACACCGTCGCGGCCCCACAGCAACGCCGGCGCGTCCGGCGTCTCCCGTGCCAGCGCGAAGAACCCGTCGTGCAGCAGCTTGCCGCTGCGCGGGCCCTCGGTCGCGTTGGCCGCGGCACGGACCTGGAGCTGGGACTCGGGCAACGCGCCCCCAGCCGGACGCTCCCACACGTCGTCGCGTTGCCCGAGGTTCGTGACGAGGTCGCGGAACGCCGCGAACATCGCGTCGATCACGCCCTCGGGGAAGGCGTGCTCGCGCACGTCCCAGTTGATCAGCAGGCCTTCGTTGACCTCGGTGACCTGTGCGTCCAGCAGCACCTGCGGGCCCTGCGACACGATCCACACAGCCTCGCCGAAGCAGCGGCGGACGCGGGCGTCGAAGAGCTCGCCGAGGTTCAGCGCGCTGGTGAACACGATCGGTGCCAGCACCTGCTCGCCGTGGTGGCGGGACAGGTCGCGCAGCACCTCGACACCCGAGTAGGCCGCGTGCGCCGCGTCCTCGTGCATCCGCGCCTGCAACGCCCGTGCGTGTGTCACGAACGACGCTTCCTCGCTCAGGTCGACCTCCAGCAGCACGGAGCTGGTGAAGTCGCCGACGAGCTTGTCCACGTCGGGGTGATCGCTCTGCCGGTCGAACATCGGCAGGTTCATCAGGAACCGCGGCTGAGCGCTCCACGCCGACAGCGTCTCGGCGAACGCGGCCGCCACCACCATCGCCGGGGTGAGGCCGTGCTCGTGTGCGCGGGCGGCGAGGCGCTTGCGGTCCTCCGGTGCGAGCCAGTGGTGGCGCCGGGTCACGCGGGAGGCGTCCGCGCGCTCGGACTCGGGCACCAGCGGCAGGTCCGGCGCGGTCGGCAGCTCGGGAATCCGGTGCTGCCACCACTCCCGCGCGGCGTCCTGCTCGGCCTTGCGGCTCAGCTCGCGCTCGGCGAGGTAACGCGGGTAGCTGTAGTTGATCGGCGCGGGCACGTGGTCGGGCTCGTCGTAGAACCGCGCCAGGTCGGCGAGCAGCACGCGGTAGCTCAGCGCGTCCGCGGCCAGCATGTCGACGTCGACGTGCAACCGGGCCCTGCCACCGGGCAGACGGCTCAGCGCCACGTGGAAGACCTCACCGTTCGCGACGTCCAGGCGCGCGTGTGACGAGGCGTCCCGCAGCTCCTCGAGCCGTTGCGCCACCACGTCTTCGTCCAACGAACGGAGGTCGTGCACGGTCAACGGGTCCTGGCGGCGGTCGGGCAGGATGCGCTGCTTGCCGTTGTCACCGAACTCCGCGCGCAACATGCCGTGCCGGGCGACGAGCTTGCGCACCGCCGTCGTGAGCCGCACCGGCTCCAGGTCCGGCCCGTCGAACTCGACGTAGAGGTGCGCGGCGACCGAGCCGAGCGTGGCCTCCTCGTCGCGGCCGATCCAGTACGCGTGCTGCATCAACGCGAGCGGGAACGGCGCGCTCTCGTCGACCTCGACCGTCACCTCCGGCTCCGGCGCCACGCCCGCGGCGTCAGCGAGGATCTTCCGCCAGTCCGCGAGCGTCGGGTTCTTCGCCAGCAGCGCGAACGGCACCTTCACACCGCTGCGCCGCCACTTGTTCGCCACCTGCATGAGCTGGATGGAGTCGAGGCCCCACTCGATCAGGCTGTCGTTCTCCGACAGCCCGGCCGCCTCCGGCCCCAACAGGTCGGTGACCTCGCGCAGGAGTTCCCCCGCTGTCGGCTGCTGACTCACCACGTGCCCAGCTCCACTTCGAACTCGTCGATGTCTTCTGCGGAAACGTCCACAAAGGACGTGTCGATCGCCGTCGGCGCGCTGCCTGCCAGTTCCGCGCGGAACTTCCCGACCAGCCCCGGCTCGTCAGGGCCCGTCACCTCCACGCGCAACGTGTCGCCGACGGCGACGGCGTTCACCTCCAACGCCCAGTGCGGTTTCTTCGGCGGTACCCGCAGCGCCGGTGCCTCCGGTGCCACGGTCCACGGCGAGCCCGTGCCCTCGCGCAGGCGGCCGTGGTAGTTGACGACGACCGTGGGTTCGCGCAGGCCCGCGAACGGCCGGACCAGGCCGTAGCCGAGCCCGTGGTCGGGCAGCGCGTCCAGCTGCTCGGCGATGTCGCGCAACCTGATACCCGGCCGCAGCCGCACCGGGTGGATCGTCGTGAACCAGCCGACCGTCGCGGACAGGTCGCAGCCGGGCGAGATCTGCTCCTCCCGGCCGTGGCCCTCGACCGCCACCACGACGTCACCACTGCGTCCGCGCCAGGTCTCCAACGCCCGTGCGAGCGCCGCCAGCAGCAGCTCCCGGACGCCCGTGGAGTCGGGCAGCGGCACGGTGAACTCGGTGACGAGCTGTTCGCCACCCAGCGGCAGCACTGTGTCCGCGCCGTCGAGCACATCGCGCCACAGGCCGGTCTCGCCGCCGCGCTGCTGTTCGGCGAGCAGCTGCGACCAGCGCCGGAACGACGTGCCGGTGCGTGTGAGCTCCCGGCCCGCCCACGCCTCGGCGAGGTCGTCCATCAGGATCCGCCACGACACCCCGTCGACCACCAGGTGGTCGGCGACGATCAGCACGCGGTCCTCGAACCGCACGACCTGGATCATCCGGTCGGCGGTGAGGCGTTCGCGTGCCGCGGTCAGCTCGGTGTCCAGGTCGTTCGTGGCACGGCGGACGACCTCGGCCGCGTCGAACGAGTTCGCGGGCACCTCCAGGGTCGTGCCGTCCCACCGGGAACGCAGCACGTCGTGCCGGTCCAGCACGGCCTGCACGGTCCGCACCAGCCCGTCGTGCGTCAGGCCGTCCGGCGCGACCAGCAGCATCGCCTGTGCGAGACCGCCACGGGTCCAGCGCATGATCGGCGTCGGCTCGACCCGGCCCACCGGCTCGTCGGAGATCGCGAGTGCGGGCGCCGAGATCAGCGTGGCCAGCGCGGCCGGGGTGCGGTGCTCGAACACCTGCCTCGGGGTGATCACCACCCCTGCCTTGCGAGCCCGGCTGACGAGCTGAACGGACAGGATGCTGTCGCCACCGAGCGTGAAGAAGCTGTCCTGTGCGCCGACCTCCGGCAGTCCGAGCACCTCGGCGAACAGCGCGCACAGCACGGCTTCCCGCTCGTCGGCGGGTTTGGCGTTCCCGGCGAGCGCGGCGAAGTCCGGCGCGGGCAACGCGTTGCGGTCGAGCTTGCCGCTCGGCGTGAGCGGCAGCTCGGCCAGCGGCACCAGCGCGGCCGGGACCATGTGGTCGGGCAGCTCGCGGGCCAGTTCGGCACGGATGGCGTCCGGCGTCGCGTCACCGACGACGTAACCGACGAGCCGGTCGTCCCGCACGACCACGACGGCCTGCCGCACGCCGGCGACCTTCGCGGCCGCCACCTCGATCTCACCGAGCTCGACGCGGAAGCCGCGGATCTTGACCTGGTCGTCGGTGCGGCCCAGGTACTCCAGCGCGTTTCCGCGCCACTTGACCAGGTCGCCGGTGCGGTAGAGCCGTTCGCCGGTGCCGAACGGGCTGGCGACGAACCGCGAGGCGGTGAGGCCCGGCCGGTTCAGATAGCCCTCGGCGAGCTGGACGCCCGCGAGGTAGAGCTCTCCCGGCACGCCGGGCGGGACCAGGCGCAGGTGCCGGTCGAGCACGTAGACCTGCGTGTTCCAGACGGGCTGGCCGATCGGCACGGTGCCGTCGCCGACACCTTCCGCCGTGTCCCAGTACGTGACGTCGACGGCTGCTTCGGTTGGGCCGTAGAGGTTGTGCACGTGCGGCAACGCGCGACCGAGGTCGGACGGCAACGCCTCACCACTGCAGATGACCCGCTTCAACGACTCCGGCCGCGCACCGGACTCGACGAACGCGCGCAGCATCGACGGTACGAAGTGGACGGTCGTGATGTTCTCGCGGTCGATGAGCTCGGCGAGGTAGGCGGGGTCCTTGTGGCCTTCCGGCTTGGCCACCACGAGGGTGGCGCCGGTGATGAGCGGCCAGAAGAACTCCCACACCGAGACGTCGAACGACGAGGGCGTCTTCTGCAGAACGCGATCCTCAGCGGTCAGGCCGTACTCGTCCTGCATCCACAGCAACCGGTTCACGATGGCCCGGTGCGACACCACCACGCCCTTGGGACGCCCGGTTGAACCGGACGTGTAGATCACATACGCCGCGTCACCCGGCCTGGGTGCCACCACTTCAGCACTCGGGCCGTCCAGCAGCCCCGGCTCCAGCACCACCACGGGCTGGGCGTCCTCGACCATCATCGCGAGGCGATCGGCCGGGTACGACGGGTCGAGCGGCAGATAAGCCGCGCCCGCCCGTTGCACGGCGTACAGCGCGACGATCAGCTCCAGCGAACGGTCCAGCCGCACACCCACGATCGAACCGGGACGAACACCCCGTGCTGCCAGACGTCCAGCCAGTTCGGAAACGCGGGCGTCCAGCTCGGCATAGGTCAGCGACGACCCCTCGAACACCACCGCGGTCGCGTCCGGCGTACGGGCGACCTGCTGAGAGAACAGGTCCACCAGCGTCGTGTCCGGCACCTGGTGGTCGGTGGTGCGTCCGAGCAGCGCCTCCCGCTCACCGGACGTGAGCACGGACGCCCTCGACAGCGCCTGGTCGGGATGGGCGACGAGCTGGCCGAGCAGACGGGTGAACCGCGCCACCAGGTCATCCACAGTGGACCTGTCGAACCTGCCCTCGCTGTAGACCAGCCAGCCGTCGAGTCCTCCGTCGCCGGAGTGCTCGAACAGGTGGAACGACAGGTCGAGCCGCGCGGTGTAGAAGTCGACGTGCTCCTCGCGCAGCGACGCCGCACCGAAAGGGACGGGTCCGCCGGACGCCCGCTGGAACGCGAGCATCACCTGGAACAGCGGGTGCCTGCCGAACTGCCGCGCCGGGTTGAGCGCCTCCACGATACGTTCGAACGGCAGATCCTGGTGCGCGTACGCCTCCAGGTCCGTGCGCCGCACCCGGTCCAGCACCTGCCGGAACGTCGGGTCACCGCTGAGGTCGGTGCGCAGCACCAGGTTGTTCACGAAGAACCCGACGAGACCGTCGAGCGCGGCGTCCGTCCTGCCCGCGACCGGCACGCCGAGCGGGATGTCGTCGCCGGCGCCGACCAGGCCGAGCAGTGCCGCGACCGCCGCCTGCACGGCCATGAACACCGTGCCGCCGGACTGCCGGGCGAGGTTCGCCAGAGCGCGATGGGTCCGCGCGTCGATGCGGAACGCCACGGCGTCACCCGCGTACGTCGCCTCGGCGGGACGCGGCCGGTCCGCGGGAAGGTCGATCTCCTCCGGCAGTTCGGCGAGCTGCCGCGTCCAGTAGGCGAGTTGAGCGGCGGCGAGGCTCTTCGGGTCCGCGTCGTTGCCGAGCAGTTCCCGTTGCCACAGCGCGTAGTCCGCGTACTGCACGGGCAGCGGCGTCCACGTGGGCGTACGGCCGCGCGACCGCTCGTGGTAGGCCGTCGTCAAGTCCGCGACGAGGCGCTCGGCAGACCAGCCGTCGCTCGCGATGTGGTGTGTCAGCAGCGAAAGCACGTGCGCGTTGTCGCCGGCTCGGTACAGCGTGGCCTCGAACGGCGGTTCGCGGTCGAGCTCGAACGCCCGTGCGGCCGCTTCGCGAGGTGCACCCTCTCCGAACTTCAGCGACGGCAGGACGTCCAGCACCTGCTGGTACGGCTTGCCCTCGAACTCGGGGTAGATGGTGCGCAGCACCTCGTGCCGCCGTACGACGTCCGCGAGTGCGAGGTTGAGCGCGTCGGTGTCCAGCCGGCCGTCGATGCGCACCGCGAACGGCACGTTGTAGGTCGCGCTCGGCCCCTCCAGCCGGTACAGGAACCACAACCGCTGCTGTGCCGACGACAGGGGGATCCGCCGCGGCCTCGGCATCGGGGTGAGCGCGGGCCGCCTGCGGCCGTGGGAGTCCAGCAGTGCCGCGAGTCCCGCGACCGTCGGCGCCTCGAAGACCTCACCGATCGCGATCTCCGCGCCGAGGTCGGAACGCAGCCGGCCGACGAGCCGGGTGGCGAGCAGCGAGTGCCCGCCTAGCGCGAAGAAGTCGTCGTGCCTGCCGACCCGCTCGACGCCGAGCAGCTCGGCGAAGAGCGCGGCGACCGCCTGCTCACTCGGCGTGGCCGGCTCTTCGGACACGGCGGTGAGCTCGGGCTCCGGCAGTGCCCTGCGGTCGAGCTTTCCGCTGGGCGACAACGGGAGCTGGTCGATCTCGACGATCACCGACGGCACCAGGTGCTCGGGCATCGCGGCGGCGAGCTTGGGCCGGATCGCCGTCACGTCCGCACCCTCGCGCAGCACGACGTAGCCGACGAGCTGCTGGCGTTCGGTCCGCGTCACCACGCCCGCGCTCACGACCTCCGGCAACGCCGTCAGCGCCGCCTCGATCTCGCCCAGCTCGACGCGGAAGCCGCGGATCTTGACCTGGTCGTCGGTGCGGCCCAGGTACTCCAGGGCGTGCCCGGTCCACCTGACGAGGTCACCGGTGCGGTAGAGCCGTAGTCCCGCGCCGAACGGGCTGGCGACGAACCGTGAGGCGGTCAGGCCAGGCCGGTTGAGGTACCCCTCGGCCAGCTGCACGCCACCGAGGTACAGCTCGCCCGCGACACCGGGCGCGACCGGCTTGAGGAACCGGTCGAGCACGTAGGTCTGGGTGTTCCAGACCGGCAGGCCGATCGGCACGGTGCCGGTGCCGACCCCGGCGGAGGCCGGCCAGTAGGTGACGTCGACGGCTGCTTCCGTTGGGCCGTAGAGGTTGTGCACGTGGGGCAGTGCGCGTCCGAGGTCGGACGGCAGCGCCTCGCCGCTGCAGATCACGCGCTTGAGGGACTGGGGCCGGGCGCCGGACTCGACGAACGCGCGCAGCATCGAAGGTACGAAGTGGACGGTCGTGACGTTCTCGCGGTCGATGAGCTCCGCGAGATAGGCGGGATCCTTGTGGCCTTCCGGTTTCGCGACCACGAGGGTGGCGCCGGTGATGAGCGGCCAGAAGAACTCCCACACCGAGACGTCGAACGACGAAGGCGTCTTCTGCAGAACGCGATCCTCAGCGGTCAGGCCGTACTCGTCCTGCATCCACCGCAGCCGGTTCACGATCGCGCGGTGCGACACCACGACGCCCTTGGGACGGCCGGTGGACCCGGAGGTGTAGATCACGTAGGCCGCGTCACCCGGTGCGGGCGCTACTACCTCGGCGGCCGGACCGTCGAGCAGACCCGGCTCGAGCACCACGACGGGCTGGGCGTCTTCGATCATCATCGCCAGCCGGTCGGCCGGGTACGACGGATCCAGCGGCAGGTAAGCGGCACCGGCCCGCTGCGCGCCGAGGAGCGCGATGATCAGGTCCAGTGAGCGGTCCAGGTGCACACCGACGATCGAACCGGGCCGAACCCCCTGAGCGGCCAGGCGTCCGGCCAGCTCGGAGACCCGCGCGTCCAGTTCGGCGTACGTCAGCGAGGAGCCCTCGAAGACGACGGCGGTGGCGTCGGGGGTGCGGGCGGCCTGCTGCGAGAACAGCTCCACCAGCGTCGTGTCCGGCACCTCGACCTCGGCGCCGAGCAGCTGCGACCGTTCGTCCTCTGCGAGGAAGTCCAGGGCGCTCAACCTGGTCGACGGGTCCGCGAGCGCTGTCGTGAGCAGGTTCTCCAGGTGTGCCAGGAACCTGCCGACGGTCGCGTGGGTGAACAGCTCGGTGGAGAACGTGGCCTCGACGCGCATCTGCCCGCCGGTGACGAACGCCTCCAGCGCCAGGTCGAACTGGGTCGTGTCGTTGTGCACGGTCTCCCAGCCGGCCTGCACGCCCGGCAGGTCGAAGCCCTGCAGACCCTGTACCAGGAACAGCAGCATCACGTCGAACAGCACCGAGCGGCCGGGCACCCGCGGCGGCCGCAGGCGTTCGACGAGCAGGTCGAACGGCAGGTCCTGGTGCGCGTAGCCGTCGGTGCACACCTTCTGCACGCGCTGCACCAGCTCGGCGAACGACGGGTCGCCGGTCAGGTCGGCGCGCAGCACCAGCGTGTTGCCGAAGTTGCCGATCAGCTTCTCGACCTCGCCCGCGTCCCGGTTCATCGAGGCCGAGCCGATCGGCACGTCGGTCGCGCCGGTGTACCGGCCGAGCAGTGCCGCGTAGGCCGCGAACACCACCATGAACGGCGTGACGCCACGGGTCTGCGCGAACTCGCTGACCAGTTCGGTCACGCTCGGATCGAACGTGCGGAAGATCCGGTCGCCCCGGTCCGACCGCACGGCGGGCCTGGGCAGGTCCGTCGGCAGCGGCAGGTTCTCCGGCATCGGGTCCAGCGCGCGCCGCCAGTGTTCGATCTCGCGGTCGAGCTTGGAGCCGAGCGTCTTGCGCTGCCACACCGCGAAGTCCGCGTACTGGATGGGCAACGGGTCGAGCTCGGCCGGACGGCCCGTCGTGTCCTCGCGGTACAGCGCCGAGAGGTCGCGGGAGAGCGTGTTGAACGTGAAGCCGTCCCACGCGATGTGGTGCACGGTCAGCACCAGCACGTTGTCGTCCTCGCCGCGCCGCAGCAGCCGCAGCCGCAACGGGTGCTCGCGCCGCAGGTCGAAGACGTGCCCGGACTCCTCGCGGGCGATCCGCGCGACGGCGCCGTCCCGCTCGACGGGGTCGAGTCCGCGCAGATCGGAGTCCGGCATGGTCACCACGGCGAACTTGTCCACGACCTGGCGGGGTTCGCCGTCGGCGCCCTCGGTGTAGCGGGTGCGCAGGATTTCGTGGCGTTCCACCAGCCGCTGGAACGACCGGTGCAGCGCCGCCGTGTCGAGCGGGCCGCGCAGGTCGATCGCGAGACACACGTTGTAGGCGGGGCTGTTCGGCGCGATCTGCTGCAGGAACCACATCCGCGACTGCGCGTACGACAACGGGAGGTCGTCGTCGCTGTCACGCTTGGGGATCTGCGCCGTGTTCGCGAGACCGGCCTCGGCCAGCCTGCGGCGCATCAGCTCGCGCTTGCGGGCGGCAAGGTCACTCACCAGGGGTCTCCTTCGAGATCAGCGTCAACGCGGCGAACCACTCACGCGAAAGCTCGCGGATGCGGTCCTCGGTGAAGAGCGCGGCCGGCCACTGCCAGTCGGCCTCCAGGACCGACCCGCGCACCAGCACGTTGAGCACCAGGCAGTACGGGGCGGGTGCGGCGTCGTCGGCCCCGCCACCCATCGCGCCCACCTCGGGCGCACCGGTCCACGGCTCGCCTTCGCGTTCGCCGATGGTCAGCCTGCCGAGGTAGTTGAACTCCAGCTGAGGCTCCGGGAGCCGCGCCAGCTCGGCCGCCGTGTCCGGGTTGAGGTAGCGCAGCAGGCCGTGGCCGATGCCCTTGTCCGGCACCGCGAGCTGCTCGCTGACCTGCCGCAGTCCCTTGTGGACGTCCGAGGCGAGATCGCCGGGATCGACGCGCACCGGGTAGACGCTGGTGAACCAGCCGACCGTGCCGGACAGGTCGGCGCCGGGCACGACCTGTTCCTCACGCCCGTGGCCTTCCAGCGCCAGCAGCAGGGACGTGTCGGACGTGTCCCGCCAACGGGAGACCGCGTGCGCCAGGCCGGCCAGCAGGACGTCGTCGACGGTGACGCCGTGCCGCGCGGGCACCCTCGTCAGCAACGCTTCGGTGGTCTCCTCGTCGAGGAACGTGCGCGTGGCGCGAATCGTGGCGCGGGTGTCGACCGCCGGGTCGAGCCTGCGCGTGCCGAGCAACGGATCCGGGCCGGAGAGCATCTGGCGCCACAGCGGCAGTTCCGGCGTCCTCGCCCGTGCGGCCTCCTGAAGTCCGGTGGCCCACTCGCGGAACGACGTGCCGAGCGGTGGCAGCTCCTCGCCGTTCCACAGACCGGCGAGCTCGGGCACCAGCACACCCCACGAAGCGCCGTCGACGACGAGGTGGTGCAGCAGCACGAGCAGCCGGCCCTGACGGTCGCCGGTGTCGAACCACACGAACCGCGCCATGTCACCGGTCGCGGGGCGCAGCTCGGCCAGCTCCTCCTCCATCACCGCCGGCAGCAGCTGTGCGATGTCCTGGTAGGACGAGGAGGTCGCGTCGATCCGGCGCACGACAGGCTGCACCGAACCACGCGGCGGAACGGTGAAACCGCCGTCGAACCGCGCGCGCAGCACGTCGTGCCGGTCGAGCAGCGCCCCCACCAGCTCCACCAGCCGCGGCTCGGTCAGCTCAGCGGGCGTGCAGAGCAGGCGGGCCTGGCTGAGCCGGTCGTACGGGCCGTTGTCGCGCAGCCAGTGCAGCATCGGCGTCAGCGGCACCTCCCCGACGCCGTCCGACTGTCCGGAGTGGACGGCGTCGCGGACGACAGCCGCCAGCGCGGCCACGGTCCGCTGCTCGAACACGTCACGCGGGCTGAACGAGAGTCCGGCACCACGTGCCTTGCTCACCAGCCGCATCGACACGATGGAATCGCCGCCCAGGGCGAAGAAGCTGTCGTCGGCCCCGACCACGGGCAGGCCGAGGACCTCGGCGAAGAGCTCCGCGATCTGCTTCTCCCGCTCGGTGACGGGCGGCCGGGACGCCGCCGCCGTCCAGTCCGGCGCGGGCAGTGCCTTCACGTCGAGCTTGTCGTTGCGGGTCAACGGGAACGAGTCGACGCGCACGATCGCCGCCGGCACCATGTGCTCCGGCAGACGCGCGGCCACCTGCTCGCGCAGCCCGTCGGTGCCGCTCGCCACGACGTACGCCACGAGCTGCTTCACCCCCGGCACGTCCTCGCGGGCGATGACGACGGCGCGCTGGACGCGTTCGTCGCGCAGCAGCACCGCTTCGATCTCACCGGGTTCGATGCGGAACCCGCGGATCTTCACCTGGTCGTCGACGCGGCCGAGCAGTTCGATCAGGCCCTCGCCGTTCCACCGCGCCACGTCACCGGTGCGGTACATGCGGGTGCCGGGCGCGCCGAACGGGTCGGCGACGAACCGCTCGGCGGTCGTGCCAGGACGTTTGAGGTAGCCGCGGGCAAGGCCCTCGCCCGCGATGTACAGCTCGCCCTCGACGCCCGGCGGGCACGGCCGCAGGTCGCGGTCGAGGACGTAGGCGTGCGCGTTGCCGACCGGTGAGCCGATGCACGGGTTCTCGGTGCGGTCGAAGTCGCACGCCGCCGAGTCGACGGTGCATTCCGTCGGGCCGTAGAGGTTGTAGATCGCGAGGTCCGGCTCCGCGCGCAGCGACCGCCACAACGGCAGCGGAACCGCCTCGCCGCCGACACCGAGCACCTTCAGCGCACCGCGCCAGCCCGGTTCCGACGCGACCTGCGCGAGCAACGACGGCGACAGCTCGACGAACTCGATCTCGTGGTCCGCCAGGAACTTCCGCAGCAGGTCGGCGTCGCGCCGGGTGTCGGCGGGCACCAGGTGCAGCTCGTGCCCGGCGAACATCCACAGCATCGGCTGCCACGAGGCGTCGAACGCCATCGGCCACGCGTGTGCGACCCGCAGCGGGCGGCCGACGCGCGCCTGAGCGGGGTCGAAGAGATCGGTGCGGTGACTGATCAGCAGGTTCGCGATCGCCCGGTGCGGCACCACGACCGCCTTGGGCGTGCCGGTGGACCCGGAGGTGTAGATCACGTACGCGGGGTGCTCCGGCCGGGCGATCGGCTCCAGGTCGTCACCCGGCACGTCGGTGACGTCGGGCAGGCTGGTCAGCACGATCGCGGGTTCGGCGTCGCGCAGCATGAAGTCGACGCGCTCGGCCGGCCACTCCGGGTCGAGCGGCAGGTACGCGGCGCCCGCCTTGAACGCCGCCGCGAGCGCCACCAGCACGTCCGGACCCGGAGGCAGGAGCAGCGCGACGATCTTCTCCGGCCCGGCACCCGCCTCGATCAGCCTGCGGGCCACCCGGTTCGCGAGCTCGTTCCACTCGCGGAACGTCAGCCTGCGCTCGCCCGCGACGATCGCGACCGCGTCCGGCGTGCGGCGGGCCTGCTCGGCCAGCACCTCCGCGAGAGTGCCGCCGGTGTCGAGCACCTTGCCGGTGCCCCACTCGCGGAGAGCGGCGATCTCGTTGTCGCTCAACAGCTCCACGTGCCGCACGTCGATGTCCGGCTGGTCGGCGAACACCTCGGCGGCGCGCCGGAACCGCTCGGCGAGCGTGTGCGCCCACGCCTCGTCGAAAACACCCGGCCGGTACTCGAAGACGACCGTGAGCCGTTCCTCGGCGCCGACGGCGAGGGTGAGCGGGTAGTGCGTGGAGTCGTCGACCTCGACCTGGCTGATCGTGATGCCCGCGGCGCGTTCCTGTTCGGCCACGGCGTCGGTGTCGACCGGGTAGCTCTCGAACACCACCAGCGTGTCGAACAGGTCGCCCTGCCCGACGGCGCGCTGGACCTCGGTCAGGCCGATGTGCTGGTGCTCCATCAACGCGCCCTGCTCGTCCTGCACGGACCTCAGCACGTCGAGCACGGTGCCTCGGGTGCGCACGCGCACAGGCACGGTGTTGATGAACAGACCGATCATGCTGTCGACACCGGGCAGGTCGGCCGGCCGGCCGGACACCGTCGCGCCGAACACGACGTCCTTGCGGTTCGTCGCCTGCGCGAGCAGCAGTCCCCACAGGCCCTGGACGACGGTGTTGACGGTGAGGCTGTGCTCGCGGGCGCGGGCGTAGATCCGCGCGGTCAGGTCCTCCGGCAGCTCCAGCCGCACCTTGCCCGGCCGGACGGGAACCTTCGGTGCCGCCGGGGCGAGCAGCGTCGGGCCCTCGACGTCGCCGATCGCGTCGAGCCACGCGGTGACGGACGTGTCGCGGTCCTGCGCGGCGAGCCACGCCAGGTAGTCGCGGTACGGCCGCGGCGCGGGCGGCGTGGCGCCCCGGTACAGCTCGAGGAGCTCCCGCACCAGCAGCGGCAGCGACCAGCCGTCGAGCAGCACGTGGTGGTTGCTGATCACCAGGCGGAAGTCCCGCTCGGCCAGCTCGACGAGCGTCATCCGCAGCAACGGCGGCTCGTCGAGCGTGAACCTGGTGGTCCGGTCGCGCTCGAGGAACTCGGCGAGCTCGGTGGTCGTGAGCTCGTGCTCGGCCCACGGCAGCTCGACGTCGCGCAGGACGACCTGGACGGGCTCGTCCACGTCCTCGTGCACCAGCGCGACCCGGAGGTTGGCGTGCCGGTCCAGCAACGCCTGCGCCGCCTCGTGCAGCCGGCCGGCGTCGACGTCACCGCTGAGGCCGAGGACGAACTGCGCGGTGTAGACGTCGTCCGCCGACTCGTCGTACAGGGCGTGGAACAACATGCCCTGCTGCAACGGCGACAGCGGCAGCACGTCCTCGATGGGGTCGCTCACTTCTTCCGCCATTTCGCTGCGATCTTGTCCAGCTGCTTCTGCTGCAAAGACACCAGTGGCACGTCCGACGGGGTCAGCGCGGACACCTCACCCCCGCGCGTCTCGGCGACGAGCGCCTCCAGCGCCGTCCGCCAGGCCTGGGCGATCCGGTCCACTTCGGACCTGGTCCTGGCACCGGTCCACGACCAGGTCGCCTTGACGACCGGACCGTCCGCCCGGTCCTCGGTGACGACGTTGATCTCGAGCGGCCGGTGCTGGGTGCCGGGCTCCGGCAACCGCTCGCTCGCGGGCACCCAGAAGCCCTCCGCGGTCGCGAGGTCGAAGCGGCCGAGGTAGTTGAAGCCGATCACCGGGTCCGTCTCCCCGTGCAGGAGTCCGTGGCCGATGCCGTTGTTCGGCACCGCCCGCAGCTTTTCCTTGACCTGCTTGAGGGTGTCGCCCGGCGTGGCGGCTGGCGTCAGCGCGACCGGGTAGACCGTGGTGAACCAGCCGATGGTGCGGGAGAGGTCGGCGCCGGGCACGAGGTGCTCCTCGCGGCCGTGGCCTTCCAGCGCGACGGTCTCGGCCTTGCCCAGCGCGGTCGCGAGCGCGGCCAGCAGCACGTCCTGCACACCCGCGCGGAACGCACCGGGCACCTCACGCAGCATCGCGGCCGCCAGGTCGCCGTCGATCTCGTCGGTGCGCGACCCCGCGATCGGGCCAGGACGCACCGGCTCGGTGGCGGCGAAGGCCTGCTGCTGCCACCACTGCGCCTCGGTTTCGGACGGCGTGGGCAGGTTCCTGGCCCACCAGCGGAACGAGGTCGGCACCGGGTCGAGCTTGACCGGGTTGCCCTCGGTCCGGGAGGTGAAGGCCTGCTCCAGGTCACCTGCCAGGACTCGCCACGACACGCTGTCCACGGCGAGGTGGTGGATCACGAGCAGCAGCCGGCCCGGCGTTGTCGGTCCGAGGTCGAACCACACCGCTCGCAGGAGTGCGCCCGCCGCCGGGTCCAGCTCGGCTGAGACGCGCTCGAACTCCTGGTGCACCAACGGTTCCAGGGCGCCGTCCACCCGCACGTGGCTGAACACACCCTCGGGTGCGGAGGCGGGCACGGTGAGCACGCCGTCGGCGAACCGGGCGCGCAGCATGTCGTGGTGTGACAGCAAAGCGTTCACGGCATCGGCGAACGGTTCCGGCCCTTCGGCGGGAGGCACGCGCAACAACGCGGACTGAGCCATCTTCTCGTCGCCGGAGGTCGCCCACCAGCGGATGATCGGCGTCAGCGGTACCTCGCCCACACCGTTCGCGCGCTCCTCGTCGTGCGCGGCAGGCGGTTCGCCGACCACGCGGGCGAGCGCCGCGGCGTTCTGGAACTCGAAGACCTGGCGCGGCGAGATCCGCAGCCCGGCGGCGCGAGCCCTGCCCACGAACTGGATGGACAGGATGCTGTCGCCACCGAGAGAGAAGAAGTTGTCGTCCGGGCTGACCCGTTCGATCTTCAGCACGTCGGCCATGAGACCGCACAGCAGCTTCTCCGCCGCAGTCTCCGCCTCCCGGCCGGTGGTCGTCTCCGCGGGAGGTTCCGGCAGCGCCTTGCGGTTCACCTTGCCCGAGGGCATCAGCGGGAACTCGTCGAGGAACATGAACCGCTGCGGGACCATGTGGTCCGGCAGGCGGGTGCGCAGCCAGTCGTCCAGACCGTCCACTTCGGACCCGATGTAGTACCCCACGAGACGCTTGTCGCGCAGCAGCACCACCGCCCGGCGCACGCCCGCGTGCTGTTCGAGAACGGCCTCGATCTCCTCCAGCTCGACCCGCATGCCGCGGATCTTGATCTGGTTGTCGGCACGGCCGAGGAACTCCAGCGTGCCGTCCGGGCACCAGCGCGCGAGGTCACCGGTGCGGTACAGGCGGGAACCGGGCGGCCCGAACGGATCCGCGACGAACGCCGCGGCCGTGCGGCGCGGGTCGTTGATGTAACCGCGGCCCAGGTACACGCCACCCGCGTACAGCTCGCCGGGCACACCGACGGGCACCCGCCGCAGGTTCGTGTCGAGCACGTGCAGCTGCGTGTTGCCGTTCGGGCGGCCGATCGACACCGCACCACGCACGGCGCTCGGCTCGCGGTACACGACGTGGCTGACGCCGATCGTCGCCTCGGCCGGACCGTAACCGTGGTACATCACCGCGTCGCTGACCGCGCGGAACCGGGCGAACAGCTCCGGCGTGAGCACCTCGCCGCCGCACCAGACGTGGCGCAGCGACCGCCCGCGCCGCTGGAAGTCCGGCAGGGCGATCAGCAGGTCGAGGATCGACGACGGCAGGTAGGTGTAGGTGACGTCGTGCCGCTCGATGATCCCGAGCAGGTAGTCGATGTCACGCTCACCGCCGGGTTCGGCGATGACGAGCTTGGCGCCGGTGGTGAGCGGCAGGAACACCTCGTTGATGGAGATGTCGAACCCGAGCGGCGCCTTGAACAACCCGCCGTCACCCGGCCCGAAGCCGAGCAGTTCCCGCTGCCACAGCAGCCGGTGCGTGATGGCCCGGTGCCTGATCATCGCGCCCTTGGGCGTGCCGGTGGACCCGGACGTGTAGATCACGTACGCGAGGCTCTCCGGCTCGATCTCCACGCCGAGGTTCACCGGATCCTCTGCGTCGAGGTCGACGTGCAGCACGGGGATGCCCAGGCCGCGCACCGGTCCGTCGTGCTCCGGTCCGCTCAGCACGGCGGCGAGCTTCGCGCTGGCGGCCACCTCGGCGATCCGCTGCGCCGGCCACGAGGGCTCCAGCGGCACGAACGCGCCACCGGCCTTCTCGACGGCGAGCAACCCGACGACGAGCTCGAGCGACCGCTCCCAGTGCATGCCGACCGTGCGCTCCGGCCCGACCCCGGCTTCCTGGAGCCTGCGGGCGAGGTGGTTGGCCCTGGCGTTGAGCTCGGCGTAGGTCAGCGACCGCTCGTGGAACTCGACGGCCACGGCCTGCGGAGTGCGGGCCACCTGCTCCTCGACCAGCGCGGTGAGGGTGGTCACCCGCCGTTCCTCGGCCGTGTCGTTGAACCCGTCGAGCACCGCGCGTTCGGTGTCGTCGAGCAGGTCGACGGTGTTGATCCGCTGCTCCGGCTTGGCGACGAGGGTCGTCAGCACCTGGACCAGCCTGCGCGCCAACTGGTCCACAGTGGACTGGTCGAACCGGTCGGCCGAGTAGGTGATCAGGCAGTCGTCGTCCCCGAAGTGGAACGCCAGGTCGAACTTCGCCCCGGTGACCCCGGTGGCGATCGGCTCGACGACGAGGTCCGCGAGGGAGAGGTCGGCCGCGCCGTCGTCCCGGCGCGACACCATGACCTGGAAGAGCGGGTGCCTGCCCGGCGACCGCGGCGGGCTGAGCGCGTCGACGACCTGCTCGAACGGCAGGTCCTGGTGCGAGAACGCGTCGAGGTCGGCGTCGCGCACCCGTGCCAGCAGCTCGCGGAACGCCGGGTTGCCGGACAGGTCGGTGCGCAGCACGAGCGTGTTGACGAAGTAGCCGACGACGTCGTCGAGGGCGGCGTCGGTGCGGCCGGCGACCGGGGTGCCCAGCGGGATGTCGTCACCTGCGCCCATCGCCGCGAGCAGGACGGCGGTGGCGGCCTGGCCGATCATCAGCTCGGTGACGCCGAGCTTGCGGCCCAGCGCGCGCAGGCGGCCGGCGAGCCCTTCCGGGAACTCGACGGTGACGCTGCCCGCCTTGCGGGTCGTCTCGCGCGAACGTGGGCGGTCGGCCGGGAGTGCGATCTCCTCGGGCAGACCTTCCAGCTTCTTCGCCCAGTGGGCACGCTCGTGGTCGGTGGCGAGTTCCTGCTGCCACAGTGCGAAATCCGCGTACTGAACCGGGAGGGGCGCCCACTGCGGAGCTTCGCCTTCCCGTCGCGCCGCGTAGGCGGTGGCCAGGTCCCGGAACAGCGGACGGGCCGACCACTCGTCGGCCGCGGAGTGGTGCACGACCAGGGCGAGGACGTGTTCGGCGGGGCCGATGGTGAGCAGTTCGGCGCGGAACGGGATTTCCTCGTCGAGCCGGAACGGCCGGTTCACCGCCGCTGCGACGAACTCCTTCTCGTCGGCACCGGAGCGCCTGATCGCCTTGATGACAGGGGCTTCCCGCACGTGCTGGCCTTCGTCGGACAGCAACGTTCGCAGCGACTCGTGCCGAGCCGCGACGTCAGTGAGTGCGGCGTCCAGGGCGTCGGCGTCGAGCCATCCCGTCAGCCGCGCCGCGAACGGGAGGTTGTACGTGGCGTCCGGGCCCTCCAGCCGATGCAGGAACCACAGGCTGCGCTGCGAGGCGGACATCGGCACGACCGCGCGCCGTTCCCGTGCCACCAGCTCGGGCCGCGTGTTGCCACCGTCCAGCAACCGCGCCAGCCGGGCGACCGTGGGTGCGTCGAACACCGCACGGATCCGCAGGTCGGCGTTCAGCGTGCGGCGGATCCGGCTCACCAGCCTGGTCGCGAGCAGCGAGTGCCCGCCCAGCGCGAAGAAGTCGTCGTCCCTGCCGACCCGCTCGACGCCGAGCACGTCGGCGAAGAGCCCCGCCAGCACCTGCTCGCGCGGATCACGCGCCGCCTCACCGGCGGACTCCGCGACTTCAGGTGACGGCAGCGCACTGCGGTCGAGCTTCCCGTTCGGCGTCAACGGCATCTCGTCCAGCACGATGATCGCCGACGGCACCAGCTGCTCCGGCAGCCGGTCCAGCAACGCACGCCGCGCCGCGGCGGGATCGAGTCCGTCGCCGGTCACGTAACCGATGAGCTGCTGGCGTTCGGCGAACACCCGAGCCGCCGCCGCGCGAACCCCCGGCAGCGCCGTCAGGGCGGCCTCGACCTCACCCAGCTCGACGCGGAAGCCGCGAACCTTGACCTGGTCGTCCGACCGGCCGAGGTGCTCGAGGGCCACGCCGTTCCAGCGCACCACGTCGCCGGTGCGGTAAAGCCGTTGTCCCGCAACGAACGGGCTGGCGACGAACCGCGCCGCGGTGAGGCCTGGCCGGTCGAGGTAGCCGTCGGCCAGCTGGGCGCCGCCGACGTACAGCTCGCCCGGGACACCGGGCGGCACCGGTCGCAGGTACCGGTCGAGCACGTGGATCTGGGTGTTCCAGACCGGACGGCCGATGGGCACCGTGGCCGTCCCCGCTCCTCCGCTCGCGTCCCAGCGAGTCACCTGCACGGTGGTTTCGGTGGGGCCGTAGACGTTGTGGACGTGGGGCGCCGCGCCGGCCAGGTCGGACGGCAGCGCTTCACCCCCGCAGACGATCCGGCGCAGGGATGCCGGCGGCGCGCCGGCGTCCAGGAACACCCGCAACGCGGAGGGCACGAACTGTGCCGTCGTGACCCGTTCCCGCTCGATCAGCTCCGCGAGGTAGGAGGGATCCTTGTGCCCCTGCGGTTTCGCGACGACGAGGGTGGCGCCGCTGACGAGCGGCAGGAACAGCTCCCACACCGACGCGTCGAAGCTCGACGGGGTCTTCTGCAGCACCCGGTCGTCCGGGGTGATCCCGTACTCGGCGCGCATCCACAGCAGCTGGTTCACGATCGCGCAGTGCGACACCACGACACCCTTGGGGCGGCCGGTGGAGCCGGACGTGTAGATCACGTAGGCCGAGTCACCCGGCGCGGGCGTCACGATTTCGGCGGTGGGACCGTCGAGCAGGCCCGGTTCGAGCACCACGACCGGCCGGGCGTCTTCGATCATCATCGCGAGGCGGTCGGCCGGGTAGGACGGGTCGAGCGGCAGATAGGCCGCACCCGCGCGTTGTGCGCCGAGCAGTGCGACGATCAGTTCGAGCGAGCGGTCGAGGTGCACACCGACGATCGAGCCGGGACGGACGCCCCTGGCGGCGAGTTGTCCCGCCAGCTCGTCCGCCCGTGCGTCCAGTTCGGCGTAGGTCAGCGAGGAGTCCTCGAAGACGACGGCGGTGGCGTCCGGAGTACGGGCGGCCTGCTGCGAGAACAGCTCCACCAGGGTCGTGTCCGGCACGGGGTGCGCGGTCGAGTTCGGGACCGTGATCGTGGCGTGGAACTCCGCGGGAGACAACGGTTCCAGGTGAGCGACGAGCAGGTCGGGCGTGGCCGCGAACCGCTCCAGCACATCCAGCAGACGCGCGGCGACGCGGTCGGCGGCGGTGAAGCGGGCCGGGTCGTGGGCGAGGCGCAGCGACAGCGACTCGCCGGGGACGACCAGCAGGGCCAGCGGGTAGTGGGAGGCGTCGTGCGACTCGATCGCGGTCAGCAGCGAGTCCTCGAAGTCGGTACCGGGATAGCTCTCGAAGACCAAGAGCGTGTCGAACAGCGTCGACTGGCCCGCCGCACGCTGGATGTCGGCGAGGCCGAGGTGCTGGTGGTCGAGCAGGGCGGCCTGTTCGGCCTGCACGCGCGTGGCCAGTTCGGCGAGGGTTTCGCTGGGGGAGAGGCGAATGCGGGCCGGCACGGTGTTGATCAGCATGCCGACGATGGACTCGACGCCGGCCACGTCGGGGTGGCGGCCGGAGACCGTGGCGCCGAAGACGACGTCGTCACGGCCGGTCTGCTCGCCCAGCACGAGAGCCCACGCCGCCTGCACGACGGAGTTCACGGTGAGGCCGCGGTCACGCGCGGTGCGGGTGAGCGCTGCCGTCGTCGGGGCGGGCAGGGTGGCTTCGACGAAGGTGGGCAACCCGGAGGGTGCCTCGCGGGTGGCGACGAGCGTGGGGCCGTCCAGTCCCGCGAGCGCGTCCGCCCACGCGCGCGAGGCGGCCTGAGTGTCCTGTTTGGACAGCCAGCTCAGATGGTCGCGGAACGGCCGCACGGGCGGCAGCTCCCCGCCCGAGTACAGGGTCAGCAGCTCGCGCACGAGCACGGGCGCGGACCAGCCGTCCCACAGCAGGTGGTGCGCCGAGATGATCAGCACCGGGCCGGTTGCGGTGCGCGCCAGCGTGAAGCGCACCAGCGGTGGCCGGCCGAGGTCGAACGGCGCCGTGCGGTCCGCTTCCAGCAGACGCCGCAACGCCTCGGGGTCCGCGCAGTCGGCCTCGTGCCACGGCAGGTCGACCGATCGGTAGACGACCTGCACGAACTGGCCGGAGGACTGGGTGCGGAACGAGGCTCGTAAGGTCGTGTGGCGCCGCATCAGCCGGTCGGCGGCCGTGCGCAACCGGTCGGCGTCGACGTCGCCGGACAGGTGCAGCACGGTTTGCACGGTGTAGACGTCGACGCCCTCGCCGAGCAGGGCGTGGAACACCATGCCCTGCTGGAGAGGCGTCAGCGGTAGGACGTCCTCGACGTTCGACGCCACGCTTCAGCGCTCGCCGCGGACGAGGCTCAACGGACGCATGTCCGTCCAGTTCGCCTCGATGTACGCGAGGCAGGCCTCGCGGGTGTCCTCGCCGAACACGACTCGCCAGCCCTCGGGGACCTCGGCGAACGTCGGCCAGAGTGAGAACTGACCCTCATCGTTGACCAGTGCGTGGAAACGCCCGTTGTCGTCGTCGAAGGGGTTCGTCACAGCAAGCCTCCAGTTCGGGGGGTTAACTGAGGCTTACCTTAGTAAGGCGTGTCTAACAGTGTCCAGCCGCGAAGAACTCCAGTACTGCGGCGTTGACCACGTCTGGACGCTCCAGATAGCCGTAATGGCCGCACCGCTCCAGTTCCACATACCGGGCACCGGGAATCGCGTCCGCGACCTCGCGGGACAGGTGTGGCGGCAGGCGGAGATCGTCGGCGAAACCGACCACCAGGCACGGCACCCGGATGTCGGCGTAGGCAGCCAGCCGGCTCGATCCCGGCGCGAAGTCCAGGTCCAGCTGTGCCCGCAGCCCCGGCGTCCACAGGATCGGCGACATCTCGAAGACGTCGAGCCAGTCGGAGACCGCCGCGTCGTCGTTCAACGTGTGCGGGGAGAGGTTGCGCAGGGCGCGGTCGATCGCTTCCTGACGCGGCGGCAGCACGACGCCGGAGTCGAGCATCTCCTTCTCCGCCAGGCCCATCGCCGCGCGCATCACGTCCGACCGCCCGCGCGTGGCCATCAGCACGGCCTGCGAAACGAGGTCGGGCCGAGCCAGCGCCAGCTCCGTCACGACTTGAGCGCCCATCGAGGTGCCCACGAGCCGGCACCGGCCGAGACCCAGGTGCTCGATGAGCCCGGCCGTGTCGGCGACCAGGTCGTCGACGGTGAAACCGGGTTCGGCCGGCGAGATTCCGCGGTTGTCGAACGTGATCACGCGGTACCCGGCCTCGACGAGGGCGGGCACCTGGTGCAGGTGCCACACCCTGCCGGTCGCGCCCGCGCCCATGACGAGCACCACGGGTTCGCCGGAACCCGTGTCGTCGTAGGAGAGTTTCACGCCGGGGAGGTCTGCGAACACGCCTCACCTCGCAGGTTCGCCCGGCGCAGGCCGGGCATCGTCAGCGCGACCAGGACGACGCCCGCGACGCACACAAGACCGCCGGCCACGATTCCCATCGCCGGGCCGAGGTAGCGCGCGGCCAGGCCGGCCTCCGTGCCGCCGACCGCGGGCCCGCTGGTCGCCTGGGCGAGCCACAGGCTGCTCACCCTGCCCTGCAGGCGATCCGGCGTGTGGTGCTGCAACAGCGCGCGGCGCAGGATCTCGGACGTCGTGTCGGCCGCGCCCGCGACCACCAGGAACGCGAGGCCGAGCCACAGGTGGCCGGACAGGCCGAACGCGGTGATGGCGAGGCCCCACAGCAGCACGGCCGCGATCAGCGCGCGGCCGCTGTGCCGGAACGTGTTCACCCAGCCGCTGAACAGACCACCGATGAACGCGCCCACCGCGGGCGCGGTGTGCAGCAGTCCCACCGCTTCGGGACCGCCGCCGAACACCTCGGCCGCCATCTGCGGGAACAGCGCGTACGGCATCGCGAAGACCATCGCCCACAGGTCGATGATCAGCAGGCCGCGCACGATCTCGTTGCTGCGTACGAACTTCCACCCCTCCGCGATGGAGCGCAGCGGGTGTTCCTTCTCCTCGTCGACGCCTTCCGGCCGCAGCGCGGGCAGCTTCCGGAACAGCGCGACACCCACCAGATAGCCGAGCGCGTCGATCGCGAAGCACGCGGCCACTCCGGGCCCGGATGCGATCAGACCGGCGACCGACGGGCCGAGCATCGCGCCGAACTGGCTCGCCAGCGTCAGCAGCGCACCCGCCGCCGCGAGGTGCTCCGGTCTCACGGTGGACGGGATGGCGGCCATCAGCGCCGATCCGCCGACGCCCGCGACCGCGCCGACGATCACAGCGGCGACGTAGACGAACCACAACATCGGCGACGGGATCGACGCGTTGAGCGCGAGAGCGAAGAGCATCGCCGCGACGATCACGCGCGAACCGACGATGATCCTGCGCCGCTCGCCGCGGTCGGCGAGCACCCCGCCGGCCAGCAGGCCGACCAGCAGTGCGGCTCCGAACGCCAGTCCCACCAGGCCGACCTGTACGGACGAGCCGGTGATCTGGTAGACGTGCACGTTGATCGCGACGTTCGTCAGCGCTGTGGTCAGCACGGTCACCGTCTGCGCGGCGAACACCAGGCGGTATGCCGGGTCCTCGCGCAGTGGTGTGACGTCGACGACGAGTTCACCGAGGCGCACGGCACCATCCCTCCGATATGTCGGCTAGCCTAACCTAACTTTCTCGCCGTGACTTCAGGGAGTCGAGATGCTGGACGGCTGCGTGCCTTGGCCTGGTGAACTGGCCGAGAGGTACCGGGCGGAGGGGTACTGGGCCGAGCAGACGCTGGACGTGCTGTTGCGTGACGGCGCTCAAGGTCACCCGGACCGGACCGCGCTCGTCGCCGCTGACGGCACCCGTTTCACGTGGGCCGAGCTCGACGCGTGGGCGGACCGGATCGCCGCCGGGCTCGTCGCCGCCGGTCTGGTGCCCCAGGACCGCGTGCTGGTGCAGCTGCCGAACGTGCCGGAGTTCGTCGCGCTGTTCTTCGGTCTGATGCGCGCTCAGGTGCTGCCCGTGCTCGCGCTGCCCGCGCACCGCGAAAGCGAGATCGTGCCGCTCTGCGAGCTGAGCGGGGCGGTCGCGTACTTCGTCGCAGAGGACGACGGCGCGGGCTACGACTACCGCGAGCTCGCGAGGACCGTGACCAAGGCGGTGCCCTCGGTCCGTCAGGTGTTCGTGGCCGGCGACCCGGCCGAGTTCGCCCCGCTGCCCGCGGCCGACCCGGTCGAGCTGCCCGCGGCGGACCCGTTCGCGCCGGCGCTGTTCCTGCTGTCGGGCGGTACGACCGGTACGCCGAAGCTGATTCCCCGCACGCACACCGACTACCTCTACAACGCGCGCGCGAGTGCGGAGGTCTCCGGCTTCACCGCGGACACCGTGTACCTGGTGGCGTTGCCCGCGGCGCACAACTTCGCGCTCGCCTCACCCGGCCTGCTGGGCGCGATGTCCACCGGCGGCACCGTCGTGCTGGCGCCGGATCCCAGCGCGGACACCGCGTTCGAGCTGATCGAACGCGAACGCGTGACGGTGACCGCGGTCGTGCCGCCCATCGCGTTGCTGTGGATGGACGTCGTCGACTTCATGGACGCCGATCTGTCCACTTTGGAACTGCTCCAGGTCGGCGGTGCGAAGTTCAACCCCGAGCCGGCCGCGCGCGTGCGCGAGACGCTGGGCTGCGACTTGCAGCAGGTGTTCGGCATGGCCGAGGGCCTGCTCAACTTCACGCGGCTCGACGACACCGATGAGCTGAAGATCACCACCCAGGGCGCCCCGCTGTGCCCGGCCGACGAGCTGCTGATCGTCGACGAGGAGGGCGAACCGGTCGCACCCGGCGAGAGCGGCGAGCTGCTCACCCGTGGTCCGTACACGCTGCGTGGCTACTACCGCGCCGCCGAGCACAACGCGCGCGCGTTCACCGCGGACGGCTTCTACCGGTCCGGCGACGTGGTGCGGCAGCTGCCGTCCGGGCACCTGATCGTCGAGGGCAGGCGCAAGGACCAGATCAACCGCGGTGGCGAGAAGATCCCCGCCGAGGAGCTGGAGAACCACCTGCTCGCGCATCCCGCCGTGCACGACGCCGCCGTCGTCGGCATGCCGGACGAGGTGATGGGCGAACGCACGTGCGCGTTCATCGTGGTCAAGGGTGAGGCCCCCACCCTGCGCGAGGTGACGGCGTTCCTGCGGGAACGCGGTGTCGCCGCGTACAAGCTGCCGGACCGGCTCGAGGTGCTCGAGGAGTTCCCGCAGACGAAGGTCGGCAAGGTGTCCAAGGTCGCGCTGGTGCGGTTGCTCACCGGTGAGAACGGGTGAGCGTCAGGGCGCCTGCGGTGTCCCGCGGCGCGGGACTGGTGCTCGGCGTGGTCGCACTCGGGTTCGTCGCGCTGCTGTCGCTCGCGGTGGGCTCTCGGTCGATCCCGTTGTCGACGGTGCTGGACGTGCTGGCCTCCCGGGACGGCTCCGACTCGGCGTTCGTCGTGTGGGAGCTGCGGATCCCGCGCACGCTGATCGGCATAGCGGCCGGTGCGGCGCTCGGCGTGGCCGGCGCGCTGATGCAGGCGTTGACCCGCAACCCCTTGGCAGATCCCGGCCTGCTCGGTGTGAACGCGGGCGCTTCCGCCGCCGCCGCGTTGTCGATCAGCGTGCTGGGGCTGACGGATCTGCGGGCGTTCGTCTGGTTCGCGTTCGCGGGTGCCGCTCTGGCCGGCACGGTGCTGTACGTGATCGCGGGCAGGACGGGCGCGTCACCGGTGCGGCTCGCGCTGGCGGGTGCGGCGGTGTCGGCAGCGCTGACCGGGTTCACCCAGGCGGTGATCCTGCTGGACCAGAACGCGCTGGACCAGATGCGGTTCTGGACCGTGGGCGCGTTGGAACGCGCGGACCTGGGCACGCTGACGGACGTTGCGCCGTTCCTGGTGGTGGGGCTGGTTCTGGCGCTCCTGCTGGCGCGGCCGTTGAACGTGCTGTCGCTCGGTGAGGAGATGGGCCGGTCGCTGGGAGCGAATCTCGGCCGGACCCAGTTGCTGACGCTGATCGCGGTGACGTTGCTGGCCGGCGCGGCGACTGCGGCCGTGGGCCCGTTGGTGTTCGTCGGTCTCGTTGCGCCGCACATGGTCCGGGTGATCACCGGGCCTGACGAGCGGTGGGTGGTGGCGTACTGCGCGGTGTTCGCGCCGGCGCTGTTGCTGCTGGCCGACGTGCTCGGGCGGGTGATGGCGCGGGAGGAGATCGACGTGGGTGTGGTGACGGCGTTGCTGGGCGGGCCGGTGTTCCTGATCCTGTTGCGGCGCAACAAGGCGGTCCGCGCATGACGCTGCTCGCCTCGGCTCCCGTCGTCCAGAACCTGCACCCTCGCTCGCAGGCGCGACGGCGTTCACTCGTCGTCTCTCTCGGTGTCGTCGCGGCGATCGTGGTCGTCGGCGTGATCGCGCTCGGCACCGGTGCGATTCCGGTGGCGCCGCTCGACGTGGTGCGCACGTTGCTCGGCAACGGCAGCCGCATCACCAACTACGCGGTGCTCGACCTGCGGCTGCCCCGCGTGCTGATCGCGATCGCGGTCGGCGCGGCGCTCGGCATGAGCGGCGCGGTGTTCCAGAGCCTGTCGCGCAACCCGTTGGGCAGCCCGGACATCATCGGCTTCAACTACGGTGCCGCGACCGGCGGCCTGCTCGTCATCCTGGTCGTCGGCGGCAGTCCGGGCGCGGTGTCGGCGGGCGCGCTGATGGGTGGCCTGGCGACGGCGCTGCTCGTGTACCTGCTGGCGTGGCAGCGCGGTGTGCTCGGGATGCGGCTGGTGCTGACCGGGATCGGCGTCAGCGCGATCCTGCAGGCGGTCAACTTCTACCTGATCGTCAACGCGGGTGTCGCCGACGTGGCGCGCGCGACGGTGTGGCTCACCGGCAGCCTGAACAACCTCGGCTGGACCCAGCTGTGGCCCGTCGTGATCGCGCTCGTGGTGCTGGTGCCCGCGCTGCTGTTCGGCGTGCGGTGGCTGGAGATGCTGGAGATGGGCGACGAGGTGGCGCAGAGTCTCGGCGTTCCGGTCGAAGGCGCGCGCGTGTACCTGCTCATCACCGGCACGGCGGCGTGTGCGGTGGCGACGGCGGCGGCCGGGCCGATCGCGTTCGTGGCGCTGGTCGCGCCGCAACTGGCGAAGCGGCTCATCCGGTCGTCCGGCGCAGGATTGCTGCCCGCGGCCTGGATGGGCGCTTTCCTCGTGCTGGCAGCGGATTTCACCGCGCAACGGATCGGCGGCGCGTTGCCCGTCGGTGTCGCGACCGGTGCGTTGGGCGGTGTCTACCTCGCCTGGCTGCTGTGGCGAAAGTCGTGACACGGCATCGCCCCCGCTTTCAGGGCGGGGGCGATGCGCGTCAGGTCAGGCGGGCACCACGAACGGTGCGACCGAGCCCAGCTTCTCGCAGGTCTCCTCGAACTCGCGGTCCGGCGTCGAGTCGACCACGATGCCCGCTCCAGCGCGCAGCCACGCGTGGTCGCCCTCCTGGTACACCGCGCGCAGCACGAGTGCGGCGTCCAGCGAGCCGTTGGCGTCGATCGCGACGACCGCGCCCGAGTAGAGGCCGCGGCTGCCGTCCATGCGGGCGATCGCGTCCAGCGACTCGCGCTTCGGGATGCCCGACGCGGTCACCGCCGGGAACACCGCCTCCAGCGCGTCCCACGCCGACCGGCCCTCGCTGAGCTCGCCGTTGACGAGCGAGGCGAGGTGCTGCACGGAACCCCGCTCCTTGATCCCCATGAAGTCGCCGACGTGCACGGTCTCCGGCTTGCAGATGCGGCGCAGCTCCTCCTGCGCCGTGCGCACCGAAACCGCGTGCTCGAAGATCTCCTTCGGGTCGTTCTCGAGCTCGTAGCGCGCCGCCGCGTCGATCTCGGCGCCCCGGCCGAAGGCGCGGGTGCCCGCCAGCGGCTGCGTGACGACGTGGCCCGCGTCGTCGACCGACACGACGATCTCGGGGCTGAAGCCGGCGGCCTCGGCACCGTCCAGGCGCAGCACGAACGACCGCGCCGGGGTGTTGCCCCGGCGGCCGAGCTCGTAGGTGGACACGATGTCGACGGGGAAGGGGATGTGCACCGACCGCGACAGGATGACCTTCTGGTACTGGCCCTGCCGGATCTCCTTGACCGCCTGCGCGACCCGCTCGCGGTAGTTGGCGCTGTCCGCCGTGATGTCGACCGCGGAGGCCTGCCCGGTGTCCAGCTCGACGTCGGCGATCAGCAGGTCACGCACGCGCGCCCGCTCGGCGGTGTCGACACCGCGCACCACGGCCGCGCCTTCGTCCAGCGTCACCTCGACCCGCGGCACGATCAGCCGGACCACCTCGCCGTCGGGCGCCGCGGCACCGCGCAGGGCCAGACCCGGTACCAGCGAGGCGAAGCCGAAGTTGACCCGGCCGTACGCGCGCCAGCCGGTGACCGGCAGTTCCGCGAGCGCCTCGCGCAGCGCCTGACCCGGCGAGCCCGACCAGGACCGCTCGGTCACCTCACCGCCGGCCTCGACCCGCACCCGCTGAGCGTCCAGCGTCACCGTGGCCAGGGCGCCGCCGGCGAACGTCCAGGTGCCCGCGCGCTCGTAGACCACGTAGTCGTCGAATCCGGACCGCGCCAGCCGAGTTACCAGGTCCAGCGGATCAGCCGACCCTGTCGCGATCTCTTCACGGTCGTACTCGGTCACACCCAACTCCTCGTCTTCGGCGCCGGATCTCGGCATGGTCGGCCGGGGGCAGGCCCAAACCAAGGTGATCCTAACCTAAGTAAGGAGACCCTCTACAGGTCCGAATGACCGGACAGAGCCAGATAGATCACACCTCGGCGGACGTGAGATGGTCGGTTCGCCACCTGGCCATGCTGTGGGAAGGTCTGTGTTGAACGGCAGTGGGTACATGAGCTCGCCGTGGCGCTTTGTTCTGCTGCTGCTGGCGCTGGTCTTCATGCTGGTCGGCTTCGTGATGATCGCGGGTGCGATCGCCGACCGGGAGGCTGTCGTCTCCAGCGTCGTGACCGGCACGCCGGCGTTGGTGCTGGGCGGGTTCGGCGCGTGCCGCAGCTTGATCATGGGTGTGAGGTACTCGCCCGACGGAATCGAAGTGCGCCAGCTCGAATGCACCCGCCGCTTCTCGTGGGGTGACGTGGAAGCTGTCCACACCCGGCTCACTCCTGGCGACATCCTGGTCTTCCTCGGGCAGGCCGACATCGTTCTGCTGCTCAAGTCGGGCGACGAGGAGTGGCTCAGCCCGTTGGCGGTCTACAGCTTTTCCTCCACCGTTCCGAAGAGCGTCGAAGCGAAGGCTGACGCGTTGCGCGCCGCCCTCGACCTGTATCGCCCACGAGTAGACCGTCCGGGTGACGCAGGTAACACTGCGTAGTAGGCGTCGCGATGCACGGCCATGGCCGCACTCAAGCTCTGGCGACAACTGCCGAAGAACGCCCGTGGCGGCGTGATGATCATGGTCGTGTTCCTGCTGGTGTTGTCCGCGATCAACGCGTGCACCACGCGGGAGCCAACCGGTCTTGCGACCTCCGCGACGTCGACCACGACGACCACGACCAGCACGACGACGACCACGACCCCGCCGCCGGTGACCGTGGCGTCGATCGTGGACGGGCGCACTGTGGTCCTGTCGAACGGCACCAACGTGCAGATCGCCGGACTCTCCCAGCCCGGTGAGTGCTGGGCCGCGCCGGCGGTCGAGTTCGCGACGAAGACGTTGGTGGGCAAGCCGGTCACCGCTGTGGGCTCGCGACTGCTGCTGGTCGATGGCGCGGACTACGCGGTTCTCGCGGTGAGTCAGGGCGCTGCTCGGGCGGAAGCCGCGGCGGACGCGGCGATTCAGCAGGCGCAAGCGGTCGCCAGGCAGGCGACGCTCGGGTTCTGGGGTCCGTCGTGCGGTGGGCTCGATGTGAAGCCCGCGCCGCAACCTGTTGTGCCGCAACCGCAACCGCAACCGCAACCGCAACCACAGCCGGAGCCCGAGCCCGCACCGCCGGCGGCCGCGTACTACGCCAACTGCGCGGCGGCGAAGGCGGCCGGCGCGGCACCGCTCTACGCCGGACAGCCCGGTTACCGGCCGGCGCTCGACCGCGACAAGGACGGCGTCGCGTGCGAATAGAGCCCAGTCCTCGAGTTTGAGAAATTCCTGACCGGGCGGAAACCTTTCGCGCGACGGCGGCAACCACGGGGCAGCACCGCAGACGATCAGACCCCAGGAGTGCTGCAATGAGTGAGTCCGTGCGCCGCGGCCGTCGCGTCGCCCCGCAGACACGCAAGCGCGCCGGCAGGCGTGGGACGGTGATCGCCGCCGCCGCGCTGAGCGCCTCGGTGGTCGCCGGCGCCTGCGTCGGGCTGGTGCTGAACGACTCGGACGCGGTGGCCGTCGACGCCGGTGCCTACTACGAGTTCGTCTCCGCGCAGACCGGCAACGCGCTGGACGTGGCCGGATCGGAGAGCGCGGACGGCGTCCGGATCCAGCAGGAGCAGCGCACCGGCGACTCGGCGAGCCAGCAGTGGCGTGTGCGGCCGGTGGGTGACGGCTACCACCAGCTGGTCAACCACAACAGCTCCAAGGTGCTGGGTGTGCGGGACGCGTCGTCCGCCAACGTCGAACAGCAGTCGGACACCGGTGCACCCACGCAGCAGTGGAAGATCAGCGAGGCCGGCGACGGCGAGGTGAAGATCGTCTCGCGCAGCAGCGGGATGGTGCTCGGCGTGAACGAGGGCGCTGACGGCCAGGCGGTCGTGCAGACCGCCGACGGGGACGGCGCCGCCAAGCGGTGGAAGCTCGCCAAGGCCACCAAGCCCGCAGCGCCCAGGCCTCCCGCGGTGATCGCCGCTCAGCAGAAGCCCACCCAGACCTCCAGCGCGCCGGCCACGTCGTCTCCGGTTGCGGCGGGCTCCGGCCGGTACTCCTGGCGCAACGTGCAGATCGCCGGCGGCGGCTTCGTCACCGGCTTCGTCTTCAACCCCAGCCGCAAGGGTCTGCTGTACGCACGCACCGACATGGGCGGCGCCTACCGCTGGGACGGCGGAGCCGGGCAGTGGATCCCGCTGACCGACTGGGTCGCGGACTGGAACATGCTCGGCATCGAAAGCATCGCGACCGACCCGGTCGAGCCGGGACGTCTGTACCTCGCGACCGGCACCTACACCAACGAGTGGGCCGGCAACGGCGCGATCCTGCGTTCCACCGACCAGGGCGCCACGTTCCAGCGCACCGAGCTGCCGTTCAAGCTGGGCAGCAACGAGGACGGCCGCTCCATGGGCGAGCGGCTCGCGATCGACCCCGCGAACCACGGCACGGTGTACCTGGGCACCCGCAAGAACGGGTTGTGGCGCAGCACGGACTTCGGCGCGACGTGGAGCCAGGTTCCGAGCTTCCCCGTCAAGGACGGCGGCAGCAGCGGAGTCGGCCTGTCCTTCGTGACCTTCGGGCCCGCGGGCAGCAAGACGATCTACGTGGGTGTCGCCGACAAGACCACCTCGCTGTACCGCTCCACGGACGGCGGTGACACCTGGCAGGCCGTCGCGGGCCAGCCCACCGGGCACCTGCCGCACCACGGCGTGCTGTCCGGGGACGGCTCGCTGTACCTGACCTACACCGACGTTCCCGGCCCGAACGGCGTGAAGGCCGGTTCGGTGTGGAAGTACACCCCTGCCAGCGGCGCCTGGAAGGACATCTCACCCATGCCGGGCACCGGTTTCGGCTACGCCGGTCTCGCGGTGGACCCGCAGCGCCCCGCTACGGTGATGGTCACGACCCTCGACCGCTGGTGGCCGTCGGACGAGCTGTTCCGCTCCACCGACGGCGGCAACACCTGGAAGGCGCTCGGGGCCACGTCCGTGCGCGATGCCTCCGGGGCACCGTACGTCGGCACCGGCATCGGCCACTGGATGGGCGCGCTGGCGATCGACCCCTTCGACTCCGGCCACGCCCTGTACGGCACCGGTGCGGGACTGTGGGCGAGCAAGGACGTGACCGCGGCCGACAGCGGGCGGCCCACGCACTGGAGCATCCCCGTCAAGGGACTGGAGGAAACCGCGGTGCTCGGTCTCGTCACGCCACCCGGCGGCAAGCTGATCAGCGCGCTCGGTGACATCGGCGGCTTCCGCCACGACGACGTGACCAAGGTGCCGGCCGGTGCGTCGTCCGGGCCTCTGTTCCGGAACACGACCGGCATCGACTTCGCCCAGGCCAAGCCGAACGTCGTGGTGCGCGTCGGCTACAGCCACGAGGAGCGCGGCGCTTACTCCACCGACGGCGGTGTCACCTGGGCACCCTTCACCGGGTCTCCGGTGAACGCCGCGGGCGGCGGCACCGTGGCGATCTCGGCCGACGCCGGCACCGTCGTGTGGACCGCGTCGGGGCAGCTGCCCCATGTCTCCACCGACCTGGGCAAGACCTGGAAGGCGTCCTCCGGCCTGCCGTCGGGCACGACGGTGGTGGCCGACCGCGCCACCGCGGGCACCTTCTACGCGCTCAGCCGCGGCACCCTGTTCGCCAGCACCGACGGCGGCAAGACCTTCAACGCCCGTGCCACCGGTCTCGCCACCGGAAGCCTCAAGGCCGCACCGGGCAACGCGGGTGACCTGTGGATCACGTACGGCGGCGGGCTGCTGCGCTCCACGGACGGCGGCACGACCTTCACGAAGCTGAACGGCGTGCAGAGCGCCAGTGCCGTGGGATTCGGCAAGGCCGCTCCCGGCGCCCGCTACCACGCCCTCTACCTCATCGGCACGGTGAAGGACGTCACGGGGATCTTCCGCTCGATCGACGGTGGCGCCTCGTGGACCAGGATCAACGACGACCGCAACCAGTTCGGCGGGACCGTCGGCGGTGTGATCACCGGGGATCCCGAGCTGTTCGGACGGGTCTACGTGGGTACCAACGGCCGTGGGGTGCTGTACGGCGACCAGTCCTGAGCCACCGGCTGCAGGTAAGTTGCCGCCCCGGCGGGGCGCGGCGGTGAGAGGGCTATCGAGAAACATGCTCGTCGACGACAGATCGGCGGAGTTCCACCACTTCTTCGAGCGTCACCACGCCGAACTGGCCCGGTTCGCGTGGCTGCTGATCGGTGAGGCGGAGGCCGCCGACGACCTGGCCGCGGACGCCCTGGTCGCGCTGTGGCAACGCTGGGACCGGATGCGCCAGGCCGAACAGCCGCTGGCCTACGCCCGCGGCGTGGTCGCCAACCTGGCCAAGGAGAGGATCCGCAGCGCGACCCGCGAACGGCGCCGGACAGCGCTGTTCTGGTCACGCGCTCCGCAGCAGGTGCAGGGTCCGGACGTCGCCGCGGTGGTCGACGTCCGGGCCGCACTGGACCGGCTGCCGTTCCGGAAGCGGGCGTGCGTCGTCCTCCGGCACGCCTTCGACCTGTCCGAAAAGGAAACCGCACTGGCGCTGGGAATCTCGGTCGGCGCGGTGAAGAGCCAGACCTCGAAGGGGATGGCGGAGCTGGAACGCGTGCTCGGTGCGAGAGCGGCCGGGAACGCGATCGCGGGGAGGGCGAGCCGATGAACGAGCAGATCAGCAGGCAGCTGCGGGAGTCCGCCGAGGCTCATCGGCCGGACCGCGCCCGGATGCTGGCCCGCGTCGAGCGCGGCATGGCCACGACCACTCGCCCGTCGTCCGGCCGGGCGAGGTCCTGGTCCAAGGTGACGTTCGCCGGTGCGACCGCGGCCGGCATCCTGGCGGCCGCGGGTCTGGCCGTCGCCGTGGTCGGGACCTCACCGCCGCCCCAGGACACGATGCTGCCCGGCGTCTCGAACACGAGCTCCGCACCGGCCACCACGAGTTCCGTGGTTCGCCCGCCCGCGGCGAACCAGCCGGACCCGCCGGCAACGACGCGGGTGCCGGAGGTGCCGGACTCCACCGGCAGCAGGCCGACCGACGGACCGTTGTCGTCGAAGGGCACCGTTGATCCGAACAGCCACACCTTCTGGAGCCAGGACACGCTCGTCATCGGCACCACGCAGCGGCTGACCGCGCTCACCGTGCAGGTTCGCATCGCGCAGACGGGCGGTGTGCAGAGCAGTGGCCATTGGCAGACCATGCCCGCCGACGACTTCACGATCACAGTGGGAGAGGCCGACGGCGAGCTCGTCTACCGCTGGGACCTCAAGCCGGGGCGCACGGTGCCGGCCGGGCAACACGCCTTCGCCGTGCAGTTCAACCAGACCCGCGGTGCGCGTGACGCCAAGGACGATCGGTACGGCGTGATGGCGGGCAGCCACGCCGTGTGGGGAGGTTTCGAACGCGGCTGACCACGACCACCCTGCGGCGCTAGGATGAGACCGCGATGGGGGCTGATCATGGTTTCGGTGACCTGGTGCCGCGTGGCACCGGGCCGAGGGCGACGGTCTACGCGGGCATCCGCGCCGCTACCGGTGAAGCGGTGGCGCTCAAGGTGTTCCGCGCCAAGCTGCCCCGCCGCACCCGCGCCGAGGTCGAGCGCGAGCTCGCCCGTGTCGCGCGGCTGAACGTCCCGGCGGTGCTGGTCGCGGACGGGCTGGAGGACGTCGGCGACCGGACCGCGCTGCGGATGGAGCTGTGCACGCAGTCGCTGACCGATGTCGTGGAGCAGGAAGGGCCACTGCCGATCGCGGACGTCATCGCGCTCGGCAGCACGCTCGCCGAGGCGCTCGCGGTCGCGCACGAGGCGGGTGTCGTCCACGGTGGTGTCACGCCCGGCAACGTCCTGTTCCGGCCGTCGGGTGAGCCCGTGCTCGCGGACTTCGGCGTCACGCTGCGCCTGGTGTTCCCGCACGAGGGTGGCGACGGGGTCGACTTCCTCGCACCCGAGACCCTGGAGCACGGCACCGCGGACGAACGTTCCGACCTCTACGGCCTGGGTGCCGTTCTGCACCTGGCGTTGTCGGGGCTGTCACCGCATCCCGCGCGGCTCGGTGAACATCCGGACGACCGCAAGCTCCGCGTGCTCGGCTCGACCGTGCCGCGGCCGGACCGGGCCGACCTGCCCGACGAGCTGGCCGAGCTGGTGAGGGCGTTGCTCGCCAAGGATCCGGCGATCCGGCCCAGCAGCATGCGTGACGTGGCGACGTGGCTCGGGCGCCTCTCGGCGGCCGACCGGCCTGCCGCGCCACAACGCCCGCCGGTGCCGGGTGGCGCCCCCGTGTTCATCTCCGCGCCGGACACGACCACCAGGAAACATCCCGCGGTGCCGGTGCTCGCCGGCGCGGCCGGGTTGCTCGTCGTTGTGACGGTGGGTGTGCTGCTGATGCGCAGCGATCCCCAGGTGCGCGGTGAGGGGCCCGTGTCCGCGTCCCCGACTTCGGCGAAGACGGTCGTGCTGCAGCTCGCCGAGCCCGTCGACAACGTCAGCCACGTCGACCTGCGGTGGGAGAGCCCGGAACAGCTGGAGTTCGCGGTGGTGGTCGCAGGGGAGGGCGAGAAGCCCAAGGTCGTGCGCGTCCAGCAGAACCGGTCGCTGAAGGTCGAGGTGGACCCGACCCGCAAGTACTGCTTCCTGGTTCAGGGCACCGACGGCAACCACGTGTACGAGAGCAAGCCGAAGCCGGTGCGGAACGCCACCTGCAAGCGCTAGGCCCTCAACGTCCGCGGGTCGACCGCGGCACGCAGCCGTGCAACAAGACCCCGTGCCCGCAGACCGCGCCGGACCGCGTGCACGGCGGCCCAGGCGTCGTCACGGACCTGCTCGCCCGGCGTCGTGCCCGACCACATCGCGATGTCCACTGTGGACGCGAGCCTGCGCACGCCGTCCGCTGCGCCCGGCAGACCCGCGCCGGCCGCGGCTGCCGCCATCTCCAACGGGGTCATGCCCACCGTGAGCGGTACTCCGTGCTCGCGCAGCCGATCGCGCGCCTCGAGCCACGCGCCGTGCACGGCACCGGTTCCCGCCCTGCGCCGTCGCCTGCGGGCCCTGACCCACTTCGTCACCGGTACCCCGGCGAGCCACCCGAGCAGGAGCACCGCGACCGGAATCAGCGTGGCAGCGAAGGGGAATGACCGGTCCTGCGCATCCGCCTCGGCCTGCCGCGACGAGCCGGGAGCCACCGGCGGGTCCAGCGGGACCGGCGGCAGCTTCTCCCGCGCGTTCTGCGTCGCGGCGGTCAGGCCGTTGTTCTTGCCCCCACCGCCCTTCGCCGCACCGGCCGGGTCCAGCGGTACCCAGCCGACGCCGGCGACCGCCACCTCGGGCCACGCGAGTACGTCGTCGTTGTAGACGACGTACTCGCCGCCGGACTTCCGTTCCGGGGTGCGATAACCGACGACGAGCCTGGCCGGGATGCCGAGCATCCTCGCCAGCACCACGTACGCGCCGGCGAACTGTTCGCCCGTGCCTTCCTTGGTGTCCAGCAGGAACCGGCGCAGCTGCGGCCAGCTGTGCCCGCCGGCGCCGTCCACCCGCCGGTAGTTCTCCCGCAGGAACCGCTCGAGCTGCAGCGCCGACGTGAAGCTCGACCGGACGCCGTTGACGGCCCCGGTGGCGAGCTCGGCGACACCGGGTGGCGGTGTGCCGACGCCGTCCAGGCCACCCAGTCCGGGGTCGATCGCGAAACCGTCGAGCGATCCGCCGATCTCCGGCTCCCACCAGCTCAGCCCGTAGGCCGTGTCCGTCCTCAGTGGACTCTGAACGAGCAGGCTGCCCTCGGTTTCCTCCACCAGCGGGTCGGCTCCGCTCACGGCGGCAGGCCAGGTCTGGCTCGGCAGCCACCTGGTTCCCGCCTCGCGCAGGCTGATCACCGCGTCCCGGCGACGCACCGGGACGTCGAGGGCGGGAGGTGCGAGCTCGGTGCCGAGCCTGCGGTACCGGCTGCCGGCCGCCCAGGTGACGCCGTCGTAGGTGTCGAGCACGACGATCGGCCACCGGTCGGGCACGCACTCGTCGCACGCCGGCCGCACGCTGAACACCGGAGCGTCCGGATGGGCGCGCCGCTGGGCGACGTCGTCGAGCGGACTGGTCATCCGGGCGGACACCGGCGCGAGCTGCTCCTGCTTGAGCGAGTAGGCCGGGCCTGGCATCGGCACGAGCAGGCCGATCACGACCACGACCGCGGTGACGACCAGTGGAGCGGGCAGGAACGCTTGCGCGGACTGGTGTTCTTCCGACGGCCGGCTCACCGCGAACAGCCCTGCGGCGACGGCGACGTACGAGAGCGCCGCCACCACGGCGGCGGGTCCGGTGAGTGCGCCGAACAGCTGGCTCAGCGCTACGACGAGGAAGCTGGGCGCCAGTGCGAGCGCCGGTTTCTTCAGGCGCAGCAGGATTTCCACGCCGAAGACGGACGCCAGCAGCACGAGCAGCGGCACGAACAGCACCAGCTTCGCGTCGGGCCGGGCCGGCCAGGTCGACTGCAGGGTGAGCTGCCAGGACTCGGTGACGCCCTCGCCGAGCTGGGCGAGCGTCGTACCGGTGGGGAGCCCGAGGACGGTGGTCGGGAACAGCAGCACTTCCACGACGGCCAGCAGCCCGGCGAGCGTGACGACGAGCGGACGCCACGCGACGAGCGACTCGCACAGCAGTGCTGCGGCGCCGGTGACCACGGCGACCACCGCGATGACCGGGAGCAGTGCGCCGGCACCGAAAACAGGCGCGAAACACAGCCCGGCCACGGCGGCGGCGAGGACGGTGAGCGCGACGGGCAGTCGTTTCTTCACGTCCGCACCTCGTTCCACAGCCCCACAACTCCGGCGGCGTCGGCAGCGGTCAGCACGCGCGCACCCGGCACGTGGGCCGCGTACCCGTCCGGCGCGAGAGCGAGCAGGAAGATCGCGGAGTACCGGGAACGCTGCCCGGACAGCTCAGAGGAGTCCGCGGCCCCGGACGTCACCACGGCCAGGCTGCCGCCCTGATGCCGGACTGCCGGCAACAGGGCTCCCGTCCCGTCGCTCTGACGCATCAGGCAGAGCTGGTCGAGCAACTGCCGTGCCGCCAGCGGTCCACCCGCCGTGGCGAGGTCCGTGCCGCACGACGTCAGCAGCCTGGCGTGGTGGCCGGCGAGCGCGGCGGACCTCAGCAGCGAGGCCGCGACGTCCACCGCCTCCTCGAAAGCGAACGGCGGCATGGCGGACGCGCGGGTGTCGAGCACGGCGGTGAGCCGGGGCTGGTCCGGGTCGGCGGACTCCTTGACCATCAACCGGCCGGTGCGCGCGGTCGCCTTCCAGTGGATGTCGCGGACCTCGTCGCCCGGCTGGTACTCGCGCAGCTCGCGAAGGTCGAGTGAGCCGCGCAGGTGTTCGTTCGACCGGCCCTCGTGGTGGTGGCGGGGGAATCCGCCGGTCCGCGCCAACGCGGGATACGAGCGCGGGTGCACCCACAGCGTCACCGTGTCGCCGACGGTCACGCTGTTGTGCGCCAAGCCGAACGGGTCCGTGCGGCGCAACGTGAGCGGGCCGACCGGCATCCTGCCGCGCACCGGCGTCGGCAGGTGGTAGTCGTACGGCCGCGAGGTGCCCGGTGCCAGGCCGTGCACCTGAACCGTGCGGTGGAAGCCGCCGGCGGTGTCCCTGGCGAGGAAACCGCGCTGCCACCGCGCGGAAGTGTTGCGCACCTTGAGCTTTCCCAGCGCCTGCGAGCCCCTCTCGACCCGGTCCGGGTACACCTCGCGCGTCACCTCGACGCCCACGCGCCGGAACGTCACGGCCACCGCGGCCACCACCGCGACCAGTCCCGCGAGCGCCAGCAGCAGGAACAACGGGTAGCGCCCCCAGAACCCGGCCGCGCCCAACCCCAGCGACACCACCAGCACGACGGTGCCTCGCCCGGTCAGCCGCATGACCTAGTGACCCGCGCCGCTCATCATCGGCGCCGGGGTGGTCGCCAGCACCTCCGCCACGACATCCGCGGTGGACCGCTGCTTCAGCTCGGCCTCCGCGGTCAGCACGAGCCGGTGCGCGAGAGCGGGCACCGCGACGTACTTGATGTCGTCCGCGGTGACGAACGAGCGGCCCGCGGTGGCCGCCAGCGCCTGTGCCGCCCGCACCAGGGCGATGCTGCCGCGCGGGCTCGCACCGAACCGCACCGACGCGTGGATCCGCGTCGCGGCGCAGATGCGGGCCGCGTACTCGCAGATCGCCCCGTCGACGAACAGGCCGCGCACCTCGTTGATCGCCTCCACCAGCGCGGCGATCTCGACCACGGGCTGCAGGCGGTCGGCGTTCATGCCGGTGCAGTTGTTCATGATGATCGACACCTCGTCGGCGATCTCGGGGTAGCCGACCGACAGCCGCAGCAGGAACCGGTCGAGCTGCGCCTCCGGCAGCCGGTAGGTGCCCTCCATCTCGATCGGGTTCTGCGTCGCCACCACCAGGAACGGCGAGGGCACCTGGTGCGTCACGCCGTCGACGGTGACCTGGCGTTCCGACATCACCTCGAGCATCGCGGACTGCGTCTTCGGCGTGCCGCGGTTGATCTCGTCCGCCACGACGACGTTCGCGAAGACCGCGCCGGGGTGGAAGGTGAACTTCTCGTCCTTCTGGTGGTAGACGGTCACTCCGGTGATGTCGCCGGGCAGCAGGTCTGGGGTGAACTGGATCCGGCTCCAGCTACCGCCGATGCTGCGCGCTAGGCACCGCGCGAGCGTGGTCTTGCCCAGTCCCGGCACGTCCTCGACGAGCAGGTGTCCCTCGGCCAGCAGCGCGACGATCGCCAGCCGCACGACGTCCGGCTTGCCCCTGACCACCAGCTGGACGTTGTTGGAAATCGCGGAGAACACCGCGGCCGCACGCATCTGGTTCACTCGGTCCACTCCAGACGATTCGATTGCACCCCGTCCGCCGTGACCCAGACGGTGTCACCGGCGCCGTGGTAGTAGAAGGCGTTGAACTCCGCACGACCCTGCTCGTTGGTCGTGATGCCGTGACCGGGGTTGGAATAGCCGGCGCGCGTCGAATGCGGATCCACGCTGTACCTGGTCCCGGGCTCGAAACCGGTCATGACGATGTGCATGTAGTAGCAGTTCGGCTCCTTGCAGTCGGGTGCGCGCGGGCCCTTGGTCAGGCTGATGCTTTTGGTGCTCGGCGGCGGCACCTGGCGTGCCGTCGCCGGCGCGCCCCGGCCCGCGCTGTTCTGCGCGACCACGGTGACCGTGAACGGGTGGTCCTTGCCCGACCAGATGCCCTTGACGACGTAGGACAGCGTGCCGCCCGCCACCGAGGCCGAGCCGGAACGGCCGCCCTCGCTCTGCCACGAGATGTGGTAGGCGGTGACCGGTGCGCCGTTGGCCGGCGCGGCACCCCACGTCACGGTCGCGTCGACCTGCTTGGTCGTGATGGCGATGGCCAGGTTCTGCGGCATGCCGGGCGGCGTCACCGGGATCGGTGGCGGTGTCTGCTGCGGCGGGTTGGCACGCGCGGGCGGCGGCACAGGCCTGTTCGTGTTCGGCGGCGGCACCGGACGGTCGGCGGGCTTGTCTGCGGACGGCACGGTGGGCGGCACAGTGGGCACAGCGGGGGGCACCACGGGAGGCTGCACCGGCTGCTTCGGCTCCTCCGGCTTCGCGCCGATGACGGGCACCGGCTGGAGTGAACCGTCCTTGTCCACCACGACGACGTGCTTGCCCTCGCCGCCGTCGACGTACACGCGCGCGTCCTCGCCGCGGACGAGCTCGGGCCTGCCCTTCTCCTGGGGAATCGGCGTGGAGTGCTTCTCGCGCCCGCCGTTGTCGTACGTGCGCACGGACTTGCTCTTGTGGTCGAGCAGCACGACGGCCTCACCGCTGACCGCCGGAGCGTCGTACTCGCCGGCCGGAAGCGGCACGGTCGCGGCGGGCGGGCGCTGCTCGGCGAGCGCGCCCTTCTCGTCGACGCGGGCTTCCACGAGGTGCATGCGGTTCCCCGCCGGGTCGAGCAGGGCCACCTTGCCCGCGGCGTCCGCGGTGGCGATCCGGGCGTCCGCCGGCGCGTCGACACCGAGCTTGATCGCGGGACCGAGCCCCTTCGCCTCGACGACGCTCATCGTGTCGGCGGTGGTGTCCACGAACACGACCTTCCCGCCGCTGACGGTGAGGCCGCCCGCGTGACCGGCCGGCGCGGCGGCGGTGCAGCTGACGCTCGTCGCGTCGCGCACGACCGTGCAGATCGCCCCGGAGTCCGTGCGGTGCAACCACACCGTGCCGTCACCGGTCGCGACGGGTGGTCCGACCGGGCCTCCTGCGGACATGACCTTCGGCTCCAGGCCGAGCCGCACGATCTGGCCGCTCTGCCGGAAGACCGAGTAGGCCCCGCCCGCGGTTTCGATCGGCACCGACCGCTCGCCCTTGACGGGCGCCGGCACCGTCGCCTCCACGGAGAGCGTCGACTTGCCGAAGATCGTCACGTCGTCGTCGCCGACCACGTAGCCGTGGGTGCCGTCCTGCACGACCTGGCTGCCGGGGGTGACACCGGGAACGGACACCTGGGTGTCCGGCTTCTTGGTCGCACCGTCCACGCGGACCACGAGCCCTTGTTCCGGGTTCGCGATCCAGTGGCCCGACGGGATGAACTCGAGGCCGGGAACGTTTTTCGCGGCACCCGTCAACGCCAGCGTCACGGTCGCGACGGCGGCGATGACCAGGCCCAGCAACGGCCAGCGGGAGTGCTTGCGTTCACTCACACAGCGAAGGGTAACGACGCCGGTACAGAAAACATTCGGGATCGGTACATTTACCGGCGCCCGGCGGGGAGCGCGATCTCGAAGATCGCTCCGCCGGTCTCGGACCGGTAGATCCCGAGCGTGCCGCCGTGCGCGTGCACGATCCGTTGCACGAGGTAGAGGCCCAGCCCCGTTGATCCGCCGCTGCTGGTGAACCGCTGCAGCGCGCGTTGTGCAGCGACCGTGTCAAGCCCGGGTCCCTCGTCGGCGACCACCACCCTCCCGCTGGCCACGCTCACGTGCACGACCGGGTCGCTGCCGGGCAGGTGGCCGTGCTGGACGGCGTTGCCGATCAGGTTCTCGACCGCGCGCCCGATCAGGTCCGGGTCGGCGTCGACCCTGGTCGGCACGGCCGTGAAGGTGATGCGGGCGCCGTCGGCGGGAATGTCCTCGACAACGGCGGAGACGAGCTGGTCGAGCTGCACCGACTGGATGGCGAGCTGCTGCACGCCGGCCTCGAACTTCGCGTGCATCAGCTGGGTGCTCACGATCCCGCCCATCCGCTTGGCCAGCCGCATGATGCGCGGCAGCACCTTGCCCATGCTGCCCGGATTGCGCATCGCGGTGTCCGCGAGCGCCCGCAGCCCGGTGACCGGACGTTTCAGGTCGTGCGCGATGCCGTTGAGCATCTCCTCGTGCTGTTCGAGCGCGATCGCCGCCGGTCTGATCGCGAGTCCGGACAGGAAGTGGCCGGTGCCGCCGAGCGCGCCGATGAGGATCACGCTGCCCAGCGCCACGAGCAGCACCCGCCGGTCGTGCCGGTCCTTCTCCTGCTGCGCGTCGATGTGCGCGACGACTGCGCCGACGTACGGCCCGTCCGCGCTGATGAACGGTTGCGCGTAGACCCGGACGAGCTTGCCGTTCGTCGCATGCACATAAGCGCTCTGCGGCACACGCTCGCGCACCGCGTCGTTGGCGAGTTCGCTCAGCACAGCCAGATCGACGTCCACACAGGACATACCGCTCACATACGGGTCGAACCGCCCTTCGCCGGCGGGCAGCACCGCGAACTGCGGGCACTCGACCGTGATCGAGTCGCCGAAGAGCCCGCGCGTGTCGAGGTCGCCGCCCTTGAACTCGAGGTGCCGCACCACCAGCGGGGGAACCCGGCGCAGGTCGGCGTCGAGCGCCTGCTCGCCCTTCTGCTCGTCCAGGTCGAGCAGCAGCCACCCGACCAGCAGCACCCCGGTCGCGTTCAACGCCGTGAACAACCCGGTGAGCAACCACCTCAGACCGCGCAGGCGGGCCGCGGCACCGGTGGTCACCGCTGGGCCTCCAGCCGGAAACCGACGCCGCGCACGGTGTGGATCAGCTCCGGTTCGAGCAGCTTCTGGCGCAGCCGTTTCACGACCTTGTCGACGACGTTGGACATCGGGTCCGTGCTGGTGTCCCAGCAGTGCTCGATCAGCTCCGACCTGGTCACGGTCGTGCCCGCCCGTGCGATCAGGTGCTCGAGCACGGCGAACTCCTTGTGGCTGAGCGTGAGGAGCACCCCGCGCCGGCGCGTCTCCCGCCGCGCGCAGTCGACCTCGAGGTCCGCGTGGCGCAGCACGGACGGGCGAGCACGGCCGGCCCGGCGGCACATCGCCTGGACGCGAGCGGTCACCACGGCCATGTCACACGGCTTGACCACGTAGTCGTCACCACCGTGGTCGAATCCGGCGACCCGGTCGGTGACGCTGTCCAGCTGGGTCAGGAACAGCACGGGGGTGGCCCAGCCCTCCTTGCGCCTGCGGTGGACGTACGTGATCGAGTCGCCGTCGGGCAGCAGCCGGTCGAACACGACGCAGTCGTAGTCGTTGCTGTTCAGGAACCTGTCCGCGCCGGCGATCTCCGCGGCGGCGTCGACGTCGAAGCCCGCGGCCTCCAGCTCCACCACGAGAGCGATGCGTGTGTCCTCGTAGTCCTCGACGAGCAGCACGCGCGGAGGGCCCCCTCCCGCCGGTCGTGTCATCGAATCCCTCAGGTGGTCACGGAGATGGTTGACCTGCTGCACCCTAACGCCTTGCTCGTCCACGCCGGGTGATCCGCTAGCGTCGATCACTGTGCGCGTGCTGGTGACCGAAGATGACGAGGACACACGTTTCGCCGTGGAAACCTCGCTGCGTGGCGCGGGTTTCGCCGTCGACGTCGCCACCGACCTGCCGGAGGCTGACGAAGCGCTGTTCGTGAACACCTACGACTGCGTCATCTTCGACCGGATCCTGCCCTCCGGGGACGCGCTGCACTACGTGAAGCAACGCCGCCAGGACGGCTGCGGGGTGCCCGTGCTGTTCCTGACCGGCATCGACAACTCGGTCGAGGGTCTGCCCTACGGCGACGACTACCTGGTCAAACCGTTCGCGATGCCGGAGCTGATCGCACGGGTGCGCAGCCTGTGCCGCCTGACCAGTGTCGCGCCACCGCCGGTGCTGCGCCACCGCGACCTGGAACTGGACCTCGGCCGGCGCACCGCCGTCCGTGAGGGCCGGGCGCTGAACCTGACGGTCAAGGAGTTCGCGGTGCTGGCCCGCCTCGTGGCCGCGGGCGGGCAACCGGTGCGCCGCGACGACCTCATCGCGGCGGCGTGGGACGCCGAGGTGAGGCCTGCGTCGAACGTGCTCGACGTCGTGATCGCGGCGCTGCGGCAGAAACTCGGCACTCCTCCTCTCGTGCAGACCGTGCGTGGCGTCGGTTACCGCTGCGGCTGAGCTCAGACGGCCGTGAGCTCGCGCAACGCCGGTGTCACGTGGTGGGCGTGATCGCGCATCAGGCAGGCGGCGAACTGCCGATGAGTCCATTGTGGACGCGTTCGGAAGAGCGCGGTGGCCGCACGGACCGCGGTGGGCACACCTCCGGTGCGGCGGACCACCTCCTGCACGACGTCGTCGGTGGACGCCTCGGCGCCGGAACGGAACAGGGCGGCGGTCTGCGCCGCGGCCAATGGCGCCAGCGTCAGCGGCGTGATCGCGTCCAGGTGCAGCACGGGGGTGCGCGTGGTGATCAGGACCATGCAGCCGGCACTGCCGGGCAACAGCGGGCGGACCTGGTCGCTGCTCGCCGCGTCGTCCAGGACCAGCAGCACGCGCCGGCCGGCCAGCTCGGCACGCCAGGCCGCCGCTCGTTCGACGACGTCGTCCGGAATGTCGCGCACTCCAGCGGCCCGCAGCAGCCGCGCCAGCAGCAGGCCGGCGTCGAGCGGCGCACCGTCGGGGGAGCGGAGGTCGACGAACAGCTGGCCGTCCGGGAACTCCCCGGCGATCCGATGGGCGACGTGCACAGCGAGCGCGGTCTTGCCGACGCCCGGCGTCCCGTCGATCACGACCACCGGCACGGTGGTCGTGGCGGACCGGCCCAGCTCGGTCAGCCTCGCCACCTCGCGGGAGCGGCCGGTGAAGTCCGGCACGGCCCTGGGCAGGTCGCAGCGGACGCGCCGGGTTCCCGGTTCCACCAGTGCCTGCCGGTGAGCCTCGACGAGTGCCGGACCGGGGTCGACCCCCAGCTCGTCGGCGAGCACGCGCCGAGCGTCCTCGTACGTCGCCAGCGCCTCGCTGCGGCGGCCCGCCCGCACGAGGGTCAGCACCAGCCGTGCCCACGGTCCTTCGCGCAGCGGGTCCGCGGCGGTCAGCTCGCGCAGCAGCGCGATCGCCTCGCGGTGGCGCCGCACGGCGGTCAACGCGTCGGCCAGCGTCTCGCGGACCTCCCAGCGCAGCTCCTCGAGCTCCGCGACCACCGGTGCCACGACGTCGTCCGGCAGCTCGGCGAACGGCCTGCCGCGCCACAGCCGTGCCGCGGTTTCCAGGTGGCGCACCGCTTCCGCAGCGTCACCTCGTGCCATGGCGGATCGGCCGGCAGCGGTGTGCCGCCGGAAACACTCGGCATCCACCTCGCCCGGTGCCACGCACAACCGGTACGCGCCCGCCCGTGCCTCGATTCGCGGCCCGCTGTCCGGCAGGTCACGGCGGAGCTGCCAGACGTAGCTCTTGATGTTCGACAGCGCCGATCGCGGAGGGACCTGATCCGGCCAGATCACCTCGGTCAGCCGGTTGCAGTCCACCCACTCGCCCGCGTTCAGCAGCAGCGTGGCGAGCAGCGCGGCGGGTTTGCGCGCGACCCGCACGCCCGTCTCCAGTGGCCCCAGTACGCGGAACAGCATCTCCGTACCCCCAGTCGTTCCTGCCAGCACGGTTCGTACTGTCACAGGACGACTATGAGGATTTGATGACACCGTCAGGCCTTGCAGGTCGCTCCGCGGATCGGCTTGGGCGGGCTCTCCAGGACCCGCGCGCCGTCGGTGGCTTGGACGAGGAAGCAGTACCTGCCCACACCCTCCACCGGGACGCGCATCGACCGGCTGCGGGCCATGAGCACCTGCGGTTGCTTGTTCTCGGCCGCCACGACGACGGCGAACGTGAAGCCGTCCGGGGCCTGCCAGGCCAGGTCGACGTGCGTCCCGCCGTCGACAGGGTCGGTCAGCGTGAGCGTGGCGGGTGCGGACGAGCTCGTAGTCGTTGTGGTCGTGGGCGCCGCTGACGGCGGGTTGGCCTGCTGGTGGTGGACGAAGACCGGCACGGTGACGAGTGCGGTGGCGGTGGCGACGACCCCGATCACCGTCCGGGCGCGGAACCGGGTGCGCTTCGCGGGCTCTGCGGCTTCAGGTTCGGGCTCTGGTTCTGGTTCTGGTCCTGGCTGCGGCTCCTGCATTGCGGTCAGTTGCCTGACCACGACGTCGGCCGTCGACGGGCGGTCCGCGGGCTCCTCGGCGAGCAGCCGCCGCACCAGTTTCACCAGGTCCGCCGGGCAGTCCTGCCACTGCGCGTCCCCGCCCGGCGGGGAACCCGTCAGGGCCAGGTGCAGCACACCACCGATCCCGTACAGGTCGGCGGCTTCGTCCATCGTGCCGTCACGCCGGGTTTCCGGTGCGGTGTACTCGGTTCCGGCCGGCGGGAACGCGCGGCGCAACGCCGTGCCGAAGTCCGCCACCACCGGTGCGCCGGACGGGTGGAACAGCACGTTGTGCGGTGTCAGGCCACCGTGGACGACACCGGCGCGGTGTGCAGCGGCGACGGCCGTGGCGACCGCGTGGCCGATCGCCAGCGCGTCGGGCACGAGCAGTTTCCCGCTCGCCGCAACGAGTCCCGCGAGCGACACCGGGCACAGCTCCATCTGCAACGCCGGATTGCCGTCTCCCAGCCACACCACCTCGTCGACCGGCAGGATCGGTGCCTCGTCGAGCAACGGGGCCAGCGCTGCCTGCTCGCGTTCGAATGCGTCGAGCACCTGCTCTCCCAGCGGCGGATACGCCTTCAGCGCCAGGTACATTCCACCGTAGACGGTGGCCACGGGACCCGTGCCGATGACCTCGAAGTCGTCTCCGCCGGTCATCGCGTCATCCCCGCTGCGCGGGCGGCCTTGCGGGACGCAGCCGCGGCCTCGAGCGGCCGGCCGGCGTGGGTCAGCACCTCGACCAGGCGCAGCCAGGTGCGTTCCCGTTTCGGGTCCTCCGCGGTGAGCGCCTGCAGCAACGACACCGAGCCGGCGGTGTGGTCCATCGCCATCATGGCGTCCACGAGGTGGTCCAGCGCGGCCCACCGCAGTCGCGTCAGCCGATCCGCTTCCGCCCGGCTGTGGTAGGTGTTCAGCGACGCGAACGGCCTGCCTCGCCACAGGTCGGCCGCGGCGCGGAAGCAGCGGGCCGCAGTCTCCGGATCGGTGGGCAGCACGGCGCGTCCGTCGTGGACCAGCTGCTCGAACACCATGCTGTCCAGCTCGCCCTCGCCGACGTTGAGCCGGTACCTGCCGCGCAGGCTCTCGATCCGCGCCGACGTCTCGCCGAACAGCGGTGTGCGCCTGCACAGCTCGTGCACGTGCGGCCACAACTCGCCGGCGGGAGACGCCGAGATCCGGTCGGGCCACACGGCCTCGGCGAGGCTCTCGACGGTCGTCCAAGTGTTGGGGCGCAACAACAACGCGGTCAGGACGTGTTCCGGCGCCCCGGCCGGGATGTCGGCCCTGCTGTCGTCCACGTGGACGACTTCGAGCGGCCCCAGTACGCGGAACAGCATTTCCGTCACCTCCGTCACCTCTTGGGACCTGACGGTAGGAAGGGGGTGTCCAATCGCGGTTCATTTCCGTTGCCCTGCGGAGCACTGGTTCTGCACCGGCCGGTGTGACTGTCCTCGCCAGGCGTCTAGCGAAGCGAGGAGTCATGGAAGAGTCAGGAAACGGCGGCAACCTGAAGCGGGCGGCGCTGTACGGTGTCGCGGGGCTGATGACGGCCGCGATCGGTGCGTCGACTGTCAACGTGCTCGCGGCGGAGGACAAGAAGCCGGACCAGCGGCCGGCGGCGCAGTCGGCGCCGGCCACTCCCTCGAAGCCGGCGGAGCCCACCCCGCCGCCGCCCCCGGCACCGAAGCCGCTGCCCGTTCTGCAGACGGAGGCCGCGCCGCCCGCGCCGGAGCTGCCAGCACCGGTGGCTGCGCAGCCTGCCGCTCCGCCCGTTGCACAGCCGGTTGCGCAGCCCGTCGCGAAGCCCGTTGTGAAGGCCGTGGTGCCGGTCGTGAAGCGACAGGTCGTGGCCGCTGTCGAGGACGCGGAGCCGCCCGCGCCGGCCATCGCCCACGCCAGCGTGCAGGCGAGCGGTGCGGGCAAGGCGGAGGTCACCCTGCACGTGCCGGCCGCGAAGCCCGTCAAGAAGCCCTCACCGACCGACGAAGCGCTGAAGAAGGCGAAGTCCGAGGCGACGGAGGCGAAGAAGAAGGTCAAGCAGTCCGAGAAGGAGCTGGCTGAGGCGAAGAAGGACTACGACAAGAAGAAGGGCGAGATCAAGAAGATCCAGAAGCAGAAGAACGAGGAGAAGAAGACCAAGAAGCCCAAGCCGGTCGAGCCCGTGCTGACGGTGAAGACCTCACCGGACATGGAGAAGCGGCTGAAGGTGCACACCAGCAAGCAGAAGTCCGGCAAGAAGGTGACCATCTCCGTGTCGTCGTCGGCGCACAGCGGGTGAGCGGCATGCCGACGAAGCGACTGTCGTTCGACGAGTACGGATCCTCCACGGCGGAGGACGAGTTCACCGACGACACCGAGCCGTCCTACGACTCGTACTACGTCGTTCTGCCGGAGGAGGTCTGGCAGTCCGAAGTGGACTCCTCGTTCGATGACGACGAGGCCGACGATGACGAGTCCGACGAGTCCGACGAGGTCGTGGACGTGGACGTGGACGTGGACTACGACGACTACGACTACGAGCCGCCGCGACGTGAGCCGATGAGCAGCGCGAAGGCGGGCAACATCGCCGGCATCTCCGTTGCCCTGGTGACGGGAGCGATCCCGGCGGTGTTCGTCGACCTGCTGCCGGCCGCACTGGCGGGAGGCCTCGCGGCCGGCCTGTTCGGCGGGCTGATGGGGCGTTCTCTCGGAATCGAGCTGCAGCAGCGCAGGGTGCGCCGGAGGGAGATCGAGCGTGAATTCTAAGAGCATGCGCAGGGCAGCCCTGTACGCCGCTTCGGGTGGTCTGCTGACGCTGGCGGTGGGTGCCCTCGGTGCCCAGGAGGCGGAGGCCGCGTCGAAGTCGAAGCCTTCCGCGGCGCGCCAAGCCGCGCCGAAGGCCAAGCCGAAGCCCGCGCCCAAGCCGAAACCGAAGTCGAAGCCTGCGGCGAAGTCGAAGCCCGCAGCCAAGCCCAAGCCTGCAGCCAAGCCCAAGCCCGCGGCGAAGTCGAAGCCCGCGACCAAGCCCAAGCCCAAGCCTGCGGCCAAGCCCAAGGCTCCCGCCAACTCCAAGCCTGCGACCAGGCCCAAGCCTGCGGCGAAACCCAAGGCTCCGGCCAACTCCAGGCCCGCGGCGAAGCCCAAGCCCAAGGCTCCGGCCAACTCCAAGCCCACGGTGAAACCCAAGCCCCAGGCACAGAAGCCGAAGCCGGCGCCGAAGCCCAGGGTCGTGCCGAAGCCCAACGCGGCCAAGCCCAAGCCGGTGGCGAAGCCGCCGCTGAAGTCGACCCCCAAACCCAACGTCACGCCGAAGCCACCGCTGAAGCAGGCCCCGAAGCCCAGGGTCGTCCCGAAGCCGCCTCAGCTGGGGACGCCCGGCAAAGCCGGACCCAAGTCCGGGCCCTCGCCGAGGCTCACTGCGCCCAACAAGCCGAAATCGTTGCCGCCCAGGCAGAACCGGGCACGTCCGCCGATGCCCGACGATCTGGCCCGCACGGCGCCCGGCCGACAGGCCTACGCGGAGTCCCAACGCCCCAGCGGCCAAAAGCCCACGGTCAAACCCAAGCCTCCCAAACTCGTCCCCCAAACCGGCAAGCGAATCATCGCCGACCGGATCCCGGCCGGGGTCCGGCCGGCCAAGCCGAACCAGCCACGTACGTCGACCGCGAACGACCTCGCGCGCACCGCACCCGGACGTGCCGCTTACGCCGAGTCTCAGCGTGGTGGGGCGCCGGGAAGTGCGGCCAGGCGTGAGGCTCAGCAGCGGGCCGCGCAGGATCTTGCGCGCACTGCACCGGGCCGCGCCGCGTATGCGGAGTCCCAGCGTGGCGGCGCGCCGGGGACCGCAGCCAAGCGTGCGGCTCAACAGCGGGTCGAACCCCAGCGGCGCGGTGACCAGAAGCCCGCGCCCAGGCCGATGTCGCAGTCGTTGCGGCTGGCTGAGGCGGGTGCGGAGCGTCAGGCTCTGACCGAACGTCAGATGCGTGCGCAACGGCAGGCCGCTGAAGCCCTTGCCCGCACCGCACCGGGCCGTGCTGCGTATGCGGAGTCCCAGCGTGGTGGCGCGCCGGGGACAGGACTGAAGCGTCAGCTCGACGCCGCGCGGGAGAAGGCGAACCGGTTGGCGGTGGCGCCGGGGGCGGCGGCGACTGGTGGTGCCGCGCTCGTGCGACGTGGGCAGCTGGCCGCGGCGGCGCAGGCCGAGGTGCGGAGGTTGGAGCAGCAGCAGGCCGGGAACGCGCAAAGGCAGCGCGGCGTGCGGCCTGGTTTCACCGCCGCACCCAACCCCCTCGTGAAGCCCAACCCCCTGGTGAAGCCTGGCGGTGAACGGCGGGGCCTCGCTGCCGGAGCTGCTGCGAACCTGCGGATCACGCCGGCGTCGTACGGCCGGTCCAGCCAGTCGACTCCCGAGATCGGCTTCGACTGGTTGTGCGGCAACGCGTGCGACGTTCCCCTCCGCTGGCTGAAGGACCGCAGCCCTGGCGCGGTGGTGAAGGAGCCCAACAGCGACCTCGTGCGCATTCCGCCGGACAAGGGCAGTTTCGGTGGGTGGAAGGGGCACGCCAACTGGAAGGACGTGACCTTCATCGAGTCACCGCTGAACGCGAAGCGCCACGGCAGGGAACGGCAACCCTTCATGCGCACCACTGTCGGCGCGGACTTCGAGGCCACCGGGGGCGTGGACGCCGCCAAGGGCCTCCAGTTCGGCGCGAAGGGCTTCGCGGGGCTGCGGACGTCGGGGCCCGAGACGACCGGCCGGCTCGGGCCCGCCGAGCTCTCGGGGAGCGCCAACGTGCCGATCGGTGTCAGCGCGGAGGTGAGCGGGGGGATCGGTCCGAACGGCGGCTCGATCGACGCCGAGACGCGGGTCGGGGCCGCGGTGGAACTGCCCAAGCTCAGCAAGAAGGTGGGTCCGGCGGAGGTTTCCGTCCAGCCCGAGGTGTGGACCGGCATCGGCTTCGGTGGCGGGTTCGGCGTGGAGAAGGGCCAGGACGGCAAGTGGCACGTGAAGGGCAAGGGAGGTGCCGCGCTGGGTGGAGGTGTCGCGCTGGGCTTCGACGTCGCCCTCGACCCGACCGAACTGCTGGGCTAGGCCCGGGACGGCCGCACGGGACACCGTGCGGCCGTCAGCCCGGGTCGACACCGGTCAGCTCGCGGCTCTTCGACAACAGTGCCGCGGCGCTCGCCGGATCGGTCATGTGCGCCTGCGGCTTTTCGAGGTGAGGCTCGCCTCGCAGGCCGAACTGCCGCGGACCCCAGAGCTGCCCGCCGCGGACGCCGGGGTCCAGTGCGGCTCTTGCAGCGCGTCCAGGAAGGAGCTGCCTTCCGGGCGCTCGCGAGCGCGGCGGTCAGGGCGGCCTCGCGCTCGCCGCTGTCGTCGAGGATGAGCGCTTCCTTGCCCGCCGGGAAGTGCGCGAACAGCGTCGCCACCGCGGTATCCGCGGCCTCGGCGATCTCCGCCACCGTCACCTTGCCGTAGCCCCGCTCCAGGAAGAGCTTCAGCGCGGCCTCCGACAACGCCGCACGTGTGGCTGCCTTCTCGCGCTCGCGCCTGCCGGGCGTCGTGATCGACGATAGCCGTAACGCCTTCATGTTCGTAACGAGTACAAAACTGAAGTCATTGCGACTTTATGGGTGTGAGCGTCACGTTCCCCGCTCTCGGGACGACCCAGTTGATGTCACCCCTGGGGAGAAAGGTCGGCGTCAATGAGTCAGGCCGGTACGCACGTGCACGAGCGAAGCGACGACATGCCGCCGGTGGTGGCCGATGTCGACCGGATCGCGGCGCACGCCGATCCCGTCGTCCGCAACCTGCAGATCACCCACTGCTACCACCGGTTGTCGCGGGCGATGGCCGCTGTCACCGGTGGGGCCGCGAACTGGTGCACCTTTGCGGTGTGGGCGTCCAAGCAGGTGGGGCGGACCATCCGGCAGGAGGACCTGGCGCGCACGGTGGAGCGGCTGCTGAAGTCCTCGCCCGAGGTGGCCGCCGGGGTCGACCTGGTGGCGCGAGCCCTGCGGCGGACCGTTCCGCACGAGATGGTGCGCCGGGCCGTGGTGACGGTCGCGCGGCTCGACGATGTGAGTGCCGCGTCGGCGCGGGGCAACCTCAAGGTCTTCGAGGAGATCGCGCGTGAGTTCGCCCGTTTCCTCACCGAGTTCACCGGTCCAGGCGCCGAAGAGCGGACGATCGCGGAGTTCTGCGACTCGCTGCGGGCCGGTGAGCCGCCGGAGGGGCAGCGCTATCTGCGGCAGGCCTTCACCCGCTACCACCGCGCGATGACCACCGGCGACCCGAAGCAGCGGGCCGAACTGCTGCTCCTCGCGAACATCGAGGTCGGCCTGCACGAGCAGACGCGGTTGCAACCGGAGATCGCCGCCGCGCTGGAGGCACCGGTGGTCGACCCCCGCGAGCTCGAACGCCGTCTGCTCGACCTGCTCCTGCCGGGCAACCGGATGGTCAAATGGCTGCGCAGGACGCTGCTGACCGTGCTCGGCAGGAGGAGTGCTGTGCGCATCGCCAGCGAGCAGCTGGCCGACCGGGTGCGCGTGCTGGTGCGCCGGGCGGTCACCGAGCACCTGATGACCCTGGCGCTGCCGGGCGGTGAGCTGCTCGATCTGGGCGAGGACCTGCCCGCGACGTTCCCGCCGCTGCTCGCGGAGCTGTCCGACCCGGAACTGCTGGCGCTGCTCGAGATCGTCGACCCGACGGCGGACAGCGTGCTCGGCACGGCCGCGCGCGACTGGGCAGACCTGCCGGACCGCATGCACTACATCGCGGACATGTTCCGTTGCCACGCCCTGCGCGGCGACCTGCTCGACCCACCGTTCACCGCGGAGCAGGTCGAGGCCCTGACCGCGGGACGCAGGCCAGGCGGAGCGCTCTGAGCCGTGTGGAAGGCGTTGCGTGCCAAGTGGTACGCCGAAGTTCTGCTGCTCGTCGCGGGCTATCTCGCGTTCGGGCTCGCCAGGGCGGCGGTCGACAGGGGTGAGCCGGCCGCGACGATCAACTCGCTGCGGGTGCAGCGCCTGGAGCAGGTGCTGCACCTCGCGATCGAACGCCCGCTCAACCAGGCGATCGTCGCGCACCCGCCGGCGATCTGGCTGACCGGCTGCTTCTACCGCCTCAGCGTCCTCGCGGTGCCGGCCGTCCTGATCTGGCTCCACCTCGCTCGGCGAGATCGGTACGACGGCCTGCGGAACGTGCTGATCGTGATGATGCTTCTGGACGTGCTGCTGGTGTGGCTCTATCCGCAGGCACCACCGCGGTTCACCCTGCCCGGCATCGTGGACTACATGGCCACGTACGACATCCTCGGCGGTGCCGCGTCACGTGTTCCGCGTCCGGGCATGAACCTGTTGGCCGCCATGCCGAGCATGCACGTCGCGTGGACGACGTGGTGTGCCTGTGCCGTGTGGTCGGCACTGCGCCATCGCGCTCGATGGCTGGCCTGGCTGTACCCCGTTCTCACGTCGTTCGTCGTGCTGGTCACCGGCCACCACTACGTTCTGGACGTGGTGGCCGGTGTCGCACTCGTGGCGGTCGCGATCGGGCTCAGCCGGGCAGGATCTCGATGTGTCCGTCGGTTCCGTTCACGCGGATCCGTTGCCCGTCCTGAATCAGGCGCGTGGCGTTCGCCGCGCCCACAACAGCCGGCAGGCCGTACTCCCTCGCCACCACCGCACCGTGGGTCATCTGACCACCGACCTCCGTCACCAGGCCCGTGATCGCGACGAACAGGGGTGACCAGCTGGGGTCCGTGTACGCCGTGACCAGGATGTCGCCCGGTTCGAGATCGGCCTGCGCCAGGTCCAGGACGACGCGGGCCCGCCCCTCGACGATCCCGGCGGACACCGGGAGGCCGACCAGTGCACCGGCCGGCGAGTCGCGCCGGTACGTGCCGGCGATGGCCTCGCCGTCCGACGTGAGCACTCGGGGTGGCGTCAGCGTCTCGTACGACCTGAAGGCCTCCTTGCGCTGACGGATCAGCTCGTCGTCAACCTTGTTGGCCTGCACGACTTCCTGAAGTTCCTGGAACCTCAGGAAGAAGATGTCCTCCTTCTCGCCGAGCACACCCGCGCGCACCAGACGCTCGGCCTCTTCGAGCAGGGCCTGCTTGTAGACGAAGTAGCGGCTGACCATGCCGTACTTCGGGTACTCGCGGTAGCCGACGAACGTGCGGAGGCGGTCGATCATCCGCTTGGTCTCGCCCGCCTTCTGCTCGCCGTCCGGCAGGGAACGCAGGCGCTCCAGCAGTTCCTGCTCCTTCTTCCACGCCTCCTGCCGCCCCTGCTCGAAGCGGCGTTCGCCCTCACCCTGCTCGAAGTTCCTGACGTTGGTGAGGATCAGGGGCAGGAGCGTGGCGGGGTGTTCGCTCCAGCGCGGCCTCGTGATGTCGATCTCGCCCACGCAGCGCATGCCGTACCTGTCGAGGTAGGCCTGGATCGCGTCACGTGCTTCCCGGCCGCCGGGAACCTCGACCAGGTCGTCCAAAAAGGACTCATCTTTGGTGTCGTGCAGGAAGGCGACGACTTCCGGGTGCGGGCGGATCGCGTCCGCGACGTCGAGCAGCGCCAAGCCCATCTCCGACGTGACGTTGTGCGGCGCGGACTGGGAGAGCGTGTCGGCCGCGTTCTTCTCGCCCAGCCAGTCGTGCAGCTTTTCGTTGAGCCACCACGTGGCCTGCATCCCCGCCGTGATCACCTGGTGGCTGCGCGGGTCGAACAGGATCCGCCGCAGCTCCTGGAAGTCCGCCAGGATGAAGTCGAGCAGCTCCGTTCCGGACTTGGCCCGGATGTCGCGCCGGGCTGCGGCGACGGACTCCTCGCTGTGCGCGATCAGTTCGGTGACGACGGCCGGATCGGTTTCGATCGTGGCCGGCACGACGCCGGGGATCTCCTGGCTGGGAACGCCTTCCGGGAGCGACGGGACGAAGCCGTCGCGATCGAGGACGGTCTGCAGGGCGTCACCCATCAGCGGATCGGACTTTCCCGCGATCTCGAGAAGACCGGCGCGGCTCGCCGGTGCGGCGAGCATCTGCGTGACGTCGACGAACAGGCGGCCGCCGGCCTCGGCCATGGGACGGGGAGTCGTCAGCTGCCACACGGAAAGGCCGAGCGGCTTCATCGCGTCGGTCATCATCTGCTGGTGGCCGACGGAAACGTAGACCCGATCGGTCTCGTCGTCGGCCTCCGGGACGGGGAACAACGTCGTGATCGGGCGGCTCTGGACGATGTGGAAGTCGTCGCCGGCCAGGCACCACTCGATGTCCTGAGGGCGGCCGAAACGCGCCTCGATCCGCCGGCCCAGCTTCTCCAGTCGCACGACCTGGTCGTCCGTCAGCGCCGATTGCTCGGTGGCGATCGCTTTGCTCGTGATCTCGCCGTCGCGAACCCGGTAGATGTCCGGGTTCACCTGACCGGAGACCAGTGCCTCGCCGAGACCGAAGACGGCCTCCACACAGGTGACCTTCCGGTTCGACGTGACGGGGTCTGCGGTGAACAGCACGCCGGCCGCGTGCGGGAACACCATCTGCTGCACGACCACGGCCATGCTCACCTCGCGCTGACCGTAACCGTTGCGCAGGCGGTAGGTCACGGCCCGCTCGGTGAACAGTGAGGCCCAGCACCGGCTGACGTGCCGCAGCACCTCCGCCGGGCCCACGACGTTCAGGTACGTGTCCTGCTGCCCCGCGAACGATGCCCCCGGCAGGTCCTCCGCCGTCGCACTCGACCGGACGGCACAGGCGGTGCGCTCGCCGAGCAGGGCGAGTGCACCGGTGATCTCCGCGGCCAGGTCGTCGGGGATGACGATCTCTTCGACGGCCTGCCGGATCTCGGCGCTGCGCGTGCGGATCGCCTCCCGGTCGTCCGGGCCCAGGTGCGCCAGCTGATCCAGCTGTGCGCCGATCGACGGCGCCTCTCCCACGATTCGCCGGAAGGCGTCCGTCGTCACGCAAAAGCCCGGCGGCACACGGATTTCGCCGATCCGCGAAAGCTCTCCCAGGTGCGCGCCCTTGCCGCCCACGACTGCGAGCTGCGACTGGTCGATCTCCTGGAGATCGAGCACATGGCTGCTCATCCGTTCACTTCCCCCGATCGCGAACAATGTCGCTGGTTGTGGCTACGGCCGCAGAGTGTGCGGCACGACAGGGGCCTTGCCGCAAGGCCCCCTCTGCGCTATACGTTGAAAGTGGCGAGGAGCGGGCTGAGCCCCCTCGCACGTTGACATCCTTCCTCTCCGGTGTCCTTCTCCGTGATCCACTTCTTCGGCTCAGGCCTTCGGCGTACCCGTCTCCTGGCACTGACTGACCGGTGACTTCTGGTGTCAGCGAGATGTCAGCGGCCGTCGAGATGCTGCTTCCAGCGGAAAACAAAAGCTTCCCTGTGAAAGTGGGCTCCGGCAATTTCAGCGGGGGCCGGATCCTGCGAAGAAGAGAAGGACCAAAAGTGCTCAAGAAGTTCACTCTCGTGGCGATGATGGGCGCGCTGATCAGCGTGTCCTTCGGTGCGGCGACGGCCAACGCGGCCACTGCCCGCAACGGTGAATGCGAGTCGGGCGAATTCTGCCTGTTCTACAACAGTGATCAGGGTGGGTCGGTTTCCGACTTCACCACGTCGGTTTCCGACTACGGTGACGAGCAGCCCGGCTGCTACGACTTCAAGGGCGCCGGAAACGGCAAGGGCCTTTGTGTGAAGAACGAGGCCGCCTCGGTCTGGAACCGCACCGGAAGTCCCGTCACGGTGTACTTCAACAGCGGTTACGGGGGCTCCAAGCAGACGATCGCCGCGAACACCAAGGCGAACCTGAACTCGGACCTCAAGAACGAGAACGCCTCGCACAAGCTCAACGACAGCGGCAGCGGCGGCGGTGGTGGCGGCACCGGCGGCACCTACGGTGCGCCGAACGACAACCCGCACCCGTCCGCGACGGCCCGCGCGCCTCAGGCCACGAAGCGCACGCAGCACGTGGACGACGAGATCCGCCGCCTGACCGGCGAGACGCACTGCTGGGTGGGCGACTACCGCAGCAACGAGCCGTCGGACAGCAACCACAACACCGGCAACGCTCTCGACTGCACGATCTCGAACGCGATCGGGCAGCACCCGAACGCCGCGCAGAAGGAGCAGGGCTGGAAGCTCGCCAACTGGCTGAAGAAGTACGCGAGCAAGCTCGACGTCCGGTACGTGATCTGGCAGGGCAAGATCTGGAGCGTCGCCCGCGCGTCCGAGGGCTGGCGCACCTACAACGGTGGCTCCGGTGTGACCAGCGGTCACTACGACCACGTCCACGTCTCGATCCAGAACCCGCACGGCGACTGATCTGATCCACTCCCGCGAGGCCACCCGATCACCGGTCGGGTGGCCTTCCGGCTTTTCCGTGAGCATCCCTCGGGTTTGGCAATTGTTGACTCACGCGTCAGACTCTCCCTCGCCGCCGCCTGTGTATCCCTGCAGTGCACAAGGAGCGCAAATGGCACGACGAGTCGCAGCAGCCGCCGTCACCACACTTCTCACCTTCGCCGTCATCCAGCCGGCGGCCTCGGCCGGGCCGGTGGGCAGCGGGTGGCAGGAGTACAAGCCCGCGTGGAACCTGCAGATCCAGAGAGCCGCGGCGAGATCACGAGCTACCCCAGCAGCACCACCAGCGCGTCCGGACCGGGAGGGTCGTACCGCCGGGCGGGCGGGGTGCAGACCTTCAAGCTCTTCAACAACGGGTCGAATCGCGTCGAGGCCAGGATCCAGGACAACTACCGGACCGGGCAGCGGCAGTTCGAGGGCGAGCTCAAGGTCACCTCGGGCACCGACGACGAGAGCGCCATGCAGATCTTCGGCAACGACGGCGAGGGCGCCACCACGTTGATGATCAGGTCTTACGCGCGCAACGGCGGCACGCTGAGGGGCGGTGGCAAGGACCTCGTCAGCAACATCTACGGCAAGTGGGTGCGGATCAACGTCACGCACAACGCCACGGCCACCGGCGGCAGCTATTCGATCTACATCAACGGAAAGCACGTCCACACCGCGAACGGGCCCAAGGGCGACCACTACTTCAAGTACGGGGTGTACGGCACGCTGAAGACGGCCGGTGCCGAACACCAGTGGCGCAACGTGCACTTCTACCGGAAGTGAGTCAGGGCCGCAGGTCGTGGACGATCAGTGACGCCGCGAGCAGCCGGATGTCCCCGGGATCGGCCGGGTTGTAGCCGGTCAGCTCGGTGACGCGGCGCAGGCGGTAGTTCAGCGTGTTGCGGTGCAGGTGCAGCTTTTCCGCCGTGCGGTGGCGGTTGTGGTCGCTGTTGATGAACTCCCGCAGCGTGTGCAGCAGGTCGGGATGCTCGGCCAGCCGGTCCATCACGCGGGCGAGGCGTTTGCGGCCGGGGCCCGGACGGCAGAGCTGGTACTCGAGCAGCACGTCGTCGAGCACGTACGCGCCGGACGGGCGGCCCAGTCGCTGGGCCAGCTCGGCGATGTCGGCGGCCTGGCGGGCCGCGGTGGGGATGTCGTCGCGGCTCTCGGCCGCGGCGATTCCGCCCACCAGGCCGAGGCCCGCCGCGGTGTGCAGCCTGCGAACCAGGTCGGCGGCGTCGGCCAGTTCAGCGTCCACGGTCTCCGCCGAGGTGGGCAGCAGCACGGTGCCGCCGTCGTGGTCGAGTGCGGAGAGCGCGTGCTTCGGCAGTTCGGCGCGGAGGCGACGGACGAGCACGTGCGCGGCGAGCCGTGCGTCGTGGCCGTCGGCGCCCTCGTTCAGTGGTGGCGGTTCGACCCGCACGGCCAGGACGACGTGGTGGCTGGCCAGGTCGAGGCCGATGCGTTCGGCCAGCGGTTCCGCCTCGCGACCGGTCAGCAGGGCGGCCACCAGGGCGCGGCCCGCCTCGCGGCGTTCGGCGTGCAGGGCCTGCTGTTCGGTGAGGTACGAGGCGGCGACGGCGGGCACGGCGAAGCTCAGGTACTGCAGCAGTGCGGGCACGGTCGCGAGCAGGTCATCGATGTCGTCCTTCTCGGCGACGCCGGCCATCGCGGTCCAGCCGACGTGGGCGGCGACGTGGTAGGTGCTCAGCACGACGTCGAGGGGAATGCCCTGCTGAGCTCTGCGGACTGCGGTGGCGATCTGGGCCGCCAGCTCTTCCGGCGCGGGTGGCCGCTGCTCACGCAAGGAGCGCAGGAAGACCTGCAGGTTTCGGGTCACCGCCTCGGTGATCTCGCGGTCGACGAGCTGGTGCGGGAGTTGCCGGTAGGCCGCGGATCTGGCGAAGAACGCCTCCAGGACCTGCTCGGCTATGCGGGGGATCTGCATCGCTGCGCGCTCGTACAGCGGTGCGAGGGGGTCAGGTGCCGGGATGTCGACCACCGGCAGAGGCTTGCGCATGCGGATGGCCCGTGCCATCGCCCGAATCGGTCTTCTTTCGTGGGCGTGTTGCACGAACGGAGGCACGCGGCGTTGTGCAGCTGACCCAAACGTTTGACCTGTTCGAGTGATGCCCGGTCGGGTGTACCTGTGCGTGCGTCCAGAATTGGCAGTTCACACCGGCAGGGGCAGGAGACTTGGCGCACAACGTGAGCAGTGTCCAGGAATGCATGAGGCTGTTGCTGCGGCGCGGATTTCAGCGGACCGTCGTGCAGGACCGGCTGACGTGCGTCAACGCCGTGATGTTCCGGCGTGTGTGGCGCGGGACCAACGAGACGGTGCTCGCCTACTCCGAGATCGAGGCGCTGGCCTATCGCGTCCGCGAGGACGATGTGGACCCGTCGGACCCGTTCGTCGTCGACCCGGACGTCACGCTCTGGCAGTGCGGTGGTGAGTTCCTCGACGTCGCCGGCCAGCTGCTCGAACTGCCGCCGGAGCCGGGGCACTCGACGTTCGCTACGCGTCCTGCCGGCGGCGGACCATCTCGTTGATCCAGATCGGGGCGAACGGCGACGTGCAGTTCGGCGGCGTCGGGTAGTCCTTGAGGACCTCGAGGCGCTCACCGATGCCGATCGCGCGGGCCCTGTGCGCTGGGTGTTCGATGCCGATCTGGGCCAGGCAGTGGTTCATCGCCCACTGCAGGCGTTCCGGCGCGCCCTTCATCTCCGCCTCGATCGTGTCGAGCAGCCCTTCGAGATCGAGGCCTTCCGGCTTGCGTGGCACACGCTCGGTCGTCAACGCCCAGCCCGCGCTCGCGACCACCGGGTCCGGGTCGGAGAACCAGGAGACGCGCAGGTCCTCGGCGTGGGCGCTCTTCTTCACCACGTAGTTCACGAGCCAGTCGTGAACCTTGGGACGGCGGGCTTCGCGCAGCATCGTGTCGAGCTGGTCGCGGGAGAACGCCTTGGGGCGGCAGATCAGGAGGGCGAGGAGACGGGCCGCGGTGTCACCGGTCGCCCACAGCTCCAGCGAGAGGTCCTGCTGGGTCTTGAGGCGCTTGGCGAGCGCGCGGAGCTTGCCGAGGTTCACGCCGTGGTCGTCGCCGTGCTTCTCGTTGACCGCGCGTGCCTTCGGTCCTCCAGCGCGGCCAGCTCGGCCATCACCCCGGCCACCGTCGTTTCCGCCACCTCGGCCCTCCTGTCCGTTTCCGGTCAGCCTAAGCCGTCAGCCGATGACCCACTCCTGGGCGCGGTGGGCGACGCACCGGTTCTGGTGCAGCTTCGCCTTGTCGGCGAGCCCGCGGCCCGCGATCTCCAAGCACTGGCCGCTGTGGCGCGCCCGCAGCTTGAACGAGCCCGTGCCGGTCGGCTCGACGACGAACTGCTGGTTGAACTTGGTGGCGCTGCACGTGTACTGCGTGGCGTCGGCGGTCGCGTCCTGGCTCGCGTCCCACACGTCGACGCACTTGCCGCTGTGCGCGACCCTGATCCGCACGGCACCGCGGTGGTGCCGGTGGATCATCGGCCTGGTGCTGGAGAAGCACGTCCGGCAGGACGAGCTGGTCGAGTACGTCGAGGAGAACCTGCGTCTCATCGTGGCCGGGTTGTACGACCTCGCGGGGGAGCAGGCGCCGCAACCGGATCCCGTCCGCGAGGCCGCCGTGCCCTCGCTGGTCGCGCCCGCGGAGGAGACGACCAAGGCCGCGATGGAGCGGATCGGGCCGCTCAGGGACGTGCTGGACGAGCTGACGGGACGGCCGGACGTCATCGCCGCGCACGCCACCACCTGGTTCAACATCGCGGTCGCGCAGCGGGAGATGGCCGACGAGCTCGAGGACTTCATCGAGCGTGACGTGCCCGCGTGGGACGGCGCCGCCGAGCACCAGCGGTTGATGGGGCACAACATCGAGGCGCTCAGAGGGCTCAGCTGGCGATGGCGCCGTCGGACGCGACGTTCCGGCGGATGGCGTGCCGGATCGCGGTGTACGGGGTGGCGCTGCACGCCACCCTCACGCACCTGGAGAACCGGCTGAACGGCTAGTGCCGGTCAGGCCACTAGGCGGCACGGCGGGCGCGGCGCCTGGCGATCGACGGCAGGAACCACATGTAGACGCCGGTGCCCATGAGGATGAACAACGGCAGCAGCGGCACGTAGGACACCCACACCGCGGAGTTGTCCACGGTCAGGGCGACGGCCGTGAAGACGACGGTGGCCATGAAGAACATGCTGACCACGCGGTGGAACTGCCGGATCCTCTTGTTGCCGCTCATTTTCGTTGTCCTCCCTGTTGTTGTTGAGGACAACGTTAGGAGCGGGAGGATCACCTGCGCTTCTTGATTCCTGACCGGATTGCGGCGCGGGCTTCCGCGGCCGTGAGATTGCCCGTCAGGGTCAGGCCCGCGAGGCCGAGAGTCAGCGCCAGGTGCTCGGCGGCGCGGTCGGAGCCGAGCGCGGTGAGCAGGGCGAGGAGCTCGGAGTAGCTCTGCCGCAGCCGCTCGGACAGCTCGGGGTCGGTGAGCGCGTGCGTCTCGAACGCCTGCGGCACGCGGAACAGGCGGTGATCTTCCGGCCTGGCGGGGGACGGTGCCGCACGAGAAGCAGTAGGACCAGGTGGGGTGTCCAGCGTCGCCGTGACGCATGGCGGAAACTTTCCTGGCGCGAGGTGTCGATCCCGGCATCTCCCGTTCGACACACTGATGACAGCACGCTTCGAACACCAAGGAGAACTCCGATGCGCACCCTGATCGCCACCGCGTTCGTCTCGCTCGACGGCGTCGTCGAAGCCCCCGGCGGCGAGCCCGGTCACCGCAGCTCCGGCTGGACCTTCAAGGACATCGAGTTCGACGAGGCCGCCTACGAGATCAAGGGCCGCGAGCAGGAAGAGTCCGCGGCGATGATGATGGGCAGGGTCAGCTACGAGGCGTTCTCCCCGGTGTGGCCGACCCTCGACTACTTCCCGCGCTACAACGTGATTCCGAAGTACGTCGTCTCCAGCACGCTCAAGGAGGACCAGCTCGTCGACAACTGGGGCGACATCACGATCCTGCGCTCGCTCGACGACGTCGCGGCGCTGAAGGAGACCGAGGGCGGCCCGATCACCATCCACGGCAGCGCGACGCTCAACCGCAACCTGTCCGACGCCGGCCTGATCGACCGCTACCACCTGCTGGTGTTCCCGGTGCTGCTCGGCGCGGGCAAGCGGCTGTTCAGCCAGACCGACAAGGACAAGCAGATGCTGAAGCTCGCCGAGAGCGAGTCGTACCCGAACGGCATCCAGAAGCTGGTCTACGACGTCGTGCGCTGAGTCAGAGGCACTCGCGCACAGCGGTGACGACCTCGGCGAACGAGTCGACGAGCCAGGTGGGGCCGGCGCTGAGCAACTGGTCGACGCCGTGCACGCCGTAGGTCACGCCGATCGACGACATCCCGGCCGCGCGCGCCATCAGCACGTCGCACGTCGTGTCGCCGACGACGACCGCTCGCTCGGGTGCCACGCCGAGCCTGTTCAGCACCAGCAACCCCGACGCGGGGTCCGGCTTGGGCATCGGCACCTGGTCCGCACCGACGACAGCGGAGAACTCGTCGCGGAGGCCGGCCGCGACGAGCAGCTCCTCGGCGTTCGCGCTGAACTTGTTCGTCGCGACGGCGAGCAGGAAACCGTTCTCCCGCAACGACGCCAGCCCGTCGAACACACCGCGGAACACCAGGTTCGGTGCCATCGGCAGCATGATCCTGCGGGACATCGACCGGTAGTGCGCGACGCACTCGGCGACGCGGGGCTCGTCCTCGGCGACACCGAGCAGCTTCGCGAACGCGGCCGGCAGCGGCAGCCCGATCGTGCCGCGGATCGAGGCGGAGTCCACTGTGGGCAGGCCGAGCCGGCTGAACACCGCGGCGAACGTCGTGACGATCCCGCGCGGGGTGTCGACGAGCGTGCCGTCCAGATCGAAGATCACGCAGCGGTTCACGGGCGCACTCCTCCGCCGGGTGGTGGAGACGCTACGTCCGTCAGCTCGAACCCGGCTGGAGCGCCTTGCACCCGATGACCTGCGGTACGGAATCCCCGCACTGGACCAACGGGGGATTCACACGCGTCGTACGACCGTGGTTTGCGCTGCGCTGCTTTCGTTGCCGGCACCGGCGGTGCCGGCGCAGGCGAGCTCGGGCGAGTTCCTGTTGTGGCAGAACGGCACGCCGATCGCCGTGAACGCGCCGGTCTCGACCCAGCACTACCTCCTTGGTGCGAACGGCAGTGGCGAGCTCATCGGCTACGACTTCGCGACGCGCACGCCGCTCGTGTACCGGGACGGCACCTTGCAGACGCTGCCCGTGCCCGACGGAACCTCGGCGTCGCCCGACGGCACCAACGAGTCGGGCGACATCGTCGGCACCGCCTTCTCCTCGACCGCGTGGCCGCGCAGCCAGCCGGGCACCTTCAAGATCGTGGCCGACGACGTGGCGCTGGGCATCGACGACGCCGGGCGCGTGGTGAACCCGGACGGGACCCGCGCCGACCCTCGAAAGCTCGCCGAACCTCATCATCCGCCCGGCCCAGGGCAGCCAGGCGCTCGGCGAGAAGTTCGGCGACCACACCGGTATGTGGCGGTGGGACCTCGTCACCGGCGCGGCCGTGCAGAAGTACGTGATGAACGACCCGCGTCCCCATCGGTGTCAACGCGGCCGGCCAGCCGGCCGCGCGGCAGGACGACGACAACGACGGCAGGCTCACCGTGAAGGTCTGGCGCGGCACCGAGTTCTACGGCGAGCTGCCCATCAACGAACGCGTCCTCGCGGTGGCGGAGAGCAACGATCTCGCCGGACAGCGCAAGGCCGCCGACGGTCGCTGGGTGTCGGCGACCTGGACGTGCGAGTGACTCAGCCGCGCAGGGGCCGCACCTCGCCGAGCGCCTTGACCAGCTGGTCGGGCAGCTCGATGGTGCCGTGCCCCTCGGTGGACACGGTGGCGTAGACGACGCCACCACTGCAGACGATCTCCCCGTCCCGGCGGAACGCGAAGTCGAGCGTGAAGCTCTTGCGCCCGATCCGGGACGGGCTGATCAGCACCTCGGCGATGTCACGCGACCTGACACCGGCGCGGAAGTCGAGGTCCACGTGCACGACGTGGGCGTCGAAACCCATGCCGGGCCAGTCGGAGTACGGCAGGCCACAGTGGACGAAGAAGCCGTCGACCGCCTCGTCGACGTGCCCGAGGTACCACATGTTGAACATCACGCCCTGGCCGTCGATCTCGTAGAACAGGGGCGTGAACGTGTAGCCGGACCAGACGTCGTTCATCGCATCGCCCGTCCGACCGGCGGCAGCACCGACACCATCGACGCGGCCAGCCACAGCAGCAACGCCACACCCGGCACGATGATGAACGTTCCCCCGTGGAAGGTCGTCAGCCGCACGATGGCGAAGATGTAGTAGACGACCACGAGGAACCCGAGCGCGGCGGCGATCCAGCGCGCGAACCCCAGCCGGGCGAACAGCAGCACCACGAGCAACAGGACCACGCCGCCCGCCGTGCAGGTCGCCGCGATCACCGCGTCACCGTTGCCGACGATGCCGGGCGGCAGCATGATTCCGATCAACGCCACGGCGGCTCTCGGTGTCTGTCCCACACCGTCTGCGGTGTTGAGGCCCGCGAGAACGAAGCACAGCACGGACACGAGCAGCCACAGCCCACCCGCGAGGAACGCCGGCGCGGTGCTCGGTTTCGGTGGCGGGCCCCAGCCGGGAGGCGGTCCGTATCCCGGTGGTTGCCGCGGTTGCCAGCCCTGGTTCGGATGCACGGCCCACACGATACGAGCTGACGTGCGAGTTACGGTGCCGGTTCGCCGCGAAAGGTGGAGAAACCGAAGGGGGAGAACCGATGCGGATCGACACCCCGCTCAGCGTCGGCTGATCATCCACTTCGGACAGCGGTGAGCGCGGCATAGGTGAGCCGCCGCAGCTCGTCGAGGCCGCCGTCGGCGCCCTGACGCACCCAGGCGGCGGAGGCCGCGTCGAGACACGCCAGCACGGTGGCCACGATCGCCTCGCCGACGAGGCCGGGCGGGGCGCCGCCGGTGCCGACGCGGCGCTCGACCTCCGGTGCCAGAACCTCCTGCCAGCGCAGGTGCTTCTCCAGGTGGGCGGCGCGCAACGCGGGGCTGGTGGTGACCAGCCTGCCGATCATCGCGCCGCGCTCCGGGCTCATGCGCGTGGTCAGCACGCCGAACGCGTGCCCCAGCGCTTCCCAGATCGGCTCGTCGTCGGGGCGCTCACGCAGCGCTTCGAGGATCGCCGGGCCCTGCTCGGCGAGATCGCCGAAGACGATGTCCTCCTTCGTGCCGAAGTAGCGGAAGAAGGAACGCCGCGAGATCCCGGCCGCGGCCACCACCTGGTCGACCGTCGTCTCCTCGAAGCCGTGCTCCAGGAACAGCGCGAGCGCGGCGTCCACGACCTCCTCCTGGACGCGGCGGCGCGTGCGGTCCCACAAGCGATCTGACACGTGCCCAGCCTAGTGCCACCTCGACTCCTGGCGCCTGCCTGGCATTTGATGCTAACTTGGCACTCGATGCCAAGGAGGAATCGAGTGACAATCGACTGTCGAGGCATGCGGGTGCTGATCACCGGAGCCAGTGCCGGAATCGGCGCGCAGTTCGCTCGTGAGCTCGCCCGCAGGGGTGCTGACCTGGTGCTCGTCGCTCGCCGGGCGGAACGGCTGGAGGCACTCGCCGCCGAGCTGAAGGAGGTCGAGGTGACAGTGCTGCCGTGCGATCTCACCGAACCGGGAGCCGTGGCGGGCCTGGCCGCGGAGCTTCAGGCGCGAGGGCTGAAGCTGACCGGGCTGATCAACAACGCCGGGTTCGGCACGTTCGGCCCGTTCGCCGGGGAGGACGCGGAACGGCTGCGCGCCGAGATCGCGCTCGACGTCTCGGCCGTGGTGGAGCTGTCCAGGACGTTCGTCGACGAGCTCGCGGCATCCGGCCGCGGCTTGCTGGTCAACATCGCGAGCATGGCCGCGTACGCGCCGGTGCCGAGGATGGCGGTGTACGGCGCGGCCAAGGCGTTCGTGCTCAGCTTCACCGAGGCGTTGTGGCAGGAACACCGCCGCAGTGGTCTGCGGGTGCTCGCGCTCTCGCCAGGAGCGACCAGGACCGAGTTCTTCGACGTCGCCGGCCCCGAGGCCGCGGCGGGCGCGCGGATGCACTCGCCGGAACTGGTGGTGGAGACGGCGTTGCGGACGCTGGGCCGGCGCAACCCGCCGCCGAGTGTCGCCGTCGGCCGGCTCAACCGGCTGCTGCTGACGTTGTCCAGGCTGCTCAACAGGCGGCTCGCGGTCATGGCGATGGGCGCGCTGAACGGCGCCCGCTGAGCGAGACGGTCAGGCCGGGTTCTTGCGGTCGGTGTGGCCCAGCGACCGCTCCGGCGCCACCCGGTCGCGCACCAGCTGCTTGAGCACGGCGAGGTCCGGGAAGCCCTCCTGCTCCTTGCGCGACCACACGGTCTCGCCGTCCAGCCGCACGTCGAACACGCCACCGGTGCCGGGGATCAGCGCGACCTCGCCCAGTTCGGTCGTGAACGTGGTCAGCAGCTCCTGCGCGGTCCAGCCGGCGCGCAGCAGCCAGCGGCACTGGGTGCAGTACTCGATCTCCAGGCGCGGTGTCCTCATGCCTGAGTCTTAACAGAGGTGCCGGCGCGGGTCGCGTCCGTACCCCAGTTCGCGAGCAGCTGCAGCGCCTCGGCGGACGCGGTGCCGGGTTCGGCGTGGTAGGTGGTGAAGAACAGGTCGGGCTCGCTCGGCATCTTCAGCGTCTCGTACGACAGCGTCATCTCGCCCACGAGCGGGTGCCTGAGCACCTTGGTGCCGAAGCTCTTCTCCTTGACGTCGTGCTTGGCCCAGAGCTGCCGGAACAGCTCGCTCTTCACCGACAGCTCGCCGACCAGCGCGGCCAGCTCGGGGTCGTCCGGGTAGCAGCCCGCGTCCATGCGCAGGAAGCCGACGACGTCGGCAGCCTTGCTCCGCCAGTCGACGAAGAGGTCCTGATAGGACGGTCGCAGGAAGATCAGCCGCGCCCAGTTGCGGTCGCGTGGCGCGAGCTCGCCCCAGTCACCGAACAACGCCGCCGCCATCGGGTTCCACGCGTGGATGTCCGAGCGCCGCCCGCCGATGTACGCGGGGACGCCGACGCCGTCCAGGAGATGCCTGAGCGCGGGCCGCACCTGCGTTCGCACGGTCTTCTTCTTGCCGTGCTTGCAGTTCGCCAGGTTCCGCAGGTGCGCGTGCTCGGCGTCGTTCAGCCGCAACGCACGGGCGATCGAGTCCAGCACCTCTGCCGAGACGTTGCGTCCGTTGCCCTGCTCCAGCCGCGTGTAGTACGCCACCGAGACACCCGCGAGCTGCGCCAGCTCCTCGCGGCGCAGGCCCGGCACGCGGCGGGTCCTGCCGTACCGGGGCAGCCCGACGTCGTCGGGGGACAGCCGCGCCCGGCGGCTGCGCAGGAACTCGCTCAGCTCGGTGCGCGGATCGACGGTCATGTTCCCGAGTATCCCCGGACCGGGAACGCCGTGCCTGCTACTGCCAGTGGTAGGCACGCCAGTCGTACGAAAACCAGGTGTCTGGGTGGGTCCCTCGAACCGGAGCAGTGTCGTCAAGCGACACGACGAACGAGGAGAACCTGATGAGCACCGTCGCTGCCTACGCCGCTCCCGCACCCAAGGCACCGCTGGAGCGCACCACCATCGAACGTCGCGCGGTCGGCGCGCACGACGTTCTGATCGACATCGAGTTCGCGGGCATCTGCCACTCCGACATCCACCAGGTCAACGAGGGCTGGGGCCAGGGGATCTTCCCGATGGTGCCCGGCCACGAGATCGCCGGTGTGGTCGCCGAGGTCGGCTCCGAGGTGACCCGCTACGCCGTCGGCGACCGGGTCGGTGTCGGCTGCATGGTCGACTCCTGCCGGGAGTGCGACAACTGCCTGCGCGGCCTGGAGCAGTACTGCACGAGCGGCAGCACCATGACCTACAACGGCATCGACCGTCACGGCGACGTCACCTACGGCGGCTACTCGAAGCAGATCGTGGTCGACGAGAACTACGCGGTGCGGATCCCGGACTCCCTGCCGCTGGACGTGGCCGCGCCGCTGTTGTGCGCGGGCATCACCGTCTACTCGCCGCTCAAGCACTGGGGCGTCGCACCGGGCAAGAAGGTCGCCGTCGTCGGCCTCGGCGGTCTCGGCCACATGGGCGTCAAGATCGCCGCCGCGCTCGGCGCCGAGGTGACCGTGCTGTCGCAGTCGCTGCGCAAGAAGGACGACGGGCTCAAGCTCGGCGCCCACGACTACCGCGCCACCAGCGACCCCGCCACGTTCACCGACCTGGCGGGGAAGTTCGACGTGATCCTGTCCACGGTGTCCGCGCCGCTCGACTTCGGCGCCTACCTCGGTCTGCTGAAGACCGACGGCGCGATCGTGAACGTCGGCGCGCCGGAGGAGCCGATCTCGCTGAACCTGTTCGGGCTGCTCGGCGGCCGCAAGACGCTCGCCGGGTCGATGATCGGCGGCATCGCGGAGACCCAGGAGATGCTGGACTTCTGCGCCGAGCACGGCCTGGGCGCGGAGATCGAGCTGATCAACGCCGACCAGATCAACGTGGCCTACGAGCGGGTGCAGTCGAGCGACGTGCGGTACCGGTTCGTGATCGACACCGCGACGATCTGACGTCCAGGTGCCCTGTCAGCTCGGCTGGCAGGGCACCCCGGACTCGTGGGACCTGGCGGCGCCCGCGATCACCGAGTCGAGCTGCCGGAGGGTCTCCTGGAGCTCCTCGATCTGCCGCACCACCGACGACCGGTGTCCGTGCAGCGTGGCCAGGACCTCCGGCGACGCCACCCCGGTCACCACGCACGGCAGCATCTCGAGGATCGAGGCGCTGGAGATCCCGGCCGCGTAGAACTGCTGGATGAGCCGCACGCGGTCGACGGCCTCGTCGGGATAGTGCCGTTGCCCGCTCTGGCTGCGTTCGCCGGTGAGAAGGCCCTGCTCCTCGTAGTAGCGCAACGCGCGCACGCTCACGCCCGTGCGTTCCGCCAGCTCACCGATGCGCATGAGACCTCCACCACAAAAGCTACCTCTGACGTCAATGTCAGGTTTCTAGCGTAGTCCTCATGCTTCTCACCAGCTACCGACTCGGAAACCTGACTCTGCCGAACCGCCTCGTCATGGCCCCGATGACCCGCGCACGAGCCGTGGACGGCAAACCGACCGCAGCGACGGCCACCTACTACGCCCAACGCGCCACCGCGGGCCTCATCGTCACCGAAGGCGTGCACCCGAACGCGGTCGGCCAGGCCGGCCCGTTCATGCCCGGCGTCCACACCGGCGACCAGGTCGAGGCCTGGCGGGTCGTCACGGACGCCGTGCACGCCAACGGCGGGCGGATCTTCGCCCAGCTCATGCACGGCGGCCGGATCGGTCATCCCGAGGTCGCCGGGCACCACCCGGTCGGCCCGTCGGCGATCGCGGCCGCGAGTGAGGTGTTCACGCCCACCGGCATCAAGCCCGCGCCGGTGCCGCGCGAGCTGACGATCCCGGAGATCCGGGACCAGGCGCAGGCGTTCGGTGACGCTGCGCGCTGCGCGCTCGACGCCGGGTTCGACGGTGTCGAGCTGCACGGCGCGAACGGTTACCTGATCCAGCAGTTCCTGTCCTCCAACGCGAACCGGCGCGCCGACGGCTACGGCGGCTCCATCACCGGACGCATCCGGTTCGCCGTGGAGGCGGTGGAGGCGGCGGTGGACGCCATCGGTGCGGACCGCGTCGGCATCCGGCTCTCACCCGGCGGTGAGGTCCAGGACATCGTCGAGGAGGACATGCCCGCGCTGTACGACGCGTTGCTGAAGGCGTTGCCGGACATCGCTTACATCCACGTGCTGGCGACCGCGGACGACGAGGTGCTGATGGGTCTGCGCAAGGCGTGGCCGACGGCGTTCATCCTCAACCCCGGCGGCCAGATCGGCCCGCACGAGGGCACGCGCGAGCAGGGGGAACGCTGGCTCGCCAACGGTGCCGACCTGATCAGCTACGGTCGCGCGTACCTGGGCAATCCCGATCTCGTCGAACGGTTCCGGCTGGGCCTGCCGCTCGTCAGCACCGACCGCGAGACGTGGTTCCAGACCGAGGCGGGATACATCGACCATCCCAGCTATCAGCACTGAAGCGCGCGCATCAGGTGGTCGCCGAGCCGTTCGAGGGGCTCGACGAGGACATCCGGCGCGGCGCGAAAGACCGGGTCACCACGACCGTCGAGGACGTGACGGCCCGGTCGTTCCGCGAGTTCCTCAGCTGAACGTCCACCGCGTCGCGCCGCCGGGCTCCACGGTGGCCACGGCGTGGGCGGCGCGCAGCGAGACCCGGTAGACGTACCAGGGCGGCGGGCCACCGCTCGGCGCGGTGTAGGGCGCGGTGAACGCCTGACCTTCCCGTTGCGCGGGCCAGCCGGACTCGCGGTATCTCGCGGCGACACGGTCCAAAGTGGACTCGTCGGTGATCCGGCAGGCGTCGCCCTCCAGCACGAGGTCCATTCCGGTCAGCCGCACCGACACCGTGCAGGCCGGGTTCTCCGCGAGGTTGCGGGACTTGCGGGTGCCCGGCCCGCTCACGAAGTGCAGGGCGTCGGAGAACCAGACGGCGCCGATGCCCACCGAGTGCGGTCTGCCGTCCGGCCGCACGGTGTTCAGGAAGAACGGCACGTCCTTGGAGGCGGACTCGGTGGCGAGCAGCTCCTGCGCCTGGCTCCACCGCAGGGCGGCGTTGCCGTACTGGTCGAGGTTGCGGGTCTCAATCGTCGTGTTCGTCATGCACACACGTCGAACGGGGATCCGCGTTTTCGACAGCCGTCCCGCTATCGGCTCACCGCGCTGCACGGCACGACGAAGAACCAGCCCTTCGGCTCGTGCTCCAGCCTGGCTTCCGGCGCACCGGCGGCACACTCCGCACGGGCCCGCGCGAGGCTCTCGTCCCACGGAATGCCCTTCAGCACGGTGTTCGGGACCCGCAGGTGGGCGAAGATGCTGACGACCACGGCGAGCCCGATCAGGTAGCGGCTGCCGCCGACCACCGCGCGTTCCCACGTCGTCGCCGGTGTCGCGTCGAGCCCCACGAAGATCGCGGTGAACAGGAACAGGCACGGGGCGATGCTGTAGCGCTGCCCGGCCATCACGACCTCGGGCACCTGCACCTGCAGCACGTGCGTCCAGTTCAGCACCAGGCACGCGACGATGACGATCACGCTGTACGCGGCCGCGACGAGCACCAGCGTCCGCCCCGCCCGGTCGCCGAACCGCAGTCCCGCCACCATCGGCACCGCGGCGACCAGCAGCGCCACCAGGATCACCAGGTTGCCGTGCGCCGGGTAGAACTGGCTGACCCGCTCGGAACCCGTGAACGCCACCACCGGCACCCGCAGCAGGCTCGCCAGCAGCACCTGCACCGGGTCGACCTCGTCGTGCGAGTACGGCGTCCTGGTCGCGAACAGCATCGCCGCCGCCTGGACCGCGAGTCCCACGAGGAACGCGATCGGCACCTCCTTGCGCGGCAGGAAGAGCCGCACGAGCGCGATGGGCGCCAGGATGTACACCAGCGGACTGGACACGGCGGCGAGGAACACGAACAACGCGACGGGCACGCGTGGGGCATTGCGCCACAACAACGCCCAGAAGGCGCCGTAGAGCAGGAACCAGTGCAGGTTCGACATGTTGTTCAACGTCTCGGAGTTGCCAGCCGGCAGCACGATGACGAGCGCCGCCAGCGCGAACCGCAGCGGCCCCGACCGCAGGTACGCCCCGGAGGCCGCGAACGTGATCAGCGCGACCAGCGCCCGCAGCATCGCCGCGGCGATCGCGAACCCGGCGGCGGTCCACTCGATCGGCAGCAACGCGACCACTTCCGCGACCAGGCGCGGCAACGTGTGCAGGTAGCCGCCGTAGGGCTCAACCAGGTTGCCGAGCGCGGGGGAGCGGACCGCGTCGACCATGAACCTGGCGCCGTCCTCCGCCCACAGGTGGTCGAGGCGGGCCCAGCCGGGCGGAATGAGCAGCAGGAACGCCACCGACGCCACGAACGCACCCGCGAAGCCCAGCCACGCCCGCTCGTGCGGAGGATCGGCTGGCAGCGGGATCACGCTGCCGGCGAGTGCTCTCGGTCGTTCGGTCGTCGCCGTCATCGGTCCCCCATGTCCCGTTTCGAACCGGGGAAACGGTACGGGGTCAGGTCGTGAGCCGCTCCCACCGGTCCCACTGCTCCTGGGTCACGATGGTGACCTCGGAGGAGTTGAGCTTGGCCGCGTCGAGCGAGTTCATGACCATCAGCTTGTTGTCCACCAGCAGGCCCACCTGGTCGCTCGGGCTCTGCACCGCGGGAACACCCGCGGGGACCCGGACCGCGACCTTGAGCGAGTCGACGGCCTTGGGGCGCTTGGCCAGCACACCGACGGCGTACTTGGCCGCGACCGAGCCGCGTTCGAACCGGACGATCTTGCCGCCGACCACGACGTCCGCGGTGCGTTCGGGGGAGGGCATCGCGAAGCCGTTGAGCGCCCTGGCCTCGTCCTCGGTGAGGCAGCCGTTGAGCCCGATCGCGTCGATGCCGAAGTGGCTGATGTTCGTCGGCGCGCCGGACCCGTCGCTCGTGGTGGCGCGCAGGACGTCCAGTCCGACCTTCTCGCACGGATCGCTGGTGCTGACCGGCGCGTGCCCCTCCGGGGTGCGCAGGAGGCCGGGGCCTTCCTTCCACGCGCCGGAGATGACCACCGGCTCGAACGGGTGCCGGGTGAACTCTCTGTTCCAGAACGTGACGGTGGTGCCCTCGTCGGTCGAGTGGGCGATCGCGAACGCCGACGCCGCCTCGATCCACATCCAGTCCGCGCTGAACGCCTCCACCAGCGACCGGGTGCGGGGCTGGTTGGTCCGCTCCACCGGCTTGAAGCCCTGCGGGCCCAGCGCCTCGACGTCCTTGCCGAACAGCGGGTCCCTCGAGCGCAGCACGTACTGGCCGGCACCGTTCGTCGCGGCCGCGTACCCCGTGGTGTCGGTGAAGAGCAGGTAGATCCAGCCGTCGAGGTAGATCGCGGACTGCTGACCTGCGCCGTAGGTGTTCGCGCGGATGACGTCGTTCGCGGGGCCGACGATCGCCTGGCCGCCGTTGGCCCGCGCCCAGTTGGTGCCGTCCTTGCTGGTCGCGACGCCGATCGAGCTGCCGTTCGCGTGGTTGTCCCGCGACGCGCCGGTGTAATACATGTAATACGTGTCGCCGATCTTGACCAGCGACGGGTCGCACGTGTGCATCGCGTCGAAGTTGCCGCCGCTGCCGGACAGCACCGCGCGCGCCGTGCTGAACGGGCCGTCCGCGCCGGGACCCTCGGCGTAGAGGATGTCGTCGCCGTTCGGCTGGGCGCTGCCCATCTGGCTGCACCACCACGTGCGGACCCTGCCGCCGTCGAGCATCACGGCGGGCGCGTAGTTGTAGACCGCGTCCTCGATCCCGGCGACGACCGTGCCGGGGCTCTGCCGCCGGTTCTCCGCGGTGAGCCTGATGCGTTCCCTCGGCGCGGCTGGAGCGTTGCTCTCCGCTGCCTGAGGCTGTCCCACCTGAGTGCCGACCGGGTCACCGGCCGCCGCGCTGGTACAGGCCGTGACCGGGCCGAGCAGCGCGAGCGCAGCCAGCAGCGCGAAGGGTCTACGACTCAGGGGCACTCACCCATCATAGTGATCAACTCCTCCGGACGGGTGAAGTCCGCGACCGCTAAACCGGAATCAATTCACCTTTCGCGCGATGAGCAGCACGAACCCGCCGTGGAACACACCGGTGAAGTGGCTCTCACGTGTACAGCGCCCGCGCCAGGCCGTCGATCACCGCAGCGGTCAACGGCCCGAAGCTCAGCACCTGGTGGTCGTTCATGTCGACGACCCGGCGCTGTTGCCCGGCCGGCGTCTGTGCCGCACCGGGCACGGACAGCACGCCCTCGATCCCGCCGACGGACCGAAGTCCCGTCGACATCACCAGGATCACGTCCGGCGCGGCTTTGGCCAACGCCTCGGGGCCGATCGGGTTCGCCCCCTCCAGCCCGATCTCGGACGCCGCGTCCACCGCGCCGACCGCGCTGATCAGCTCGTCGGCGCCGGTGCCCTTGCCGAGGATCTGGTGCACGCCGGACCGACCGCGCAGGTAGAGGAACACGATCCGCAGCTTCGAGTCGTTCGCGAGCTTCTGCACCGCGATCTTCGTCTTCTCGATCTCGAGGTTCGTGCGGCCGGCGAGCCGCCGTCCTTCCGCCGGCACTCCGAGCGCGTCCGCGACCTGCTGGATCACCGTGCCGACGTTGTTGATGGCGCGCCGCGAATCCGTGATGACGACGGGGACGCCGGCGTTCCGGAGCTGCAGCACCACGTCCCACGGCCCGAGCGTGGTGTCGGTGATCACGACCGTCGGCCGCAGCGCGTGGATCGCCTCGGCGTCGAGCTGGTGCCCGTTCGTCGTGACGAGCGGAAGCCCTGCCGCGGCGGGAAACCCGGTCGAGGTGTCGCGCCCGGCCAGCCGGTCGCCGAGCCCCAGCCCGAACACCGTCGCACCGAGCGTGCCGTACCGGTCGAACGCGAGAATCCGGTCCACGCTCGCCACCGTGACCTCGGTGTCCTGCGCGTCGGTGACCGTCGTGGGCAGCTTCGGCGACACCTCGTCGCTGATCGGGACGATGTCGGGCTCCGCGACCGTCGCGGTGCTCGGCCCCGTCCTCTGCCTGGGGTCCGCGGGTGTCAGCTGTTCCAGTGGCGTTCTGGCGGGACCACCTGAAGGCACCTCGGGCGTGTTCGGGTTCGCCGTGCCGGTGCAGCCTGCCGCCAGCACGAGCGTGAGCCCGGCCACCCAGATCCTCACGCCTTGAACCTAGCTGGTCGGCGGGTGCTCGCGAACCGCACATCGGCGGCGGAACCAGGCGAGGAACCTCGCCGGATCCCCGCCCTGCCGGATCTCGGACACCGCGCCGGTCAGCGGGAACATCGCGGCGTGCGTGCGCGCCCGTTCGTAGAGCTCCGGCCGGATGCGGCGGACCAGCGGCCAGCCGTAGTTGGCGAACGCGGCCGCGTCGAGCGCGGGATCGCCGGCGCAGGCGAAGTCCCAGTCGATGACTCCGCTGATCCTCCCGTTGTGCCAGCGGAGGTTCACCGGGGCGAGGTCGCCGTGCACGAAACCGGTCACCACGGGCAGGTCCGCGAAGCGTTGCAGGACTTCGGAAGCCTGAGCGCGTTCGTCGGCGTCGAGCAGCGGGAACACGAGCTCGGTGATCGCCTCGGCGACCTGACGCCCGCCCGCGTGGTGCAGCGGTTCGTCCAGCAGGGCGACGAGCTCGTCGTCCAGCTCGACCGCGGCGAGTGCGTCGAGCACCTCCCGCACCGCGTCGTCGCTCGCGGTCTCCGCCGGTTCGCCGGGCAGGTAGGAGACGATGACGTGTGCCCTGCCCAGTGGCAGGTCGAGCCGTTCCTCGACAACTTCCGGAACGGCGAACGGCAGACCGAGCCGCGCGATCCGCCGGAGTGCTTCAGCGCGGCGACGCGCATCGGCCAGGACCAGTGCGGTGCGGGGAAAGCGGGCGACCCACTCGTCCCGCACCACAACGGCATCGTGGAAGGTCCCGCGCGCCGCTTCCGCTCCCCGCGTCGCGAGCAGTGCCTCGAACTCGTTCACAGGGTTGTGACGAGCCACGAGCCGAACACCGCGGCCGGTACCACGAGCAGGTAGAGAACCGCGGGCCTGCGCGGAAGCTTTTCCGGCGGACGCACCGTTTCTCCGCGTTCACGCCCGTTCGCCAGCGCCTCCGTCAACGCGGCTTGGTTGCGTCCCTTGCGCGCCGCGTAACTCTTGGAGATCTTCGACCACAGCCACGCGTTGTCGAACTCCCACACTTCCTCGCTGTCGTCGGCGAGGACGATGTGAATGCGGTTGAACTCCTCCTCGAACCCGGCGATCTCGCTCCAGCGGAACACCGCCGTCGTGAACGGCCGCACCACGGCGATCCCGCCGTCGTTCCACATCAGCCGCGGCCTCAGGCCGGAACGCCAGAGCATCTCCATCAGCGGCAGTCCGATCACCAGGATCACCGCCCACGGCGGAACCCAGGCGGGCAACCGCAGCACGTCCGAGGCCGGGACGACCGACGAGCCCGCCGCCAGCACGACCGCGGCGAAGTAGTTGATGAGCGCACTGCGCCGAATCTCGTGCAACGTTCTCCCACATCCCGAAAAAGAGGGGCCGGCGGACGCGCCGCCGGCCCACCCTGCTCAAACCCTTTGTACCAGCGGTATTACCGGTAGCGGGCCTTGAACTGCTGCTGCCTGTTGTACTTTCCGCGTTGCTTCAACGCCCACATCAGTCCTGGCTTGAACTGGGCACGGGCGTTCTTGTACGACTTGAGGAAGCCGCCCTTGTGGCTGCGCGCCACGGGCCACTTCTTCTGGGCGTACTTGGCGATCGCGAACCCGCGCAGGCCGGTGATCGCACCCGAGATACCTCCTCGGACGACGTGACCCCAGACGTTCTCACTGCGGCGGTTGACGTACCAGTTCGCCGCACCGAGACCCGCGCCGACCGCGAAGCCGACGCCGACCGCACAACCGATACCCGCAGTGCCGACGCAGACCAGTCCGACCGCGAAACCGGTGAGGGCTCCGCGCACGTACTTGTTGTCGAGCGCCTTCTTCGCGAAGTTCTTCGTCGCGTTCCACGCCTTGCCCCAGTCCGGCCAGCGGCCGTCCAGGTCGGTGTCGTTGATCGGGTCGCCGTTGACGTAGTCGTAGTCGTTGGCGGACCCGCCGTCCACCGGGTCGACGGACAGGAACCTGCCGAGCAGCGGGCTGTACGGACGAGCGCCCATCTGCACGATCGACAACGCACCGGCGTGCTCGTACGGGCGCTGGTGCTGCCCGAGCCAGCCGTTGTCCATCTGACCGGGCTGGTTGTCCGGGACGTTGTCCGTGTCCACCGTGCCGTCGGCCTTCAACGGCTCACCGAACGGCGTGTAGCGCCGCAGGTCGCCGACCTGGTTGCCCGCCGCGTCCGTGGTGAGCGTCAGGTCACCGCGCACCGTCGGGTGGTCGTGCGTGCGCACGTCGCCCTTGATGGTCAGCAGCACGCCGCCGGGCAGCGCGATCGACCGCGACAGCACCTTCTTCGACTCGTCCATCACGAAGTCGGCGGTGTCACCGGAACCGGTGTAGCCGTAGAGCAGCACCGAGTGCTGGTCGCCCTGCGACGCACCGCGGCGGACGATCCGGTCGGTGGCGTCGCGCTGGTACGCGACGTCCGCCGGGTCCGCGCCGACCGAACGCGCGCCGATGCTGCGGCCCGCGCTGTCCCACGACAGGTGGGTGGTCGACCCGCTGGACGTGAACTCCAGGGTGTTGCCCTCGTCGTCGTACTTGACGTTCATGACCGCCGAAGCGCCCACGGTGCCGAGGAGCTTGTCCGACGCGTCGTAGCAGTAGCCGGTCTCGGCGGTGCCGGACGCGGTCACGTCGGTCAGTTTGACCCGGTTGGTGTTCAGGCCCGCGTTGCCCACCGCACCCGTCGGACAACCCGCGGGCGCGCCCGACGTGAAGTCGTAGGTGTAGTGGTGGCCCTGCACCCACGCCTGGGTCAACCGGCCGGCCGCGTCGTAGACGTAGTTCGGCTGACCGGGCCGGGCGTCCACGCCACCGAGGGTCTCGTCGACGATCGTGCCCGCACGGCTGCGGGTCACCGCCGACGTCACCTCGGCACCGGAGGCCGTCCGCCACGTGAGCGACGTGTCCCGGCCCGAGGCGTCCCTGCCGACCGCCGACAGCGAGGTGCCGTTGGCGTACGACACCGAGGCGATCTCACCGGCCGCGTTGTGGGTCGTCGTGGCGAGCACCGAACCGTTGAGCGACGTGGACTTCAGGCGGCCCGCGTCGTCGTAGGTGAAGGTGCTGGTCTGCGCCGCGTCGATCGGCGGGGTGACCTTCTCGGAAACCGAACGCCCGAGCTGGTCGTACTTCGTCTCGGTGCGCACACCGTGGATGTCGGTGTGCTCGACGACACGGCCGAGCAGGTCGACCTTCGTGGTGACCGTGCCGTTGTGGTCGGTCGCCGTCGACACCAGCGGGTCACCGTTGACGGCGTGGTTCGTCGTGACGGTCCGTTCGCCCGACGAGGAGTTCGCCGGGTACTTGATCGACACGATGCGGTCGCGCTCGTCGTAGGTGGTGCACTTCCACTTGCCGGACGTGCCTTCCGCGACGACCCGGCCCGACGCGTCGTACACCTGCTCGTCGGTGCGGCCGGACGCCAGCTTGGTCTGCTTCGCGAGACCGCCCTGGTTGATCGCCTCGACCTCCGTGGTGCACGGGTTGTCCCGCGTCTCGGTGTCGCCGTAGAAGGAGTAGGCCGACTGCGCGCCGTTGGGCATGGTCTTGCCCGTCTTGCGCAGGTAGCCCGCGCCGACCGCCTCGTAACCGGTGCGGTGGGTGAAGCCGGCCGTCACGGTGCTGGTCGCGAGCCCGTAGGCCGCGTCCAGGCCGTTCTCGGTGTAGTTCGTCGTCGTGACGGAGTTGGGCACCCCGTTCGACTCTGCACCGACCGTGGAGGTGGTCAGGCCGTACTTCGGCTTCAGGTTCGCCGCGGGCACGACCTGCTGGGTGCCGCCGGGGGTGGTCCAGTGCAGCTCGACCTGCGCCAGGCTGACCAGGTCGTAGTACTCGATCCGGATCTTCTTCGTGGCGCCGGCCGACGGGCTGTTGACCGTCGCCTCACGCCACTTCGCGCCGCCGTCGGCCCAGTCGTCGATGACGCTCGCGTCGTCGATCCAGACCCGGACACCGTCGTCGGCCACGACGCGGAGCTTGTAGTTGCCCGCCTCGGGGAACACGATGTCGCCGGTCGCCCGGATGGAGAAGTTCTCCGCCGGGATGCCGGTGACCGGTGCGCTCTCGCCCCAGTTGGCCGAGAAGGCACCGTCGGCGGCCAGACCGGTCTTGTACACCTTCGGTGCGCCGACCAGGTTCTTGTTGTCGTAGAACGACACGGCGAGGCCGTTGATGCCCTCGTCGTAGTTCGTCTTCGAGTGCGGCACGGTCGCCGCGCACTCCGGCTTGGGCAGCTGACCGTTGAAGCACGACGCGGGAGCCGGGCCGTACTTGTCGGTCGGCCGGTCCTGGGCGTCGTACACCGTGGTCGACACGCGACCCGCGCCGTCCGTGGTGGTGAGCTCCTGGTCCTTCACGCTCCAGGTCGACGATGCCGTCTTGCCGGTGGCGTCCGTGCTTGACAGCAACCGGAAGGCGTCGTCGTAGACGACCTTCGTGACGAACCCGATGGCAGGGTTCAGGCCATCAGCGTCCACATAGGACGTCCGGTTGGCCGGGTCGTAGCGGTAGCCGTGCCTGGTGCGTGCCACGTCGGCCGACGTCTGCGGCTGGTACACCTGGCGGGCGACCGGCTTCGTCGCCGTGTGGTCGACGTAGTGGACGATGTAGTTGGCACGGTCGTTCTCGCGGTTCGCCGGGTCCTGCGAGACCCAGTCGGCGCCACGGCTGTCACGCAGACCGTCGAGCAGACCGTTGGACGTGAAGCTGAACTGGGTCAGCTCCTTGCCCGGGTCCTCCACGGCCACGAGGTTCCCGCGGTGGTAGTACAGCCTCGTCTGGGTGCCGTCCCAGTAGACGATGCGGCAGAGCATCTGCGACGGCGGCAGGCGTTCCGCGTCCGGCGGAGGCGTGGCGCCCGCGTAGCAGTCGTCACCCGGCCGGTTGTAGTACAGCTTGTGCGAACGGCCGGAGACCGGGTCCTTGATCTCCTTCAACCGTGAGGGAGACCCGCTGTAGATGTTCTGCAACGCGGCCGGCTTGCGGGTGTCGGTCGCGGTGGACTGCGACTCCAGCTTGCCCTCGGAGTTGAACACGTACACGTCGGTGCCGTAGGTCAGCGTGACCCGGCCCGCCGTGTCGAGCGCGATGACGCCTTCCTCGCCGTTGGGCGGGGTGTAGCCACCGGTCGACTTCTTGGTCCACGTGTGCTTCGCGCCGGTGCCGTCGGTCAGGACGATGTTCTGGTCGGTGACCTTGGCCTCGGTGAAGCTGCTGCCGCTGCCGTCGAGGTCGGCGCTCAGCGTCCAGCCCTTGGGCATTGCGGGCAGGTCCGAGGAGTGCAGCCAGTCGGCGGGGACGATCTGCGACGGCACGGTGGTGCCGTCCGACGTGCGGGTGAACAGGCGCAGGTACGCCCAGCCGGTGGCCTCGGCGAGCTCGACCTTGATCGGCACGCGCTGGCCGGCGGTCAGCTGGACCTCCGTGGCCACGCCCCAGTTGACGTCGCTGCAGCAACCCTGGTCGTACACGGAGTTGCCGTTGACCCACACCCGCAGCCGGTCGTCGTGCACACCGGCGAACTGGTACTTGCCGGTGGCGGGAGCCTGGAAGTAGCCCTCCCAGCGCGCGACGAACCAGTCCTTCTCCAGTGCCGGCGCGAACGGTGACGTGTCGCCCCAGTCGACGTTCACCTGCGGCTCGGTGCGCACCAGCACGGGCTGTTGCTGCGCGCCGATCTCACCGTTGCGGGAGAGGTCGGGGTAGTACGACGCCCGCAGACCCTTCTGCTCCTGCTGCTGCGAGTTGTACGTCATGTTCAGACCCGCGGTGCCGCCGACGGTGGTGAACGTCGGCGACTCGACCGACGTCGTCACGTTGCCGTTGGCCAGGTTCACCGAGATCGGGCCGAGCGTGTCGACGGGTGCCGGGCCGCGGTCGCCGATGCGCTGGTCGACCTTCAGGTGGAACACCGCGCTCGGAATCCTCGACGTGGCACCGCTGAACGCCTTGGCCTGCCAGGTGTAGGACACACCGTCCTGCAGGATGCCGGGCGGGACCGTCCACGAAGGACTGGCGAGGCAGCCGGAGTCCACGACGACACCGGACTTCGCGTCCGGGCCGGTGGCCACGGTGAAGCAGTACTTCACCGGCTCGCCGTCCGGGTCGCTGACCGGGTTGACCGCCAGGGTCGGCGTGGTGTTGGTGATGACGCTGTGGTCCGCCGGCCCGACGAGGGTCGGGGCGGGCGGCGCGGAACCGGTGTCCACCGTGAGCGTCGCGGTGGCGTTCTTGTACGTCCAGGTGCCGGGCGCTTCGTGGCCGACGACCATGAACGTGGCCATGTGCCGGATGTCCGCGATGTGCTGCAGGAAGCTCACCAGGCTGTCACCGGTGAGCGTGCCGACCTGGCCGAAGTTGCCGGTCGCCAGGTGCCCGCCCAGACCGTTGAAGTCCATCGCCGACGCGTGGTACAGCTGCGCGGGCCACGTCTTGTCCGGGCTCAGCGGCGAGCGCTGGTTCTGCAGGTCGAGCTTCGCGCCCACGATCCGCTTGCCGTACAACGACTCGTAGTTGAAGCGGATCGCACTGCGCCAGTACTTGTCACCGCGGTCCAGTGCGTTGCCGACCTGCACACCGCAGTTGGTGCACTCGTAGCCGTCGGACTTGTACGACTCGCCGTACGCGACACCGAAGGTGAAGGTCGGGTCGACGCTGACCGGGTAGACCCGCTTCGGGTCCTTCAGCCACGCGTCGTCGACGGCGACCGTGAGCGTCCAGTCCCTGCCGGACTTCTCGACGGTGTAGGTGCCACCGGTCTGCGCGGGCGCGACGGTGTCACCGTTGCCGGCCGAGTCCCACGTGACGATCGGTGGCATCACGATCTTCGGGGTGCCCTGGGCGTCCCGCAGCTCGACCGTGCCCTGCTCCGTCACGGCCGGGGTGAGGTTGCCCGTCTTGAGGGTGAACCGCCACTTGTTCGTGGACGGCACCTTCTTGAGCTTGATGGTCTCCTTGACCGAGCCCGGCGTGACCTCGTAGGTCAGGTCGGTGTCCGCGGCGACGTCGGTGTACTCCGCCGTCTTGTCCGTGATCTTGGCCTTGGTGCGGGACTTCTTCTCGGGCGCCAGCGAGACCTTGTGTCCGTCGAACTCGACGTTCACCAGCGCCGGGTCGTCCGCCGCTGCCGCCAGCGACGGCTTGAGCGGGTGCTGCTTCGCCTTCACCCGGCGCGTCGGCACGTCGGCCGTCAGCGTCGGGTCGATGCTCTGCCACTCGCCCTTGGCGTCCTTGACGTTCAGAGGCTCCGTGGACTGCCTGATGCTCCGGGTGCCGTCCGGGTTCGAGTACTCCTCCACGAACATGGACTTGGAAGCCACCTTGGACTTCTGCGGGTCGAAGCTCGACCCTTCCCTCTTCGCCAGCGGCGTGAAGTCCGCCTTCGGGTCCGCCGGTGCCGTGGGCGCCTGCTCGACCTCCGCACCCTTCAGAACCGGCAGCGAAGTCGGGTCCACCGCCGTCACCTTGGGCGGCGGAGCGGCGAATGCCGGCACGTTCACCAGCGAAAACGTCAATGCTGCAACAAGCGTCGCGGCGATGCCCCGTGTTCTGTGCACGCGGAACCGCCGCGTCGCTGAACGACGCGTCATGCGTGAAGCCCCCAGCCTCAGATGCGATTTTCCCCAGTAGTCGCGTACGTCCCCCGACATCCGCGCGACCAGCCAAACCGGCAAGAGCATCGCTTCTGGATCGAAAGCGGACAAGGGGTCGAACGGGCACGGTTGCTCGGTTGTCGCCAACGTCACACTGCGTGCCCGTTTGGTTGCAGAATCAACATCCCGCGGTCACGGCGAGGTTCGCCCCCCGGCATTGTGGTTCTCCGCAGTATCGCCCTGCGGTTTCCCCCGCGATTCCCGATGGAGCACCTCATGGTGCGCCCGGTTCCCCGTTCCTAGCGTTGATCCCGACCAATTCCTTCGTCATCGCAAGGGGAAACGCAATGCTGGCTGAGTGGGCCGTCGGTCTGATGGAAGAACTGGGCGGCGTGGGGGCGGCCGTCGTGGTCGGGCTCGACAACCTGTTCCCGCCGATCCCGAGCGAACTGGTGCTCCCACTGGCCGGCTTCTCCGCGAGCAAAGGCGTGTTCAGCCTGCCCGCGGCCCTGTTCTGGACCACGCTGGGCTCGGTCGCCGGTGCCGTCATCGTCTACTTCGCGGGCATGCTCCTGGGACGCGACCGCACCCGCCGCCTGGTGGCCCGCATTCCTCTGGTGAACGTGTCCGACTTCGACAAAACCGAGGCCTGGTTCACCAGGCACGGCACCAAAGCCGTTTTCTTCGGCCGAATGGTGCCGTTGTTCCGCAGTTTCATCTCGCTGCCCGCAGGCGTCGAACGCATGAACTTCCCGGTGTTCCTGGCGCTGACGACGCTGGGCAGCCTGATCTGGAACACCGTCTTCGTGAGCGCGGGCTACCTGCTCGGCGAGAACTGGCACCGCGTCGAGTCCTACGCGGGCGTCTTCCAGAAGCTCGTGCTCGCCGCCGTGGCCGTCGCCCTCGCCCTGTTCGTGGTGACGCGCCTGCGCCGGCGCTCGAAGGGGGACCCGGAGGCCACGCAGGTGCTGCCGCGGGTCAGGCGATGACGTTGCCGCGCAACACGATCCGCTTCGGCCGCAACAACACCGACGGATCCTCCACCGGATCCGCCTCGTAGGCCACGACATCGGCGAACCCGCCGTCCACCAGCCCCGGCAGGCCGAGCCACGACCGCGCGGTCCACGACCCGGCCCCGATGGCCGCCTCGACCGGCATCCCCGCCTTGATCAGCCAGGCGATCTCGCCTGCGATCTCGCCGCAGGGCTTGCTGTCCGAGCCCGCCAGCACCGTCACCCCGGCCTCGTGGGCCGCGTGAACAGTGGGAAACGCGTGCTCCCAGCCGCTCAGGATCCACTCCTTGAACCGCGGATCCTTCGACTTGTCCAGGTTCTCCCTCGTCTTGCCGATCGCGGTGAGGGTGGGCACGAACGCCATGCCCTGAGCCGCCATCCGGGGAAGGAGCGAATGATCCAGGTGCATCCCGTGCTCGAGACTGTCCGCACCCGCCAGCACGGCGTTGCGGCAGCCCTCCGCGGTCTGGCAGTGGACCGCGACGCGCCCACCGACGGCGTGCACGGCCTCGACGGTCGCCGTCAGCACGTCCAGCGGCACGGGCGGATCGTCCGGCATCCAGTCGCCGATCACCTTGCACCAGCCGGCGACCGAGTCCTCGGCGGCGGCCAGGGGCAGCTCGTCCTCGGTGACCCGCCGGCCGTAGCCCTCGAAGAACCGGCCGGGCGTCGCGAGCCACCTGCCACCGCGGGCGAGCCGCGGCAGATCAGGATCGTCAGCCCTGTCCAGCAACGGATCCGGCGACCCCGGCGACCGCACGGTCAGCACTCCGGCGGCCCGGTGCGCGAGCATGTGCCGCCGGAACAACTCGTGGTCGTAGGCATCGCCGGGCGCCTCCATCCCGGGATGCGAGTGCACGTCGACCAGTCCCGGCAGCAGCCACAGATCGTCCGAAGTGGACTCGCCGGAAGCGCGCAACCGTTCCCCGTCCACGACGAACGAGACCGGAGTGCGCGAAGGCAGAGCGATGCCCGAGATCCTCACCTCCATGAAAACGAAGGTACCCCAGGCCGGGGGACTGGCCTGGGGTACTCGTGCCGTTCAAGGCATCAGGAGAGGCTGGACTCCACGTCGTAGCGGTCCGCGTTCATGACCTTGTTCCACGCGGCGACGAAGTCCTGCACGAACTTCTCCGACGCGTCGTCACTCGCGTAGACCTCGGAGAGGGCGCGCAGCTCCGAGTTCGAGCCGAACACCAGGTCGTTGCGGGTGCCGGTCCACCGGACGGCACCGGTGGCGCGGTCGCGGCCCTCGAAGTTCTCCTGGTCCTCGGTGACCGACTTCCACTCCGTCTCCATGTCGAGCAGGTTGACGAAGAAGTCGTTGGTCAGCGTCTCCGGCTTCTGCGTGAGAACGCCGGCGGTCGAACCGCCGTGGTTCGCACCCAGCACGCGCAGACCACCCACGAGCACGGTCATCTCCGGCGCGGAGAGGCCGAGCAGGTTGGCCTTGTCGATCAGCAGGTACTCCGACGGCAGCGGGTTGGCCTTGGTGCCGTAGTTGCGGAAACCGTCGACCTTGGGCTCCAGCACCGCGAACGACTCGACGTCGGTCTGCTCCTGCGTGGCGTCGGTGCGGCCCGCGAGGAACGGCACCTCGACCTCGTGGCCGGCCGCCTTCGCGGCCTGCTCGATCGCCGCGGCACCGCCGAGGACGATCAGGTCGGCCAGCGAGACCTTCTTGCCGCCGGTCTGGGCGCTGTTGAACGCCTCCTGCACGCCTTCCAGCGCACGCAGGACCCGCGCGAGCTGGTCGGGCTCGTTGACCTCCCAGCCGCGCTGAGGCTCGAGGCGGATGCGGGCACCGTTCGCGCCACCGCGCTTGTCGCTCTGGCGGAACGTCGACGCGGACGCCCACGCCGTCTTGACGAGCTGCGAGACCGAGAGGCCGGTCTCCAGGATCTTGGCCTTCAGCGACGCGACGTCGGCGGCGTCGATCAGCTCGTAGTCGCGGACCGGCAGGCGGTCCTGCCAGATCAGCTCCTCCTGCGGCACCTGCGGGCCGAGGTAGCGCTGGATCGGGCCCATGTCGCGGTGGGTCAGCTTGAACCATGCGCGGGAGAACGCCTCGGCGAACGCCTCGTGGCTCTCCGCGAACTTGCGCGAGATCGGCTCGTAGATCGGGTCGAAGCGCAGCGCGAGGTCCGTGGTCAGCATCATCGGCGTGCGGTTGAGCGTGCCGTCCTCGGGGTCCGGCACGGTGTTGGCGCCGGCGCCGTCCTTCGGCTTCCACTGGTGCGCGCCGGCCGGGGACTTGGTGAGCTCCCACTCGAACTCGAACAGGTTCTTGAAGAACAGGTTCGTCCACTTGGTGGGCTGCTGCGTCCAGGTCACCTCGAGGCCCGACGTGATGGTGTCGCGGCCCTTGCCGGTGCCGTGCGTGCTGATCCAGCCGAAGCCCTGCGCGTCCATCAGCGAGCCCTCGGGCTCCGCGCCGACGAGCGACGGGTCACCGGCACCGTGCGCCTTGCCGAAGGTGTGGCCACCGGCGATGAGCGCGACGGTCTCCTCGTCGTTCATGCCCATGCGGCCGAACGTCTCGCGGATGTCGCGGGCGGCGGCCAGCGGGTCCGGGTTGCCGTTGGGGCCCTCCGGGTTGACGTAGATGAGACCCATCTGGACCGCGGCCAGCGGGGACTCGAGGTCGCGCTCACCGCTGTAGCGCGCGTCGCCGCCGAGCCACTCGGTCTCCGGGCCCCAGTACACGTCCTCGTCCGGCTCCCACACGTCCGCGCGGCCACCGGCGAAGCCGAAGGTCTTGAAGCCCATGGTCTCCAGCGCGCGGTTGCCCGTGAAGATCATGAGGTCGGCCCAGGAGACCTTCTTGCCCCACTTCTTCTTGACCGGCCACAGCAGACGGCGGGCCTTGTCCAGGTTGCCGTTGTCCGGCCAGCTGTTGAGCGGAGCGAAGCGCTGCATGCCCGCGCCGGCGCCACCGCGGCCGTCGTGGGTGCGGTAGGTGCCCGCGCTGTGCCACGCCATGCGGATCATGAAGGGGCCGTAGTGCCCGAAGTCCGCGGGCCACCAGTCCTTCGACTCGGTCAGCACGGCGTCGACGTCGCGCGCCAGCTCGTCGAGGTCGACGGTCAGGAACTCCTGGCCGTAGTCGAACTCGCCACCCATGGGGTTGGCCTGGACGGGGTGCTTGCGGAGGATCCGGAGGTTGAGCTGCTTGGGCCACCAGTCGCGGTTGCCACCGCCCTCGGTGGGGTGGCTGAGTCGCCCGTGCGCGACCGGGCAGCCGCCAGCCTCCTCCACGTTCAGCTCGCTCAACTTCGCGTCAGTGCTGTCGGACACGGGAATCCTTCCGGGTGTTCAGGAACTTTTCGCGGCGGTCGTGCACTCGGGGCAGGTGCCCCAGTAGATGACCTCGGCCTCGTCGATGACGAAGCCGTGGTCGTCGGATGCGTCCAGGCACGGCGCGGCGCCGACAGAACAGTCGACGTCGGCGATGGCGCCGCAGGATCTGCAGACGACGTGGTGGTGGTTGTCCCCGACGCGCGCCTCGTAACGCGCGACGGAGCCCTGGGGTTCGATGCGGCGCAGCAGGCCGGCACCGGTCAACGCGCGGAGCACGTCGTACACGGCCTGGTGGGAGACAGCACCGAGGTTCTGACGCACGACACCGATGATCGAGTCCGTGTCGGCGTGCGGGTGTTCGTGCACCGCGGACAGCACAGCTATCCGCGGAGCCGTCACCCGCAGTGACGCTCCACGCAACAGGCGCTCGAAGTCGGAAGCCGTGGGCACGGGACCACCATGCCGCCTTTTCTTGAGCGAGTCAAGTTACTGAATGATGCCATTCACGTGAACCGGTCAGCGCCGCGCGGCGGCCACGGCGCCGGCCAGCCGCCGCACGCCCTCGGCGAGCACGTGCTCCGGTGCTCCGCCGTAGGTCAAACGAAGAAAACTGCCCCGTGGTTCAGCGGCGAACCACGGCCGTCCCGGGAACACGACGACGTCGCGCGCGGCGGCCGCCGCCGTCAGCTCCAGATCGTCGAAGTCGTCCGGCAGCTTCGCCCACAGGTGCAGACCGCCGGACGACCGCGCGACCTCGAACTCGGGCAGGTGTTCGCGGATCGCGTGAGCCAGAGCGTCGCGCCTGGACCTCAAGGACAGCTGCAGCATGCGCAGGTGCCGGCGCCACACCGGCGACGTCACGAAGTCGATCGCCGCATCCTGCAGCGGCCCCGCGACGTACAGGTCCTGCTTCGACCGCGTGTTCTTCAACCGGATGCCCGCGGGCCCCCGTGCCCCGATCACGGCGACGCGCAGGCCGGGCGCGGCGACCTTGGTCAGCGACCGGACGTAGACGACGTGCCCGTCGGTGTCGTGCGCCGCGAGTGTCGGGGGCGCGGTGCCGTCGATGGTGAGGCCGCGCGCCCAGTCGTCCTCGACGAGGAACGCGCCCGCCGCGCGGACGACCCGCACGACCTCGGGCCGCCGCTGCTCGGACAGCACGGCGCCGTGCGGGTTCGCGTGCAGCGGCTGGCAGTAGAAGAGCTTCGCGCCGGTCCGCTCGAACGCGGCCTGGAGCAGGTCCGGCCGCACCCCGTCCTGGTCCGCCGGCACGGGCACGACCTTCAGTCCGGCGTCGCGCGCGGCCGCGATCGCGCCGAGGTAGGTGGGCGACTCGACGAGCACGGCGTCACCGCGGTCGCCGAGCCCGCGAAACACGGTCGCGAGCGCCTCCTGTGCACCCGCGCACACCGTCATGTCGCCGGCCCTGAACTCGCCGCCGGCCTCCTTCGCGAACCAGGCGCGCAGCTCCTCCCTGCCCTCGACCGGCACGCGCCCCCACGAGGCGGGCCTGCGTGCCGCCCGGCTGAGCGCGGCACCGAGCGCCTCCGCCGGCTGCAGGTCGGGATCGAGGTAGCCGCTGGACAACGGGATGGCTTCCGGCTTCGGCACCGCGAGGAGGTTCGCCACGAGGTCCTCGCCCGGCCTGCCCTCGCCGAGCGCGACGGCCTGCCACGACAGGTCCTGGTGGTTGGTGACGGGCCGCTGGGCGACGTAGCTGCCGCGCCCCGGCCGCACCTCGACCAGCCCTTCGGCCGCCACGCGCTGAATCGCCTGCTGGACCGTCGCGGGCGAGGCCCGATGCCGAGCCATCAGATCGCGCACCGACGGCATCCGATCGCCCGCGCGCCCGGCAAGTGCCGCAGCTCTCAGGTCCTCGATAACGCGAACGGCTGCGTTATCCTCATTCATGAGAGCCAAGAGTAACGTTATCGTCCCAGCGGGGGTAACACTCGGCGCGCTGGGCGTCCTGGGTTTCAGCTTCTCGCTGCCGGCGGCTCGCCTGGCAGTGGCCGGACTCGACCCGTGGTTCGTGGCGTTCGGCCGCGCCCTCGTCGCCGGAGTCCTGGCGATCGCCTACCTGGCGTTATCGCGTGCGCCACTCCCAACGGTAACGCAGCTCCGACGCCTGGTGATCGTCGCCGCGGGCATCGTGGTCGGATTCCCGCTCTTCACGTCCCTGGCTCTCACCACCCAAACCTCTGCCCACGGCGCCGTGGTGATCGCCGTGCTGCCGATGTGCACCGCGGTCTGGGCGGTCGTGCGCGCCGCCGAACGCCCGCCGGTGGCGTTCTGGCTCGCCAGCGGCGCGGGTCTGCTGGCAGTGCTGGCGTTCGTCGCGACCGGCGGCGGCCTCTCCGGCTCCCTGAGCCTGGCCGACGCCTACCTGCTCATCGCCGTCTTGTTGTGCGGCCTGGGTTACGCAGAGGGTGGCGCCCTGTCCCGCGAGCTGGGCGGAGCCCAGACCATCTGCTGGGCCCTGGTCGTCTCCCTGCCCGCGACCGTCCCGATCTCCTTGTACACAGCCGACTTCTCGCGTGCCACACCCGTCGTCTGGCTCAGCTTCGCCTACGTGGCCCTGATCTCGATGTTCCTGGGCTTCTTCGCCTGGTACGCGGGACTGGCGGCGGGCGGCGTCGCCAAGATCGGCCAGATCCAGCTGGCCCAACCGGTGCTCACCCTGATGTGGTCGGCCGTGGTCCTGGGCGAACCGGTCGGCTGGCCGGCCCTGGCCACCGCGGCCGTGGTTGTCGTCTGCGTCGTGCTGACCCAGCGCAGCCGTGTTCCGGCAACGACGGCGGTCGCAGATCCCCAACCGGTCCGCTGACGGTTTTATACTGCCTGCCTTCGGCTTTGGGGGTCGGCAGTGGCGACGAGCAAGCAACTCTTCAAGATCGTGGACGCGCTGGCGGAGGTGCAGCGCTCCTCCGGTCAGCAGTACGACACGTTCCGGGTGCGGGGCAAGGTGTTCGGCTACTTCTGGCCGCGCACGCAGACCGTTGGCCTCAAGCAGACGTTGTCGGAGCAGCAGGCGCTGGTGGCCGAGCGGCCGGACGTGTTCGAGGAGCAGTTCACGGCGGGCGGGTTCGGCTGGGTCGTGGTGTACCTGGAGGGCGTCGAGGCCGACGAGCTGCGGGAGCTGGTGTTCGAGGCGTGGCGGCTGTCGGCGCCGGACGAGCTCGTGGCCCAGGTGCCGGACCTCGCGCGATGACCAGGGTCAAGTTCGAGCTGCCTGCCGACGATCTCGCACGGGCCACGGCGTTCTACCGCGAGGTTTTCGGGTGGGCGGCGCAGAAGCTGCCGTTCGAGTACGTGCTGGTCGACACGGATGGGGAGCCGGTCGACCCGCAGGACGCGGACGGCGGGATCTCGCCGCGCACCGAGTTCGTGCAGGGGCCGGTGCTGATCATCGAGGTGCCGAGCATCGACGACGTGGCGCCGAAGGTCACGGCAGCGGGCGGCACGCTCCTCAACGCCAAGGAGCGGGTGGGCGACTACGGCTTCTCGCAGTACGTCAAGGACAGCGAGGGCACCGTGCTGTGCCTGTGGGAATCCATCGCGGACGCCACGTGATCCCGAGTCACGAGCCGGGTCCTGATTGGACCACCGGACGGGTGCTACCTTTCCGCGCGTGACAGGGGGAAGACGATGACCAGGCAGCACACCGTGATCGACGGCGTCGACGTGTACTGGGAACAGGGGCCGGCGCCGATGATCGCCACCCTGACGTTCGGGTGCGGGGTGCGGGACGAGTCGTTCCGCACGCTCGGTGTCACGCACCTGATCGAGCACCTGGCGATGAGCACGTTGCCTCGCCTGCACCACGAGCACAACGCGACCGTGGGCATCGAGGTGACGCGGTTCTTCGCCACGGGCAGGCCGGCCCAGCTCGTGGACTTCATCGCCGCGGTGTGCGAGGCGCTGAGCGATCTGCCGCTGTCGCGCATCGAGAAGGAAGCCGGTGTGCTCACGGCGGAAGGCTCCGCCGTGTGCCACCCGACCGCGGGCGTGCTGCTGGCGCGCCGGTACGGGATCGCAGGACCGGGTCTCGCGCCGTGGGACGGCCCCGGCTACGACCAGCTGCCTGCCGAAGCCGTGACCACGCACGCCGCGAAGTTCTTCACCAGGGGAAACGCCGTGCTGACCCTGACCGGGCCGCCACCGGAGGGGCTGCGCCTGCCGCTTCCGGACGGTCCGCGGATGGTGCACGAGCCGACGCCGTCTCTCCTCACCGATGGCCCGCAGTGGCTCGCGGAGGAGGTGCCGTGCATCGGCATGTCGTTGCGGGGACCGTCGGTCTCGCCGGTGGACGCGCTCGGACTGCAGGTGCTCTCCCACCGGCTCACCGAGGTGGCCCGCAAGGAGAAGGGGCTGAGCTACGGCATCGACGGCGACCGTGCCAACGCCGATCCGTCCACAACGGACCGGTTCGTCTGGGTGGACGCCCGCGAGGGCCAGGAGGCCGAGGTCGCGTCGATCCTCTGGAACACCGCGCGGGAGCTCGCGACGTCCGGGCCGACCCAGGAGGAGCTCGATCACGAGCTCGCCGGCTTCCGCGAGATGGTCGAGGACCCGCGATTCGTCGACGGGGACCTCGACGAGTTCGCCCGCTCGGTGTTGCTCGGCGAGCCCTACCGGTCACCCGCCGAGTGGCTGGAGGCGATCGCCGCGGCAACTCCGGCGCACGTCGCCGCCGCGTTGGCCGAGTCACTGCGCACCGCGTTGATCGTCGTCCCGAGCGAGGTGCGGCTCGAACTCTCCGATCTGGACGGAAAGCCGGTCCCTCTCGGCGGTTGCGCCACGCCGGAATGGCAGCCGCAGGGCAGGGTGTTCAAGCCGTCTCTGCTCGCTCGTGCGATGAGCGCGGCCGCACGCGGGGCGCGGCTCCACCTTACCGCCGACGGGGTGGCGTTGATCGACGGCGGCGATCGGCACTTCGTCCGGTTCGCCGACGTCGTGGGTGTGCTGGCGCAGAACGGTTCCCGCACGGTGTTCGGCCGGTCCGGCTGCCTCGTGCCGGTGGACTCGGACCTCTTCGCGGGCATCGAGCCCGTGATCGCCGCGGTCGACGCCCACGTTGACCCCGGCTTGGTGTTCCCGCCGTCGGCCTTCGCCAGCTGATCAGAAAAGTCCATTCAGGACTGACGCAGGTCCAGGCGTGAGCCGTCGGCGAACGTCAGCCTGACCACCTGCCGCGCGGGCAGGCTGTGGCCGACCCGCACGGTTTCCAGCGACCGCACCGCGCTGCGCGGGATCTCGGCGAACGTCGTGAAGACGCTGGAAGGCTTGGCCTCGAACAGATGCGTCGGATACACGACGGCCACGCGCTGGTCGCTCGCCACCAGCCGGGCGTTGCCCAGGCTGAACGCGAAGTGGTCGGCCAGCCGCACGGCGGAGCTCGACGTGGTGGGTGCCTCCACCCAGTAGCCCAGCGTCGGGTCGTCGATCCAGTCGGGCGGTGACGGCGGAGCGGGCAGCGGCCACCGCGGCCTGTCCAGTTCCAGCAGAGGCATCGCGCCGACAGCGGTCCACGGCACCTGCAACGACCCGCCGACCACGCCGCCCACGTAGCCGACGATCGGCGGCAGGCCGAGCACGAGGTTCTCACCGCGCCGCAGCCAGAACTTCGTCAGTTCCTTCGTCACGACCTCGTCCGCGGTCGCGGCCGGGGGGATCGAGAAGGAACTCGAACCCCGACCCGTCGACCAGGACCACGCGCAGCGACTGCCGGAATGCACGTCGGCGATCTGCGCGCGCGGAATCTCCGCGACCACCCGGTGGTCCGGCACGGCGACCGGTTCACCCTCGACGTGCTCGCCGAACTTGCGGCGGTTGTCCGTCAGGATCTTGCCGACCTCCTTGCCGAACCCGATCGCCTTGCCCAGGAAGGACTTCGGAGCCGGTTCCGGAGAAGCCTAGGCAGCCGCGACCCGCTCCGCGACGACCAGCCGCTCGGACGTCAACGCCCACAACCGGTTCAGGTGCCCGCCGGGCCCGAACCGCGACACGGCACGAACCGCGAGCGACTCGCCAGAGGGGCCGAACACCAGGTGATCAGCGGCAGGGGCGTTGTCGTCGCCCGAATCCCCGCCGCCACCGACGAACGTCAGCGCGAGGTCACCCACACCCCGGCCCATCGCCGAAAGCCCGCGCGTGAACGACGAACGGCCCGGCGCACCGAGCTGGTCGAGGCCGTCGACGGCGTAGTAGAAGGTCTGCCGGTACATCGCCCAGACCAGCGACTCGCCGGCCCGGCAGAGGCGCTGCCGGGCGACGTGGCCTGCGCCGAGTGGTGCGGAGAAGATCACCACCAGACGCCGGCAACTTGACCTCCAGCGCGATGGAGGTTGCAACATGTGCGGCGTGAACGTGGTGATCACCGGCGGTGGCAGGGGTTTCGGGCGCACGATCGCGCGGCGGTTCGCCGCCCAGGGCGCCACGGTGGTGGTCACGGCCCGGGATCTCGCTGCCGCGCAACGCACCTGCGCCGAGCTGCGGGACGCGCACGCGGTGCACTGCGACCTCACGGATCCGGCGTCGGTCCGGCGTTGCGCCGAGCAGGTGGGGGAGCTGCTCGGCCACGTCGACGTGCTGGTCAACAACGGTGCGGCGTTCCTCGCGGAGTCCCAGGCGGACGATGACGCGATCGTGCGGACCATCTTGTCCGGTACGGCCGGAACGGTTCTGATGACCGAAAGCTTCCTGCCGTTGCTGCGTCGGTCCGAACGTGCGGACGTCGTGACGGTCGTGTCGCTGGAGGCCGAGTCCCGCAGTGATCCGGCGCACATCGCGCACGCGGCGTTCCACGCGGCCAAGGCGGGGCAGGGCCGGTACGCGGAGATCATGTCGCAACGGCTGCGGCCTGAGGGGATCCGGATGATCTCGTTGTACCCGCCCGACTTCGACAACGACGACAACGCGCCCCGTGACGGCGTGCTGACCGCGCAGTCCGTGGCCGATTGCGTGTTGTTCGCGGTGAACCAGCCACGCGACTGCTTCATCCGCTCGTTCCACTTCGAGCCGATGTCCTGAGTGGATCAGCGGAACAGGATGCGGGCGATCTCCGTGGCGGTCTCGCGGCCCTCGTCGTAACCGCCCTCGCCCTTGAGGTTGTTCATGATCGCGAGCGTGTAGCGCTCGTCCGGCCCGACGAACCCGACGGAGTTCATCACCCAGCCGCTGTCCTCCTGCGACCAGCCGTTCTTCGTGCCGGATCCGGGACCCCACACACCCCACTGCTGTTCGGGACCGACCTGGCGCATCTGCCCGACGATGTAGGCGCGGTCCTCGGCTGGAACGGTGTCGAGCACGTAGTTGATCAACCGGTCGAGGTCGTTCGCCGTGCACTTCTCGTAGCCCCAGTAGGGGAAAGTGGCCGAATAGCCCCTTTGTGCCACCAAACCGGTCATTCCGTACTTGGGGAACGCCGCGTTGAACGTCGAGCCGGTGTACCGCTTCCACAACGTGTCCGCGGCGTCGTCGTCGGAACTGTGCAGCATCGCGTTCATCAGCCGACGGTCGTCGCCGGTCAGCTTGATCCTGCCCGATCGGTTGCGCTCCAGCAGGTTCACCACCATGGCGAGCTTGATCGTCGACGCGGTCCACGTCAGCTCGTCCGCGTGGTCGTTGCGCCACATCGCCCCGGTCTTGCGGTCGCGCAGCACGATGCCGACGGTGCCCGGCCTGGTCTCGGCGTAGTTCTTCGCGTCCTGGACGCGCCGCTGGAACTCGCATTCGAGGCCGCTGTCGGGCATCGGGCAGACCTGGGGCGTTGCGACCAGAGGCGCCGCCGCCGGCGTGTGTTGCGTACGTGCGGCGGCTGGTGGTTCCGCCGTCACCGCCTGACCGCACGCGGTGAGGGCAAGCGCGCACGCAACAAGGATCGGACGGAGCATGTGCCGCACGCTATGGGGCTGATCGGCGGTAGTCGACCGCCATACGGACGCGTGATCAAGTAAAAGATATTTGACTTGGTGTCCGGTTCGCTTTACCTTGGGCGATGTCAGGTTTCTTTGACATCAGGAGTGGGACCGTGGCGTTCGAAGAGAAACGCGCGTGGTCCATGGCGATCATCGCCGTGGTCGGCTACGCCGTGTACGTGCTGGTCATCCTGGGTCGTGCGGCCGGACGGCCGTTGGCAGAGGTGCCGTACGCCAGCACGGCGCTGTGGACGATCGGGATCGGGATCGTCGCGGGCATCCTGTCCGGGATCTGGGCCGGCATCGCGTCGCGTGAGGAAGGCCTGCAGGTCGACGAGCGCGACCGCGAGATCGGCAGGTTCGGCGAGTACGTCGGCCAGTCGTTCGTCGTGATCGGCGGCGTGTCGGCGATGGTGCTGGCGATGGCGGAGGTGGCGCACTTCTGGATCGCGAACGTCCTTTACCTGTGCTTTGTGCTGTCCGCGGTGCTCGGCTCGGTGACGAAGATCGTGGCCTACCGGCGAGGTCTGCAGTGAAGCCGACAAAGGTGACGAACTCCATCCGTGCGCTGCGGTTCGCGCACGGTGAGATGAAGCAGGCCGATCTCGCTTCCGCTGTCGGCGTGACGCGGCAGACGTTGATCGCCATCGAGCAGGGCAAGTACTCGCCCTCGCTGGAGGTCGCGTTCCGGATCGCGCGCGTGTTCAAGGTGTCGCTCGAAGAGGTGTTCCAGTACCCGGAGGAGGAGACGACGTGAAGGCCGTGGTGCAACGAAGATACGGATCGGCGGTGCTCGGTGACCTGGATGTGCCTGTGCCCGGGCAGGATGAGGTTCTGCTGGAGGTGCGGGCTGCGGGGGTAGACATGGGCACCTGGCACCTGCTGAGCGGGAGGCCGTACCTGTTGCGGGTCATAGGGTTCGGCTTCCGCGGGCCGAAGTCGACGGTGCCGGGCATGGACGTGTCCGGTGTGGTGCGGGAGATCGGGCCGGGCGTGACCGGGTTCGCGGTCGGTGACGAGGTGTTCGGCGTGTGCTCGGGGTCGTTCGCCGAGTACGCCGTCGCGCCGGTCTCGAAGCTGGCGCGCAAGCCGGAGGTGTTGTCGTTCACGGAGGCGGCCGCGGTGCCGATCTCGGGCGGGACGGCGTTGCAGGCGTTGCGCGGCGTTCACCCGGGGCAACGGGTTCTGGTGCTCGGCGCCGGTGGCGGCGTCGGCTCGTACGGGGTGCAGATCGCACGGGCACTCGGTGCGCACGTGACCGGGGTGTGCAGCACGCCCAAGGTGGAACTGGTGCGTGAGTTGGGTGCGCACGAGGTCGTGGACTACACGGTCGCTGATTTCACCGGCACGTACGACCTCATCCTCGACTGCGGTGGGCACAGGTCGTTGTCACGGCTGCGCAAGGCATTGACCCCGGCCGGAACGCTGGTGCTGGTGGGTTCCGAGACCACGGAGCCGCTGCTGGGCGGGTTCGACCGCGCGCTGCGGGCCATGGCGCTGAACCCGTTCGTGTCGCAGAAACTCGTCACGCTGATGTCCCGGGAGCGCGGCGCGGACTACGACGAGCTGCGCGTGATGATCGAGGGCGGCGCCGTCAAACCCGCGGTGGACCGGACTTTTCCGTTGTCCGAAGCGGTCGACGCGATCTCGTACGTCTACACGCGACGGTCGGCAGGCAAGGTCGTCGTCACGATCTGACCACCGATGATCACGGTGGTGACGTCGTGCAGCGCCGTGATGTCCCGCATGGGATTTCCGCGCACGGCGATGATGTCCGCGTCCCAGCCGGGCTTCAGCACTCCCTTGGTGACACCGCAGACCTTCGCGGCCTGACTGGTGGCACTCGCCAGCGCACCCCTGTTCGGCACGCCGCCCTTGACCAGGTCGACGACCGAGTAGGCGATTGCTCCGTGCGGTTTCCCGGCAGCGATGCCGCCATCCGTACCCGCGACGGTCTTCACGCCGTGGTCGTACATCAGGCCCGCCATGCTGACCTTGGTGGCGTAGCTCATGCCGATCTTGTCCCACGCCTCCTTCATGAAGGGCGGTGGCTCCTGTGTGACACCGAGCGTGTGACAGACCGCGATGTCCGCCTCCGCCAAGGCGTCCAGCAGGTCGTCCGGGACGTGCATGCCTCGATCGGTGAGGCAGGAGAGGTGTTCGATGCCGTCCACCCCCGCGGCCACGGCCCGCTGCGCCGCGGTCAGGCTGTGGGCGTGGGCGGTCACCGGCAGGCCGTGAGCGTGCGCCTCCTCGACCACGACCCGGAGCTCCTGCTCCGTGAACTGGCAGTCGCCGACGGCGGTGCCCGGCGTCGCGAACCCGCCGCTGGCCATGATCTTGACGACGTCGACCTTGCGCTCGGCCCTCTCCCGCACGGCACGGCGGAGCTCGTCCTCGCCGGCCGCCTCGCCGCCCATCTGCCAGCAGTGGCCCCGCGGGCAGGTGATGGGCGGGCCGGAGGCGAGAACGCGCTGACGGTGCTTCGAGCGCTGCTCGACCACGGCCCACTGCCGGTCGCCCAGGTCGCGGACCGTGGTCACACCGGCCCTCAGGTGGCGGTCGAGGCTGTCCTCGATCACCGCGTCGAGGTGTTCCGGCGAGAAGTCCGGGAGGCGGTCGAGCGCTCCGTTCTCGCTGTCCGCGCACAGGTGGACGTGGGTGTCGATCAGTCCGGGTAGGACGGTGGCGGTGCCGAGATCGACGACCTCGGCACCGGGAACGTCCGGATGGCCCTGCTCGACCGCTTTGATCGTGCCGTTCTCGATCAGGACCGTGACCGGCCCGGCGAGCGAGTGCTCACCGTCGAACGCACGCCCAGCACGCAGCGCCAGCATCGGGACATTCTGAGCGCCACATGCTGGGAAAGCAATGGTCAGCGCGCGTGCGGGAGCTGCGAGAACTCCTCGACCTGCGGGAGGTCGTGCCCGAGCCGGTCACGCTTCGCCGTCAGGTACGCGATGTTGTGCGTGTTCGGCGCCATCAGCAACGGCACCCGCGAGGTCACGGGGATCCCGTTCTCCTCCAGTGCCGCGATCTTGTCCGGGTTGTTGGACATGAGACGCACGGACTGGACGCGGAGGTGCCGGAGCACTCTGGCCGCGGGCGTGTAGTCGCGAATGTCCACAGGCAGGCCGAGCGACGTCGCCGAGTCCAGGGTGTCGAGGCCGGCGTCTTGCAGGACGTGGGTGCGGACCTTCGCCACCAAACCGATTCCGCGGCCCTCGTGGCCACGCAGGTAGACGAGGATGCCGCTGCCCTCGCGCACGATGGTGCTCAGCGCGGCGTCGAGCTGTTCGCCGCACTCGCACCGCATGGCGCCGAAGATGTCACCGGTCATGCACTCGGAGTGGATGCGCACCAGCACGTTCTCGCGCAGCTTCGTCTTGCCGTAGACGAGGGCCATGTGCTCGTGACCGTCCGCACGGAAAGCGACCGCGCGGAACGTGCCACGGCGGGTCACCAGGTCGGACTCCGCCACGTCCTCGTCGTTGAAGGCCTGTTCGAACATCTAGGGTCCCCTCGTCCACCTGGCGCCTTCCGAACGTCAACTACGCTCGGGTGCGAGGTCGCACCGTAACCCGACCGCACAGCGGAGGTCACCCTGTTCAGCATCACCGTCCGCGATCACGTGATGATCGCCCACAGTTTCCGCGGCGAGGTCTTCGGTCCGGCACAACGTCTGCATGGAGCAACGTTCCTGGTGGACGCAACGTTCAAACGTGCCGAACTCGATTCCGACAACATCGTTGTCGACATCGGACTCGCGACCCAGGAGCTGAACAAGGTCCTGGCCGCGTTCAACTACCGCAACCTGGACGAGGAACCGCAGTTCGCGGGCATCAACACGTCCACGGAGTGGCTCGCAAAGCACATCGCGGACCAGCTCGCGGAGAAGATCTCGGAGGGCGCTCTCGGTGAGGGTGCTCACGGCATCGATGCGATCGCCGTCACACTCCACGAGTCGCACGTGGCGTGGGCGAGCTACGAACGTGCACTTCGTACTGCCGGCTGACGTCGACGATCCGGCCAGTCCCAGCGGCGGCAACGTCTACGACCTCCGGGTCGGAGCAGGGCTGAACCGCCTGACCGTCGCTGGTGACTGGCCGCGACCGCACGACACCACGGCGTTGGAGCAAACGCTTGCGGGCATTCCCGACGGGGACGTCGTCCTCGTCGACGGCCTGGTCGGCTGCGGTCTGCCGGAAGTGGTCGTGCCGCACGCGCGACGGCTGAAGCTCGCCGTGCTCGTGCACCTGCCGCTGGCCGACGAGACCGGGCTCGATCCCGCGACGGCCGCGCTGCTCGACGAGAAGGAACGGCAGGTCCTGAGGGCCGCGAGCGCGGTCATCGCGACCAGCCCGACGGCCGCGCACAACCTCAGGGCCAGGCACGGGCTCGGCACCGTCCACGTCGTCGTTCCCGGCACCGACCCGGCCCCGGTCGCACGGGGCGCGGACGGCGTCAGCCAACTCCTCTGCGTTGCCTCGATCACACCTCGCAAAGGCCACGACCTGCTGGTCAGGGCCCTGCAGAAGATCGACCACGAGTTCCGGCTCGTCTGCGTGGGGCCGCACCGGCCGTTCCTCGAGACGCTCCCGCACGACGATCGCGTCAGCTTTCCCGGACCGCTCACCGGCGAGGCTCTGACCAGCGCGTATGCCAAGTCGGACCTCTTCGTGCTGGCGTCGCGTGCCGAGACCTGGGGCATGGTCGTCACCGAGGCGCTCGCGAGAGGTCTGCCGGTGATCGCGAGCGCCGTACCGGACGCCCTCGGCGACGGCGGCCTGCTGCTCCCCGCGGGCGATCAAGATGCATTGGAAGCTGCACTAACACAGTGGTTCCATGATCCAGAATTCCGCCGGGAGCTGCGGGCGAAAGCGCTGACCCGGCGAGCAAGTTTGTCTACTTGGGACGAATCCACAGAGGACCTGCGGAGGGTGCTGGCTAGTCTGCGGCCATGACCTTCTCGCCGGAATGGCTGGCACTGCGGGAGAAAGCGGACGCCGAGGCACGCTCGACCGAGCTCGTCGACGTGGTCCGCGCAACTCTGGTGAACCGAAACCCACTGACGATCCGTGACCTGGGTTGTGGCACGGGATCGATGGGACGATGGCTCGCCGGGAGGCTCGGCGGCGTACAGCACTGGGTGCTGCACGACCGCGACCCCCGGCTGCTCGCGCTGGCGGAGGCCGGCATGAGCGCCATCGAGAACGTCACCGCCGAGACGCGTGAGGGCGACCTCACCGCGCTCACCGCCACCGACCTCGCGGGCGCCGACCTGGTCACATGCTCCGCGTTGCTCGACTTGCTCACTGCTGACGAGATGAACGCTCTGGCGGTTGCATGCGTAGAAGCACATGTGCCCGCACTGTTCACGCTCTCGGTGGCAGGCCGGATCGACTTCGACCCGGCCGAGCCGCTCGACGCCGCTTTCCAGGACGCGTTCAACGCTCACCAGCGCCGCGGCGTGGACGGGCGCCGCCTGCTCGGACCGGACGCTCCGGCCGCTGCCGAAGAGGCATTCGCAGCGCTCGGCGCTTCGGTTCGGACGGCACAGAGCCCCTGGCGCCTGAACGCCGACGCCCTGCAGAGGGAGTGGCTGAAGGGCTGGGTCGGTGCGGCGGTCGAGCAGGAACCCGCACTCGCCGCAGAGGCACCGGAGTACCTGCGCCGCAGGTCAGAGGCTTCCGCGGTGGTCCACCACGTCGACCTGCTAGCGATACCGAGGGCTGTCTGATGAAGAAGTTCTGGCCGTGGCTTCGCCTGGTGTTGGCGGTGGCGATCCTGGTGGCGGTGGGCTTGCGCCTGGGCACCGGGGCGTTCGTGGACGGACTGCGCGCGATCGACGCGTTCTCCGTCGCCGCCGCGCTGGCGATCGGGTTCGCGACGACGTTGCTCAGCGCCGGTCGCTGGGTGCTCATCGCGCGCCGCCTCGGCCTGTCGCTGTCCATGCGCACCGCGGTCAGCGACTACTACCGCGCGCTGCTCGTCAACGCCGTGCTGCCTGCGGGCGTGCTCGGCGACGTGCACCGCGCGGTCAACCACGGCCGTGAGTCCGGCGATGTCGGACGTGGCGTGCGCGCCGTGTTCTTCGAGCGCTTCGCCGGCCAGATGGTGCTCATCGGGATCGGGCTCGCGGTGCTGCTCACGCACCCCGCGCCCGGCCTCGGCCTCGCACCGGACGGCACGACCGCCGCGCTCGTCCTCGCTGGTCTCGCCGCACTCGTCGTGGTCGGCTGGCGCATCAGGCCGGTGCGGAAAGTGCTGGTCAACACGCTGGCGGACGGTATCCGGCTGCTGTCGTTCAAGACCTGGCCCGCGGTCATCGGGCTGTCGGCCGCCACGGTCGCCGGCTACGTGGCGATGTTCGTGGTCGCCGCCCGCGCCGCCGGGTCGGACGCCACCATCACGCAGCTCGCGCCGGTCGTGGTGCTGGCGCTGCTGATCATGGCGATCCCGGTCAACATCGGCGGGTTCGGGCCGCGCGAGGCGTTCCTCGCGGTGGCCTTCGGCGCCGCCGGCCTCGGCGCGCAGCACGGCTTCACCACGGGCATCGTCTACGGCGTGCTGGCGCTGATCGCGGCTCTGCCCGGCGCGGTCGTGCTGTTCCTGTCACGCCGTACCAAGGTCGAAAAGGCCGAGGTAGTGGCGGAACGACTCGGCCAGCCCCGCGAGCAGGAGCTCGCCCTTGCGCGCTGACGCGAGTGAAGGACGCCCGATGACGCCGGACTCCGTGTACGGCGCCAGACCCAGGGTGAGCAGGTGCCGCCTGTCCTCCGCCAGGTGGTCAGCAGTCTCGTAGCCGGGCCGGATCAGATCGGGGTGAGCGTGCAGGAGGATCGAGGTCTCCAGCTCACCCGCGTGCATGTCGCTGTACGCCGAGGTCTCGATGCCCGCCTTCTCCCGCGCGAACGCCCAGTCGTCCCGGCCGGGGAAGAGCGCCAGACCCTCGCCCTCCTGCACGATGTTCGACAGCACGTAGTTGCCGCCGTGCCCGTTCACCAGCACGAGACCCGTGACACCGTTGTGCCGCAAAGAGTCCGCGATGTCCGTGATCACTGAGACCAGCGTGCGCGCGGAGATGCTGACGGTGCCCGGCCAGCCGGCGTGTTCCTGCGAGCACGAGAACTGGATCGGCGGCAGCAGCCGGACCGGGTACTTCGCGGCGATCTCCGACGCGATCGTCCACGCGATCACCGAGTCGGTGGCCAGCGGCAGGTGCGGGCCGTGCTGCTCGGTGCTGCCGACCGGGAGCACGGCCACGCGCTGGTCGCGGACGTCTGTGGTGGTGTCACTCGGAAACATGGGAACCACCGTAGTTAATGTGGCTGTAGTCAATGCGGTGGCAAAGCGCGGGAATCTCGCCGTCGGCCAGCTTCGGCATCACGTCGGGCAGTTCCTCGAACCTGCTGTCTCCTGTGATGAGCGCGTCGAACCGGTCGTCGGCGAGCAGGTCGAGGGCGAGCGCCATGCGTTCGGCGTAGGTGCGGTCAGGGCGGCCGACCGTGCCGACCTGGCTGCTGCGGATCGTCAACCGTCGCGAGTGGAAGAACTCGCCCAGCGGCACCGCGATCTTCCGGTCGCCGTACCAGCTCAGCTCGACGACCCGGCCTTCCGGGGCGAGCAGGTTCAGCGCGGTGGTGAGGCCGGGTTCCGTCGCGCTGGCGTGGAAGACGAGATCGCAGCCGTCGAGAGCGTTGCCCGGCAAGGCGAAACCGATGCCGAGCTGGTCAGCGACGGCCGCACGGGCGGGATCCGCGTCCACGAGCTGGACGCGCGCGCCGGGGAACGTCGCCAGCACGGCCGCGATGCTCGACCCGACCATGCCGCCGCCGACCACCGCGATCCGGTCGCCGATCAGCGGACGCGCGTCCCACACCGCGTTCACAGCCGTCTCGACGGTGCCCGCGAGCACCGCCCGAGCTGCCGGAACGGTGTCCGGGACGAGGGTGACCGCGGTTTCCGGGACCACGTAACGAGTCTGATGTGGATAGAGGCAGAACACCGTGCGCCCGCGCAGTCGTTCGGGTCCGTGTTCAACGACGCCGACGTTGAGGTACCCGTACTTCACCGGCCACGGGAACTCGCCCTCCTGGAAAGGAGCCCTCATCACCGCGTACTGGTTCTCCGGCACGCCACCGCGGAAGACGAGGGTCTCCGTGCCGCGGCTGACCCCGGAGAACAGCGTGCGCACCTCGACCTCACCCGGTCCCGGCCCGGCCAGCGTGACCTGCCGAACCTCTCCTTCTCCGGATTCATTGAGCCAAAAGGCACTCGCCGTACGTGTCACTCACAACACCTCCGCCGCACGAAGTTCACCAGGAGCACCTGATGATCACACTTCAGCACACCAGGGCGTCCGCTGTCGTACGCGAGCCTGCCGTCTGGGCGGCCGCCCAGGTACTCCTGCTGGGCGTGGTCGGTGCCACCGCCGGCCTCGGCCCGCTGGGCTGGGCCGCCGGTCTGGCCTACGGGTTCGCCACCTGGGCGTTCCTCGGCTACGGCATGCAGCGGCACCGCACGGCCTCCTTGGGGCCCGCTGACCGGGTCACTCTGGCCCGTGGCCTGATGGTCGGCGCCGTGACCGCGCTGGTCGCGGACCGCGCGGGCCAGGACGTGCCGGTCGCGCTGGTCGTGACGCTCGCGGCGGTCGCACTCTCACTCGACTGGGTGGACGGTCAGGTCGCTCGCCGCACCGGCACGTCGACCGCGCTGGGTGCGCGGTTCGACATGGAGGTGGACGCGTTCCTGATCCTGGTGCTGAGCGCGTACGTGGCCGTGCAGATGGGACCGTGGGTGCTCGCGATCGGGCTCATGCGGTACGTGTTCGTGGCCGCGTCGTGGCGCTTCCGTTGGATGAACGCGTCGCTGCCGCCGAGCTACGCGCGCAAGGTCGTGGCCGCGGTGCAGGGCATCTTCCTGGTCGTGGCGGCCTCCGGCGTTATCCCGTTCGCCGGGGTTCTCGTCGGTCTCGCGCTGGCATCGCTCGTGTGGTCGTTCGGTCGCGATGTCCTCTGGCTCTGGCGCAACGCAGGAGTTCCGGTGGGAGGATCCGGGCATGTCTGAGCAGACCTCGACCGCGGCGAAGATCGGCAACATCGTCGTCTGGATCCTGCAGATCGTGCTCGCGTGGCAGTTCGTGATGAACGGCTACGCGTTGTTCACCGACCAGTTCGTCGCCAAGTTCGACGACATCGGCTTCGGCCAGTGGTTCCGCTACTTCACCGGCGTGCTGGAGATCGCCACCGCGATCGGCCTGCTGATCCCGCGCATCTGCGGCCTCGCGGCGCTGGCGCTGGCAGGGATCATGGGAGGTGCGGCCCTCACCGAGCTGTTCCTGGTGACGAACGGCGGCTTCAAGGCCGCCACGATGCCGATCATCTTCATGGTGTGGGCGCTGGTGATCGCGGTCTACCGCCGCGAGCAGATCCTCCGCCCGCTCAAGCTGGTGAAGAGCTGACTTTCGGGAAGTAGCGCAGCACGGCGACGTCCCCGACTTTCGTGACGTCCTCCAGGTGGAATCGGCGCGCCGGTCCGCCGGGGAATTCAGCGGGATTCACGAAACGCGGGGCCGTCGCCTGTCCGATCAGCATCGGCGCGACCGCGATCCGGATCTCGTCGGCGAGTCCCGCTTTGAGGAACGCCGTGTGAATGCTCGTGCCGCCTTCGACCATGAGCTTTCTCACGCCGCGTGCGCCCAGATCGTCCAGAATTTCTGAGAATGAGCTGAACCTTCTGGTTTCGGCGAGGTGGTCGACCGTGGTCGGCGTTGTCGCCGTGTAGACCAGCCGTTCGCCGCCGCAGTGCCAAAACAGCAGCTCAGGATCCAGTTGTCCGCTTCTCGTCACGGTGACCCGCAGTGGGAACTCCGGTTTGCCGTCCGCTATTCTCTGCGCGCGCCGCTCGTCGCTGTAGACGAGCAGTCGTGCGTTGTCGCGCCGCAGCGTCTCGGCCCCGGCCAGAATCGCGTCCGACTCCGCGCGCATCCGGTCGACGTGATCGAAGTCCTCGGCGTTGGAAAGCGGAAACCTCTCGGTGCCGCGATCGTCGATGTGGCCGTCGAGGCTGACGGCGACGCTCAGCAGAACGTGCGGGCGGGTCACAGCCGAGATGGTAGTGCAGTTGAACCGGTCGCGGGTCGTGGTGCGTTTCCCTCATAGGTCAGGAAAGGGGATTCTCGGTGAGGATGTTGCTGCGTCGGACGGCCACGGTCTTGGCAGGGCTGTTCGTGTTGTTCGTGCTCATCGCACCGAGCGACCTGGAGAAGTTCACGTTCGAGGCGTTCCTGCGGGTGCCGCTCGAAGGTCTCATCGGCGTCATGGCGCTGGTGCTGGTGCCGGACCGGTTCCGCAAGCCGCTGGCGATCGCCGGTGGTGTCGCGCTGGGGTTGTTCACGGTCGTCAAGATCATGGACATCGGCTTCGACATGGTGCTGTACCGGCCGTTCGACCTCGTGCTGGACTGGCCGTTGCTGGTGCCCGCCGTCGACTTCGTCGACGTGACGTTCGGCCGCGTCGCCTCCGTACTGGCCGTGCTGGCTGCCGCGGCGATGGTCGTCGGGATCGTGGTGCTGGCCTCGTTCTCCGTGCTCCGGCTCAGCTCTGCCGCAGCCGGGCGGCGTCCGGTCGCGATCCGTGCCGTGGCGTTGACGGCCGTGGCGTGTGTCTCGCTTGCTGTCCCAGGGGTTCCGGTGTACTCGGACGCCGCCGCGACGTCGCTGGTGGATCACGCACGGCGCTTTCAGGCCGGGCTGCAGGACCAGGAGGCGTTCGCGGCCGAGGCGTCCGTCGACGCCTACCGCGGGCATCCGGGGCTGCTGTCCTCCTTGCAGGGCAAGGACGTCGTCTTCACGTTCGTCGAGAGCTACGGCAAGTCGGCGCTCGACCTGCCCGACGTGGCCGCGAAGCTGGCGCAGGGCAACGACCGGTTGAAGGCGGCCGGGTACAGCGCCCGTTCGGCGTTCCTGACCTCGCCGACGGCCGGTGGCGGCAGCTGGATGGCGCAGGCGACGCTGCTGTCCGGGTTGTGGATCGACAACCAGCAGCGCTACCGCAACCTCGTGGCGAGCGACCGGCTGACGCTGCCGCGGGCGTTCCGCGAGGCGTCGTGGCGTTCGGTGGGCGTGGTCCCCGGCATCACCCAGGCGTGGCCCGAAGGAAACTTCTTCCACTACAACGAGATCTACGCGGCGCAGGACCTCGGGTACACCGGGCCGCGGTTCGGCTACGCGACGACGCCCGACCAGTTCACCTTGGAGTCGTTCCAACGCGCAGAACGCACCGGGGAGCACAAGCCGGTGATGGCGGCGATCCCCATGGTGTCCTCGCACGCGCCGTGGTCGCCGACGCCGGACTTCGTCGACTGGTCGGCGCTGGGCGACGGCTCGATCTACCGCACGATGCCCGCCTCGAACGACCCGCCGGAGTCCATCTTCGGCCGCGACCCGGCGGCCGTGCGCGCCGACTACGGCCACTCGATCTCGTACTCGCTGGAGTCGGTGATCTCCTACGTCGAGCGGTACGGCGACGAGAACCTGGTGTTCGTCTTCCTGGGCGACCACCAGCCGGCGCAGATGGTGACCGGCGAGGGAGCCTCGCGGGACGTGCCGATCACCATCGTCGCCAAGGACCCCGCCGTGCTCTCCCGGGTCGAGGGCTGGAAGTGGGACGACGGCATCAGGCCGGGAGGGTCGGCCCCGGTGTCGCGGATGAGCGACTTCCGGGACCAGTTCCTCTCGACCTTCTCGCCGCCGCGGCCCTGAGGGCCTCAGCCCATCGTCTTCTGGCCGTCGATCGTCTCGCGGATGATGTCGGCGTGGCCCGCGTGCTGCGAGGTCTCGGCGACGATGTGCACCAGCACGCGCCGCGCCGACCACGTCTTGCCCTCGGGGAACCACGGGGCGGACGGCAGCGGGTGCGACAGGTCCAGGTCGACCGTCTCGACCAGCTTGTCGGTGTAGGCCGCGACCTCGTTGTACCGCTCGAGGAGGCTCGCCAGCGTCTCGCCCGGCTCCATCCGGAAGTTGGCCGCGTGGTCCTCGTGGTCCGTCGACTCCGGGTCGGACGCGATGGCCTCGGTGCCGTACTCGATGAACCTGACCCAGTTCTCCTCGACCGACGTGACGTGCTTGATCAGACCGCCGATCGACAGGGCGCTGACCGTCGGGCTGGACGCGGCCTGCTCGTCGGTGAGGCCCTGCGCGGTGAACGTCAGGAACCACCGGTGCTGCCGCAGGGTCTCGAGGAGGTCCGCGCGCTCGCCGGTGAGGATCTCGGTGCTGGTCATGGTTCTTGTCCTTCGTTCGTTTGTCCCGACAAGAAGAACACTATGACCACTTGCGGTCAGCTTCTGTCCTAAAGAACGAACGATCGTGCGGCGAGAATTCGGCGTTGTGTTTGCGCAGGTCAGCCCACGTAACCGTCGTCGGGCCGGTCGACTCTGCCGCCGCCCTCCTCGGTCTCTTCGATGTGCATGGCGGTCTCCTCGGTCGCGGAGACGTAGTCGCCTTCGCCCGCGGCAACCGCGACCGCGTCCGGCTCGTCGTCGACGAGCTCGCCACCGCCCTCCGGCGTCGTGAACTGCTCGTGTTGGGTCATGCCTTGGTGGTTTCCGACGAGCCGGACCGGCAAACGTCAGCAGACGAACCGGGGTGCGCGCGGGGCGTTGGCCTTGTCGAAGCCGGCGCCGTCGGCCATCTGTCTCGCGAGCCACCCGGCGGCGACGATCAGTTTCTGCACGGGATCGAGGCTTCCAGAAACTGTCGGACCCGGTGGCTACTGTCGCGACATGACCTCCGACGACCTGCGCCACTACCTCCAGGCCTCACGTGACTCCATCGTGTCCTCTTTGGATGGACTGAGCGAGTACGACGCCCGCCGCCCGCTCGTGCCCAGCGGCACCAACCTGCTCGGCCTGGTGAAGCACCTGATCGGCATCGAGCTCGGCTACCTCGGCGAGTGCCCCGGCCGTCCCTCGCCCGTCAAGCTGCCGTGGGTCGAGGACAAGTCCGTCTGGGAGAACGGCGACATGTGGGCCAAGCCCGATGAGAGCCGCGAGTACCTGCTCGATCTCTACCGCCTCGCCTGGCGGCACAGCGACGAGTCGATCGCGCAGCTGCCGCTGGACGCGCCCGCGTCGGTGCCGTGGTGGCCGGAGCACCGGCGGCAGACGACGTTCGGGCACCTGCTCGTCCGCGTCGTGGCGGAGACGGCGCAGCACGCCGGCCACTGCGACATCGTGCGGGAGCTGATCGACGGCCGGTCCGGCGCCGACAACCCCGAGGGCTTCTACGACCTGGTCCTGAGCATGGCGAGCGCCCCGGCGAGCGGCCCCGGCGCGAGTAGCAGGAACGCGTAACGCCAGGTCACGAGCTCGGCGAGCAGCGGCACGAGCTGGATGCCGACCACCGTCAGCCCGAACCCGACGGCGGACAGCGCGGTGAGCGCCGTCCCGACGTAGCGCGGGTCCGCGACCTCGCTCAGCGACGCGGAGAACACCCCGAAAACGGGGCAAAGGCTGACTGCCACGGCACTGGAACCCGGACGAGGGCAATGGCCGCACGCTGGATCAGCACACCGAGTCGCTCTCCTCCAAGGGCCGAGGGGTGGATTCTCCACCGTCCAGACCGGATCGGCGCGGGGCCGACCTTGTCGAAAGTAAGGTCTGATCGGTTCCCATCGGCAGAGGTGCGACGGCCGGGATCTTCGTAGCTTCGGCTGGGTGACTTGGCTCGTGGTGGGCACCGATGCGGTGCTGGTCGTGTTCGTGTTGATGTTCGCCTGGCTGGTGATGAAACTCCGGCTGCGCGCCTTCCTCGCCGGCGCAGGTGTGGTGGTGGCGTACGCGGTGAGCGAGGTGGTCAAACTCGTCGTGCAGGAGGAAAGGCCGTGCCGCACGGCGCCTTCGCTCGCCGAATGCCCCGCACCGGGCGACTGGTCGTTTCCCAGCAACCACTCCGTGATCGCCGGGTCGTCCGCGATGGCGATCTGGGCGATGCACCGGACTCTCGGCTGGGTCGCGGCGGTTTGCGCGCTCGCGGCCGCGTCGTCGAGGGTGATCGTGGGTGTCCACTATGTACACGACGTGCTGGCGGGGTTGTTGCTGGGCGCGCTTGTCTCCTGGGGAATCGCGGTGTTGCTGAAGAAGAAGCAAGCACGCCATGACGACGCACCGACCGTGGTTCTCAGCCGGCTGGGATGATGGGCCCCGTGTGGGTTCGGCTGATCCTGTGGGTGTGCGCGGCGACGCTGGTGGTGGCCGCGGCGGCGACCTCCCGGCCAGGCCGGCTCGCGGTCTGGGAGGTCGTGCTCTACCTGGTCGTGCTCGCCGCCGCGTTCTCCGTCGTGCACCGCAGGCCGGCGGTGGCGCTCGGCCTCGCGCTCGGGGCATGGCTGGTCTGCTACCTCGTCCGGGTCGAGTCCGACAGCGTCATCGGGTTGATCGCGCTGGCGCCCGCGCTCGCCCTCACGAGCTTCCTCGCCGGACGGCACGCGAAAGACCCGCGGGCGACCGCGATCGCGCTGACCATCGCCGAGATCGCCGGTGTGGTCGTGGCACTGATCGAGCGCGGTGGATCGGACACCGCGCTCGCCGTCACGTCCGGCATCGGCGTGCTCGGTGTGGTGCCGTGGGCGTTCGGGCGGTTACGGCGCCGGTACGCGGAGCTGCAGGAGGTCGGCTGGGAGCACGCTTCCCTGCTGGAGCGGGACGCCGACAACGCCCGCAACGCCGAACGCGCGCGCCTCGCCGGTGAGATGCACGATCTCGTGGGCCACGAGCTCGCACGGGCGGCGCTGCTGGTGGGCGCGCTCGAACTGGAACCGACTCTCACCGCACAGCAACGCGAGGCGGCCAGGACCGCTCGCGCCAGTGTCACGGCGGCAGCGGAACGGCTCGCCGACGTCATGCAGGTGCTCAGGTCCGACGCGGACGAACCCGTGGCGACGATCGAGGAGGTCGTGGCCGGCAGCGGCCTCGACGTGGAGCTCACCAACGGACGCAGAACGGCGATCGACGGGATCATCGCGCGGACGGTGCACCGGGTGACCGCCGAAGCGTTGACGAACGTGATCAAGCATGCTCCCGGCGCGAAGGTCACCGTCCGCCTCAGCGCGAACCTCGAACTGCGGATCACCAACGGACCGGCGCCGAAGACCTCCGCGGTGGGCAGCGGCAAGGGACTGGTCGGGCTGGCCGAACGCGTCGCCCTCGTCGGCGGCTGGTTCGAGGCCGCGCCGACCGATGACGGCGGGTTCGAGGTCAGGGCCAAGCTGCCGGAACGCCCGTTGCCACGCACCACTCCCACGCACGTGCGCCGGCAGACCGCCGAGGCCGAGATCCGCAAGAGCGCCAGACGCACGGTGCTGATCACCTCGGTGGTGTGCGCGGTGATCGCGATCGGCGTGCCGGGTTACATGGTCTTCGACGCGGTGACGTCGGTGCTCACGCCACAGCAGTTCGCGCGGGCCGAGTTCGGGCGCCACGAGGACGACCTGGACCTGCCGCTGCGCACCCGCGTCGACAACCCGCTCGGGGTCAGCGCCCCGGCCGGTGCCGAGTGCCGGTACTACAGCACGCACGCCAACCCGTTCGACAGCCACCGGCACGACCTCCACCAGCTGTGCTTCCGGGATGATCGGCTCGTGTCCAAGCAGTGGCTCGCCAGGAGGAGCGGTTGATCAGGGTGGTGCTCGCAGACGACGAACCGGTGGTCAGGTTCGGCGTGAAGGCCGTGCTCGCGACCGGCGGGGACATCGAGGTCGTCGCGGAGGCCGAGAACGGGAGCGAGGCGCTCGACCTCGTCGCGAAGCACCGGCCCGACGTCGCCGTGCTCGACATCCGCATGCCCGGCGTCGACGGGCTCGACGCGGCCGCGCGGATCCGCGAGCGCCACCCGGAGACGCGGACGCTGGTGCTCACGACGTTCGCCGACGACACCTACATCAGCAGAGCGCTGGGGGAGGGCGCGGCCGGGTTCGTGCTCAAGACCGGCGACCCGCAGGAGATCATCGCCGGGGTTCGCGCCGTCGCGACCGGCGCCGCCTACCTGTCGCCCCTGGTCGCCAGGCGAGTCGTCGACCAGCTCGCGAAAGCCCGGCCGCGGTCGAGCGCCACCGAGCGGATCAAGGTGCTCACGGCACGCGAACGCGAGGTGCTCGGCCTGGTCGGCGCGGGTCTGTCCAACGCGGAGATCGCGAGCCGGATCCACGTCGTCGAGGGAACCGTGAAGGTGTACGTGAGCACCATTCTCCGGCAGCTGAACGTCAGGAACCGCGTGCAGGCCGCGATCATCGCCCACGAAGCGGGCCTGATCCCGGCGTGATCAGGCCCGAGAATCAAGCCTTGGTGCCGATACCCGCGATCGCCCGGACTTCCATCTCCGCGGTCAGGTCCGCCTTCTCCGGCTCCGGGTTCGAGAACATCGTGCCGAGGAACCCGCACAGGAACGAGAACGGGATCGACACGAGGCCGGGGTTGCCCAGCGGGAACCACGCGAAGTCGACGTCCGGGAAGATCGACGTCTTCGCCCCGGACATCACGGGCGAGAAGATGATCAGCACCAGGCACGACCCGAGCCCGCCGTAGATGCTCCACAGCGTGCCGGTCGTGTTGAAACGCCGCCAGAAGATCGTGAAGAGGATCGTCGACAGGTTCGCGGACGCGGCCAGCGCGAGCGCCAGCGACACGAGGAACGCCACGTTCTGGCCGTTCGCCGCGATACCGCCGAGGATCGACAGCACGCCGACGACCACCGCGGTCAGCCGCGCGACCCTGATCTCCTTGCGCGGCTCGGCATTGCCGCGCTTGATCACGTTCGCGTACACGTCGTGCGCGAACGACGCCGACGCCGCCAGGGTCAGGCCAGCGACGACCGCGAGGATCGTGGCGAACGCGACCGCGGACACGACGCCGAGCAGGACCGCGCCGCCGATCCGGAACGCCAGCAGCGGTGCGGCGGAGTTCTCGCCACCCGGTGCCGCGGCGATCGTCTCGGAGCCGACCAGCGCCATCGCGCCGAAGCCGATCACCAGCGTGCAGAGGTAGAAGATGACCATCGTCCAGGTCGCCCACACGACCGAGCGGCGGGCCTCCGCCGCGTTCGGCACGGTGTAGAAGCGCATCAGCACGTGCGGCAGCGAGGCGATGCCCAGCACGAGCGACAGGGCGAGTGAGACGAAGTCCAGTTTGGACATCGTGCTGAAGCCGTACTTCGCGCCGGGGTCGAGCACGGCCTCGCCGAGCTTGTTGTTCTCGGTGGCCTGCTGCATGATCGCCGACAGGCTGAAGCCGAACTTGCCGAGCAGGAAGACGCTCATCAGCGTCACGCAGAGCAGCAGCAGAACGGCCTTGATGATCTGCACCCAGGTCGTGCCCTTCATACCGCCGACCAGCACGTAGAGCACCATGACCATGCCGACGACCGCGATCAGCAGCGCCTGGCCCCACTTCGAGGACACGTTGAGCAGCAACGCGATCAGGCCGCCCGCGCCGGCCATCTGCGCGATCATGTAGAAGAACGAGATCACCAGGGTCGCGTTCGCGGCGGCCGCGCGGACCGGGCGCTGCTTCATCCGGAACGCCAGCACGTCGCCGACGGTGAAGCGGCCGGTGTTGCGCAGGCCCTCGGCGATCAGCAGCAGGCCGACGAGCCACGCGACGACCCAGCCGACGGAGTAGAGGAAGCCGTCGTAGCCGTGCGCCGCGATACCGCCGGAGATGCCGAGGAACGACGCGGCGGACAGGAAGTCACCGGAGAGCGCGACACCGTTCTGGGCGCCGGTGAACGAGCTGCCCGCGGCGTAGTAGTCCGACGCCGTGACGTTGCGGCTGCTGACCCGGTAGACGATGTAGAGGGTGATCAGGACGAACACCGCGAAGACGCTGAGGTTCAGCACCGGGTTGCCGGTGGTGGGCATGCCTTACTCCTCGACGCCTGTCTTCTCTGCGAGCAATTTGCGCTGCGGGTCCAGCCGTCGCTTTGCGTAACGGGCGTAGCCGAGCGTGATGATGATCGAAGTCACGAACTGCCCGAGACCCAGCAGGATACCGAGGTTGATCACGCCGACTACCTTGATGCTGACGACGTCTCTCGCATACGCGGACAGCAGCACGAAGGTCAAGTAAGACGCGAGGAACAACACGGTCATCGGGAAGATGAACGTCGTGAGCCGCCGGCGGAGGATGCGGAATTCGTCGGTCTGCCGAATCAGCGCGAAGTTCGGTTTGCCGTTCGAATCGACGTACGACAAAGCCTCGGGGTCGCCGAACGACGCGAAGCCCCGGAATTCCCGATCCTCGTGCTGCGTTTCTCCAGGCGACCACATCGCCTTGGTCATGTACCCCCGCCCCTCATGCGTGCGCGCCCACTGTAGCGCTCTCACGTGTGCAGTCAACGCGTCCAGTACCGGGAAACGGGCAAAACCGGACACTGCATTCGTCTCAAATGGTCGGACGCGAGGGTGGCTCGTCTGCGTGAACCGCAGTTGCGTCACATGTAACAGCGGTAGGACAGCTCCCGACCGTTGTCGCACGTGTACGCCTGGCCTAGGATCGATCGGTCCGCGTTTTTGTGACGGTTGGGGATAAAGTGGGGTTCTTAGCGCGCGAACGCACAGTCGCGCCTCCCGGATGGAACCGCTGGCTCGTTCCGCCCGCAGCACTGGCGATTCATCTCTCCATTGGTCAGGCCTACGCCTGGAGCGTCTTCAAGACGCCGTTGGAGAAATCTCTCGGTATCACGGGAACGCAGTCGGCTCTGCCCTTCCAGCTCGGCATCGTGATGCTCGGGCTCTCGGCCGCGGTGCTCGGCACGACCGTGGAGCGACGGGGACCGCGGTGGGCGATGTTCACCTCCCTGGTCTGCTTCTGCTCCGGTCTGCTGATCTCGGCTGTCGGCGTGTGGGCCGGCATGTACTGGGTCGTCGTCCTGGGCTACGGCCTCGTCGGCGGCATCGGTCTCGGCATCGGCTACATCTCGCCGGTCTCGACGCTGATCAAGTGGTTCCCCGACCGGCCGGGCATGGCGACCGGCATCGCGATCATGGGCTTCGGCGGCGGCGCGTTGATCGCCTCACCCTGGTCGACCTCGATGCTGACGGCGTTCGGGAACACCTCGACGTCGGGCATCGGCAAGGCGTTCCTCATCCACGGCATCGTCTACGCGATCTTCATGAGCGTCGGCGTGCTGCTGATCCGCCTGCCCTCCGAGGAGTTCACCAAGGAGAAGGCGGAGCTGCTCAAGGACAGGCCCAAGGGTTCCGTCGGCTTCAACGTCTCCGCGAACAACGCGATCAGGACGCCGCAGTTCTGGCTGCTCTGGGTCGTGCTGTGCTTCAACGTCACCGCGGGCATCGGCATCCTGGAGAAGGCCGCGCCGATGCTGGTCGACTTCTTCAAGGAGTCCTCGACGCCGGTCGCGGCCACCGCGGCCACCGGTTTCGTGGCGCTGCTGAGCGCCGCCAACATGGCGGGCAGGTTCATCTGGTCGTCCACTTCGGACATCGTGGGCCGCAAGAACATCTACCGCCTCTACCTCGGCGTCGGCGCACTGCTCTACCTGGTGCTGCTGGTGTTCGGCCCGACCAGCACCCCGCTGTTCGTGGTCGCGGCGATGGTGATCCTGTCCTTCTACGGCGCGGGCTTCGCGACCGTTCCCGCGTACCTGCGCGACCTCTTCGGCACCTACCAGGTCGGCGCGATCCACGGTCGCCTGCTGACCGCGTGGTCGGTCGCCGGCGTGCTCGGGCCGCTGATCGTCAACGCCATCGCGGACGCGGGCAAGAAGGCGGGACACGTCGGGCCTGACTTGTACGCGACGTCGTTCTACATCATGATCTCGCTGCTGGTCGTTGGTTTCGTCGCGAACGAGTTGATCCGCCCGGTCGACCCGAAGTTCCACGAACCCAAGGCTGCCGACGAGACCGACGAGCCCTCGCAGAAGACCGACGACGAGGCCACGGTCGCGAAGTGGAACGAGGCCGAGGCGGCGGACGCCGCGAAGGCCTCCGACGAGGAAGACGCAGTCGACGCGGAAGGCGTGGTGCGGAAGTGAACTCCCAGCGCTTGTTGCTGATCGGTGCGTGGTTGTGGGTGGGCATCCCGCTCGCCTACGGCCTGTACCGGCTCTTCCTGAACGCCGCCAAGCTCTTCGTCTGATGTTCAAGGCGCTCGTCAACTGGCGCAACTGGCGCCTGCCGGTGAAGCTCGCCGCGGTGTTGATCGTTCCGGTCTTCATCGCGGTGGGCGCCGGCGTACTGCAGATCCAGTCCCACATGGAACGCGCCGAGTCCTACGCGGCGCTCCAGCGGCTGGTGAAGGTCCGTGCCGCGCTGATCCCCGTGATCGAGGGCGTGCAGGCGGAACGGCGGATCGTCGCCGAGGGTTCCGGGCAGCAGGCGCTCCAGGACCAGGTGCGTCGCACCGACGAGTCCAGGACGGCGTTGCGCGGGCAGATCGCCAAGACCTCCCTGGCCGAGGTCGTGACGGCCCGCATGGACGACGTCGCGGCCAAGATCGGTGGTCTGCCCGCGTTGCGCGAGCGGACCACCGACGTGCCGGGCGTGATCAGGGAGTACACCGCCCTCACCGAGTCGATGCTCGACGTGGACGAGGTCCTCGCGAGCGAGTTCGGCGACGCCGCGCTCTTCCGCACGGCGATGGGCCTGCAACACGTGCTGCACGTGCAGGAGCAGGTCCTCTACCAGCAGGCGGTCGTGCTGTCCGGGCTCACGCGCGGCCAGCTGGTCACCGCGGAGGTGCGGTCGCTCGTCGAGTCGAACGTCAAGCTCGGCTACATCGCCGGCGAGTTCGCCGCGCTCGCGACCGCGGACCAGCTGAGCACCTGGAGCACCAAGTTCAACGGCCCGGACATCGAGGCCCACCGCAAGATGCTCACCACCGCGGTGCTGCATCCGGCCTCGGACGCTCCCAGCACGGGCAACAACAGCAACAACAGCGCCACGGCGAGGCCCAAGCCGTTGCCGATCGCGGCATCGGACTGGAGCAAGGCGTCGGGAGCTGTCGCGACGTCGCTCGACGGCGTGGTGCAGGGCATGCAGAACGACCTGCGCGACACCGCGAACCGCCTGCGCGACGAGACGAGCGACCGCGCCGGTGCGGCGTCCGCCATCCTGTTCGCCAGCCTGATCCTGGCCGGCACGATCGGGTTCGTCGTCGGCCGTTACCTGCTGCGCTCGCTCAACGCGTTGCGCCGCTCCGCGCTGGAAGTGGCGTGGCACAAACTTCCCGAAATGGTGGCAACCGGACGCGGCAGCACCCAGATCGAACCGGTGCCGGTGGACACGACCGAGGAGTTCGGCCAGGTGGCGCGCGCCTTCGACGAGGTGCACCAGCAGGCGGTCCGCTCGGTCATCGAACAGGCCGGCATGCGCGCGAACATGCGCAACATCTTCGTGAACCTCTCGCGGCGCAGCCAAAGCCTCGTCGAACGCCAGCTCAAGCTGATGGAGGAGCTGGAGAAGTACGAGGAGGACCCGGACCAGCTCGCGAACCTCTTCAAGCTCGACCACCTCGCCACCCGCATGCGCCGCAACAACGAGAACCTGATGGTGCTCTCCGGCGGCGACGTGGCGCGGCGGTTCACCCGGCCGATCCCGCTGACGGACGTGCTGCGTGCGGCGGCCGCGGAGATCGAGCAGTACCAGCGGGTGATGGTGCACACGGCGCCGAACGCCGAAGTGGTCGGTTATGTGGCGAGCGACCTCGTCCGGCTGCTGGCCGAACTTCTTGACAACGCAACGGCTTTCTCGCCGCCGCACACGCAGGTGACGATCAGCGCGTCGATCGAGGCCGGTGACATCGTGCAGATCGACGTGGTCGACCACGGCATCGGCATCGACCCGGAGGCACTGGCGGTCGTGAACCACCGCCTCGAGGCCGCAGGCGAGGGCGCGGACGTCCAGGTCTTCCGTGAAATGGGACTTTTCGTCGTCGGCAGGCTGGCCGCGCGCCATCAGATCGTGGTACGGCTCGATGCCCGACAAGGCAAGGGCACTCGCGCGATCGTGTTGGTTCCCGCGGAACTGGCCCCACGGCGGGAGGAGTCCTGGGAGTCTTTCCGGGGGGAAGCGATCGAGCAGCGTCCGGTGCGGCCGGCGACGCCTGCCCAGATGCCGGGTCCGGCGTCGGGTCCGGCGTCGTGGTTCGAGTCACCGGGTGCCGCTCCACCGCCTCCACCCGCACCAGCACGCCAGTCGCCTGAGTCGGCTCGGGGCTTCCTCGACGCCTTCCAGCGCGGTGTGCAGCGAGGCCTTCCCGACCGGCAGGAGAGTCGATGAGCACGCAGGTGGACCAGTTCGGCTGGCTGGTCACCAACTTCACCGAGCGCACACCCGGAATCGAGCACGCGGTGGTGATCTCGGCCGATGGTCTGGTCCTGATCTCGTCGTCGAGGCTGCCGGCGCACGTGGCACCCCAGTTCGCGGCGATCGTCGCAGGCGTGGTGTCGCTCGCGGAGTCGGCGTGCCAGTGCTTCGCCGGTGAGTCGGTCGTGCGCACCGTGGTGCAGATGGACCGGGGCGTGATGCTGCTGATGTCGATCAGCGACGGCTCCGTCCTCGCGGTGCTGGCGTCGTCCTCGTGCGACGTCTCGCAGGTCGCCTACGAGATGACGGTGGTCGTGCGGCAGGTGGGCCAGCTGCTCACGCCGGAACTGCGGGCCGAGCTGGCATGAACCGAGAGCCTGACGAGCAGGTCAACTTCGGCGATCTGATCAGCGGTTTCAGCTTCGACAGCGAACGGATCCGCAAGCGCGGCAAGAAGAAGGCCACGCGCGCGGCCGAACCCCCGCCGGAGCCGGACCCGTACGCCACGCTGCCGTTCGACGTGCCGCCGCTGCCGTCCATCGAGTCGTCGGCGTCCATCGTGCGCGCCTACGCCTGGACCGGTGGCCGCACCACGTCCGAGGTGCATCTGGAGATCGAGACCCTGGTCTCGGTGAACGAGTTCTCGGCGACCGCCGTGCGCCCGGAGCACCAGGACGTGCTGGCGTTGTGCCACTCGCCGCGTTCGGTGGCCGAGATCGCCGCGTTGCGCGGTCTGCCGCTGGGCGTCACCAAGGTGCTGCTCGGCGACATGGCCGCGCACGGCCTGATCGACGTCCACCGCACGGCTTCCTCGTACGGCGGCGATCGTCCCGATGGTGCTCTGCTGGAACGAGTGCTGGCCGGACTGCGTCGGCTCTGACTCCGCACGAGCTCCCCCGGACCGCTGCTACGGTCGAGATCACATCTGGGGAGGTTGACGTGGAGTTTCAGGACGTGGTCCGGCGCAGGCGCATGGTGCGCAAGTTCACCGGCGAGCCGGTCAGTGACGAGAGCATCCAGCGGATCATGCGCAACGCGGTGCGTGGTCCGTCCGCCGGGTTCTCGCAGGGGCAGGGCTTTCTGGTGCTGCAGGGGGAGTCGCTGAAGCGGCTCAGCGAGATGTTCGAGTGGTGGGGCGGGGAGGGCGCCAAGTCGGCTCCGGTCGTCGTCATCCCGTTCTCGGCCAAGGACGTCTACCTCGACCGGTACGCGCAGACCGACAAGGGGTGGACGGACCGCGACGAGAACCGCTGGCCCGTGCCGTACTGGGACATCGACACGGGCATGGCCGCGCTGCTGATCCTGCAGACCGCGGTCGACGAGGGCCTCGGCGCGGTGTTCTTCGGCACCGACAAGGAGACGTGGCCCGAGCTGCGGGCGGCGTTCGGCGTGCCGGACGGCTACGTGCCGATCGGCATGATCGCGATCGGCCACCCCGCGGAGGAGGGCATCTCCGAGGGTGCGTCGCCGCGGACGCGCAAGCGCACCCCGTTCGAGGAGATGGTCCACTGGGGTCAGTGGAAGTGAGGTCGTTCGGCCTGCTCGGGCCGTTGGACGTGGTGCTCGACGGGCACCACGTCCACGTCCCGTCCGGCAAACGGCGTGTCATCCTCGCCGCGCTGCTGCTGCGTCCAGGCCAGGTGGTCGGCGTCGACGAGCTGGTCGAGCTGACCGGCGGGTCGCGCAACGCCCTGCAGACCGCGGTCGGCAGGCTGCGCGAGGACCTCGGCCGGCCGGAGCTCGTGCAGACCCGGCCCGGCGGCTACCTGCTGGACGTGCGGCCGGACGAGGTCGACGTCCACCGGTTCGGCCTGCTGGAACCGCGGGAAGCGCTGAAGCTCTGGCGTGGCCGCCCGTTCGCGGACATCGGCAGCGACGCGCTGGAACGCGACCACGTGCCCGCGCTGACCGAGAAGTACCTCGCGACGCTGGAAGCGCGGATCGACCAGGACCTGAAGCACGGCAGGCACGAGCAGCTCGTCCCCGAACTGCGCACGCTCACCGGGCAGCACCCTGCCAGGGAACGCCTGTGGGCCCAGCTGATCGTCGCGCTGCACCGCTGCGACCGGCAGACGGAAGCGCTGCGGGCCTACGACGACATCCGCACCAGGCTCGCCGAGGAGCTCGGCCTCGACCCCGGCAGGGACCTGCAGCAGGCCCACCAGCAGGTCCTCACGGCCGACAACCGGCCCAGGGCCCGCAACGACCTGCCCGGTGACATCCCCGACTTCGCGGGCCGCGCCGACGACCTCGACGAGATCCTCGCCGCCGTCCCGTCCGGCTGCGTCGCGATCACCGCGATCGACGGCATGGCGGGCATCGGCAAGACCACGCTCGCGGTCCGCGCCGCCCACCGGCTGGCGCCGAAGTTCCCGGACGCGCAGCTGTTCGTGGACCTGCACTCCTACACGGAGGGCGCTGAACCGCGAACACCGTCGGACGCGCTGCTGGCGTTGCTCACCGCGCTCGGCGTGCCCGCGCAGGACATCCCGGACGGCCTGGACGCCCGCGCCGCCAGATGGCGAGCGGAAATGGCTCACCGCAAGGCACTCGTGGTGCTCGACAACGCCGGTAGCGCCGCCCAGGTCCGCCCGCTGTTGCCCGGCACCGGCCTGGTCCTGGTCACCAGCAGGCGCAGGCTCGTCGACCTCGACGCCGCGTACCCGGTGTCGCTCGACGTGCTGTCCGAAGAGGACTCGCTCAACCTGCTCGCGCGCATCGTGGGGCAGAAGGCCGATCTCGACGCCGCCCGCGAGATCGTCCGGCTCTGCGGCTACCTGCCGCTGGCCGTGCGCATCGTCGGTGCCCGTTGGCGCACCAGGCCCGCGTGGTCGGCGCAGGACCTGGTGCGCCGCCTCACCCAGCAGCGCCTCATCGAACTGAAGGCGGGGGAGCGCAGCGTCGCGGGTGCGTTCGCCCTGTCCTACCAGCAACTCACGGCCGACCAGCAGCGGCTGTTCCGGCGGCTGGGCCTGCACACCGGTGAGGACTGGGACGTGCACCTCGCCGCGGCGGTGGCCGGCACGACGCGGGCGGAGGCCGAACGCCTGCTGGACGAACTGCTCGACGTGCACCTGGTGCAGCAACAGGAGAACGGCCGCTACCGGTTCCACGACCTCCTGGCCGACCACGCGAAGGCCAGTGTCGAGCCGGACGAGAAGGACGAGGCCGTCGTCCGCATCCTCGACCACTACCTGCACGGCGCGGCGACCTCCGCGCAGCGGATCGCGCCCGGCCGGCCCGAGATCCACTCGACGGTGACGTACGAGCAGATCGATCCTCCCGTGTTCGCCACGCCGGTCGAGGCGTTGGCGTGGCAGGAGGCGGAACGGCGCAACCTCAGGGCCGCCGTCTACCTGGCCGCGTACGAGGGGCACTACCGGTACGCCTGGCAGCTGCCGCACCACTTCGCGCACTTCCTGCTGTTGCGCGGATCCGGCCGGGAACGGGTCGAGGTGCAGAGCGTCGCGCTCGCAGCCGCGCACCACCTCGGTGATCTGCAGGCGCGCGCGGAAGCGTTGCGCGGCTTGGGATCGGCGTACCTCGGGCAGGAGAACTACGAGAAGGCCGCGGAGCACCTGCACGAGGCGCTGGATCTGATGCGGCAGATCGGCGACGTGCGCGGTGAGGCGTCGACGCTGGGGCTGCTCGGCATGGTCGCGCGGGAACAGCGCGAGTTCGACAAGGCGATGGAGCACTACCAACGCGCCCTTGTGCTGATGCGGCAGGTGGGTGCCCCGACGGGGGAAGCGGACGCGCTGGAGCACATCGGCATCCTCCACGCCGAGCGCGGGGAGTACGACGAGGCGCTCACGCACCTGGAGCATGCACTTCCGCTGTTGCAGTCACGCGGTGACGTGCGTGCCTACGCTGGGGTTCTGCACGACCTGGCCTACGTGCACTTCGGTATGTTCAACGACAAGGAGAGCAGGTCCTGCGCGGAGCGGTCGCTGGCCGCCTACCGGGAGTCGGGTGACCGGCGTGGAGAGTCGATCGCCGTGGCCGAGTTCGCCTACTGGCGGTACGAGACGGGTGACTTCGCCGCCGTCCGGGAGATGGTGCGCGAGGTGCGCAGACTGTGCCGTGCGTACATGAACCTGCCGGACGACCACGCGGTGCTGGCGGCGATGGAGGAGATTCGCGACCACATCGGTCAGGTCGCGATGCTCGTGGCCCTGTCGCTCGCTGCCCAGGTGGACGGGCGGCTGACCGAGGCGATCGGCCACACCCAGCGGTGCCTGGCCGTCGTCAGCTCGACCAGCCGCTGGTGGAGCAGGTACAAGGTGCTCGGCCAGCTCTCCACGCTGCACCTGGCGCTCGGCGACCGGGAGACCGCCGTCCGCTACGGCGAGGAGGCGGTCGCGGCCGCCGAGGACCTGCGTCAGCCCAGGGCGAGGGCCGTGGCGAAACGGATCCTCGCTACAGCCACAGCGCCAGCAGCACCAGCGTCGTAGCCACACCCGCGACCAGTGCGAAGGCGGTGTACTGGGCGACTCTGTCCGTGGTCCTGCGCATTCCCCTGGCTCCCCTCGGTGGTGATGCCACCGAGCGTGGGGGAGCGCGTCCCCACCTCGTCCCCACCGCGATCACACCGGCGAAATTCCGGTGAGTCGCCGCTGGACTGCTCCGAACGGCGGTCGTACGCACGTCAGTGCCGCCTGAGAGCTCCGGATCCCGTCTCACCACCGTCTCATTACCGTTGCGGCGGAAGGCGAACTTGGCTCTACGGTGACGCCCGTGGACTTCGGGATTCTGGGGCCGATCCAGGCACGCGACTCCGGTGTGCGGCTCGAGCTCGGCGGTGTGCGCGGTCAGAAGGTGCTCGCCGCGCTGCTGCTCGCGCCGAACCGGGTGGTGCCGCTGACGCAGCTGGTCGACGTGGTGTGGGACGGTGAGCCGCCCTCGACCGGCAAGCACCAGATCCAGAAGTCGGTCGGCGACCTGAGGTCCGCACTCGGCGTGCCGGGCCTGATCGTCACGGACGGTCCCGGCTACCGGATCGCGCTGGGTTCCGCGACGCTCGACGTCCTCACCTTCGAACGGCACGTGGCGACCGCGCAGACCGTGGAACCCGCCGAGGCGGTCCGGTTGCTGCGCACCGCTCTCTCGTTGTGGCGGGGCCCGGCGTTGGCGGGCCTGGACGGCCAGGTGCTGCGGGTGGAGGCCGAGCGACTCGACGAACGGCGGATCGCCGTCGCGCAGCAGTGCTTCGCGCTGCAGCTGGAACTGGGCCAGCACGAGCAGGTGATCACCGAGCTGTCCGCGCTGGTGGCCGCGAACCCGTTCCGCGAGCAGCTGGTCGAGCAGCTGATGCTCGCGCTGTACCGGTCGAACCGGCAGGCGGACGCGCTGGAGCTGTACGACCGCACCCGCCGGTTGCTGGCCGACGAGCTGGGGGTCGATCCCCGGTCGCAGCCTGCGCGCCGCGCACCAGGCGATCCTGAACCAGGACAACGAGTCCACGCACGTCTGTCCGAAGGCGCCGGCGCAGTTGCCGGCGGACCTGGCGCGGTTCACCGGCCGGGAGTCCTGTTTGGACGAACTCGACGCCGGCCTGTCCGCGTCCACCGTCGTGATCACGTCCATCGCCGGCACCGCGGGCGTCGGCAAGACGGCTCTGGCCGTGCACTGGGCACACCGCGTGCGGGACAAGTTCCCGGACGGCCAGCTCTACCTGAACCTGCGCGGCTACGACGACGCACCCGCCACGACACCGGCCGAGGCGCTGACCCAGCTCCTGCGCGGGCTCGGCGTGGAGCCGGACCAGGTCCCGCGCGAGGTCGACGAGCAGGCGAGCACGTACCGCTCGATCCTGTCGACCCGGCGCGTGCTGATCCTGCTGGACAACGCGGCGAGCGAGGACCAGGTCCGGCCGCTGCTGCCCGGCACGCCCGGTTGCGCGGTGATCGTCACCAGCCGCAACGACCTGCGCGGGCTGACCGCGCTGGACGACGCCCGCCGGGTCGAGCTGGACCTGCTGACGGCGGACGAGGCGCACGCGCTGATCACCCGCGTGCTGGGTGCCGCGAGGGCGGACACCGAACCGGAGGCGGTCGCCGACCTCGCCGCGTTGTGCGGGTACCTGCCGCTCGCGATCCGGATCGCGGCGGCGAACCTCGCGTGCCGGCCGCACGACCGGATCGCTGACGCCGTCGCGGATCTCGCGCAGGGCAACAGGCTCGCGCAGCTCTCGATCAGCGGTGACCGCCGGGCCGCGGTGACGGCAGCGTTCGAGCTGTCGCTGAAGTCGTTGCCGGACGAGGCCTCCCTGCTGTTCCAGCGGCTGGGACTGTTGCCGCGCACGGACTTCACCGCGCACACGGCGTCCGTGCTGATGGGCGTGGACGACGTGCGTCCGTTGATCTCGTTGCTGGAGAGCGCGAGCCTGATCGAGCCGCACACCCGCGGCCGGTTCCGGGTGCACGACCTGCTGCACCTCTACGCGCGGGAACTGGTCACCTCCGACGAGGACGCCGGGCAGGCCGGCCTGCGGTTGCTCGACCACTACCTGCACACGACGGACGCGGCGCTGGACGTGCTGGCGCCGGAGATGTACCGGCTGTGCCGCGACGGCACCTCTGCGCTCTCGTTCGGCAGCAAGGAAGCGGCACTGTCCTGGTTGGACGCCGAGGGCGAGGCGGTGGCCATCTGCGCGCTGCGTGCCGAGCCACCGCGCTACCGCTGGGAGCTGGCGGACTCGTTGCGTCGCATGTGGTACCTGCGTCAGCAGTTCGACCGGTGGCACGAGACGGCGTCGGCAGGGCTGCTGGCCGCCGAGCAGGAGAACGACCTGCGCGGCCAGGCGTCGATGCACCTGTCGCTGGGCACGATGCACTGCGAGCTGGACGGCAGGCAGGGGATCGGCCACCTGGAGACGGCTTTCGCGCTGTACGAGGAAGCGGACGACCGGGCCGGGCAGTTCCACTGCCTCAACAACCTCTCGGTCGTCCATCTCACGCTCGGCCGCACGCAGGAGGCGATCGGGCTGCTGCCGACGCCCTGCCGCTGGTCGACGACAACCTCCGGCTGTCAGCCGTCGTGCACCTCAACCTCGGGGTGGCGACCGCGCAGACCGGCAGGCTCACCGAGTCGCTCGCGCACTACGAGCAGGCGCGGGAACTGTTGCGGCAGGCCGGTGGCAGCGTCTCGGACACGCTGGTGGAGTTCGCTCTGGCCGAGCTGCACGTGGTGCTGGGCGATCCGGTGCGGGCGCGTGAGCACGCGGTCCGGGGCGCGCGGATGGCCGAGGAGTCCGGCTCGCACGCGTGGTGGTACGTGCTGCAGTCGGTCGAGGCGAAGATCGACCGCGACACCGGGCGCACTCAGCGTGCTTTGACGCGTGCGCTCGCTCTGGTCGACGAGGCCGAGGAAGGCGCGGCGGAGCTCTACGTGCTGCTCGGCCTGGTGATCGCGGGCAGCGCCTACCACCGGCTGGGGCGGCTGCGGGAGGCGATCGAGGCGCTGCGGCGCGGGCTGCGGCTGGCCGGCTCGCTGGGGCGGGTGGACAACGAGACCGAGTACCTGATCGACCTGGCCCGTGCGCTGCAGGCGGCAGGCGACGAGCGGTCGGCCGGTGAGCTCGCCGAGCGGGCGCTGGACCAGGCGACGACGTTCGGCTTCGCGATGCAACGCGGCCGGGCGCTCGCGACGCTGGCGTTGCTGAGCCTCAAGGCCGGCGATGCGGAACGGGCGCGCGGCTTCGCCGCGGAAGCGGTGGAGGTGCAGCGGGAGACCGGGTTCGTGCTGGGCCAGGCGGAGTCGTTGCTCGTGCTGGCGCGGGTGGCGGATCACCCCGCCGCGCTGCAGGAAACCCGAGCGATCGTCGCACGTCTGACCGGACCGCACGGCGGTGATCCGGCCGGTGTTCTGTGTGAGACTGACGTCGGCTGAGGGTTTCCGGCAGGAGGGGGCGGTGTGCAGGCCGATCTGTTCCCGCGCCCGCACCAGCTGCCCGCAGCCGTCTCCGACTTCGTCGGACGCGAAGAGCTCGTCCAGTCCATGGTGGACTTGGTCACCCGTTCCCGCAGGTGACCTCGTCGCGGCCCGGCGGTGGTACCAGCGCGGGCCGGCGGTGTACGAGCGGCTCGCGGACCCCGTCGGGCGGGCGTCGGTGCTGCGGAACCTGGCCCGGATGTCCTGACCGCCGCCCGTTCGGAACTGTCCGCGCGTTCAACCGGAATTCGGTTTCGAAGCCGGTGCCAGGTGATTTGATCATCCGGATGTGAGGCCGTTGTGAGGTATTGCTCCAACAGAGTGCTTGGCTGGCTCGTAAGATTCCGTTAGGGTCGCATTCGCGAGCAATTGGCAGGGGTGATGGCGTTACCGAAAATCGCCCGAAAATTGATCAAAATTTAGCCACTTGTTCGATTGCAACCAAAACGCTGCTCCGTCCGGGTGTCGCATTCCACTACAGGACCAGTGAGGCCTCACGCTCCGGGGTAGCGGTCACGGAGACGTGTGCGTGCAGTGGTGCGAGGTCGGCCAAAAGGGGCTTGCGAGTCGTGAGAATCGGACCAGTCTTGTCTAATGGCATCGCCGGGACCCGTCCGGCGGACAGTGGCCTCGACCAGGGGGTGGAACGCACCATGGGTGGTGTCCCGACGTTTCCCCACGGCAGACCGCTGACGTGGGCGGACCTGGAGGCGATGCCTGATGACGGGCACCGTTTCGAACTCGTTGACGGGGTGTTGGTGATGAGCCCCTCGCCCCGTCCTGTGCACCAGCGGGTCGTCGCCCGTCTGCTGGTGACGCTGACGGCTGTCTGCCCGCCGGAGCTGGAGGTCCTCCCCGCTCCGGTCGACGTGGTGCTCGCCGACGACACGGTCTTCATCCCGGACCTGGTCGTGGGACGTCGTGAACAGTTCACGAAGCAGGCGCTCATGGGGCCGCCCGTGCTGGCGGTCGAGGTCCTTTCGCCCCGGACGCGACACGTGGACCTGGAACTGAAGCGGGCGAAGTTCCAGGAAGTCGGCTGCGAGAACTACTGGTTGATCGACTACGACGGCCCGTGGCTGCGCTGCCTGCACCTCGAGAACGGGGTGTACGTGGAACAGGCGCGGTCGGAAGGCGAAGAGATCATCGAACTGCAGTACCCGTTCGCGGTGAAGCTCAGCGCCCAGTCACTGGTGCGGTGAGTGGCTATCGGTCAAGAAGGGCTGGGCTGAACGGGCGACACCGCGATACAAACGTGTGGATCAAGGTTTCACCATCTGGCGTGCCCGTGTGTGGGCTGGTTGCGTGCATCGCGTTACGTCCAACGCGCGGAGGTCCAGCACATGCAGCCGTTCCAGCTGCCGGAGTTCTACACGCCCCACCCCGCCCGGCTGAACCCGAACCTCGAGCGCGCCCGCGTCCACACGCGGGCATGGGCGCACGAGATGGACATGATCGACGTGCCGCAGCACGGAACGGTCGTCTGGACGGACGACGACCTCGAGTCGCACGACTACGCGTTGCTCTGCGCCTACACGCACCCCGACTGCGACGGTGAGACGCTCGACCTCATCACCGACTGGTACGTGTGGGTGTTCTACTTCGACGACCACTTCGTCGAGCTCTACAAGCGCAACCCGGACATCAAGGGCGCGCAGGCCTACCTCGATCGGCTGCCGCTGTTCATGCCGGTCAACGGTGTCATCACCGCGACACCGGCGAACCCGGTGGAGAAGGGCCTGGCGGACCTCTGGCGCCGCACGGTCCCCAGCCACTCGCTCGACTGGCGCGAGCGGTTCGCCTCCAACACCAAGCACCTGCTCGACGAGTCGATGTGGGAGCTGCACAACATCAGCGCTCACCGGCTCTCCAACCCGATCGAGTACATCGAGATGCGCCGCAAGGTCGGTGGCGCGCCGTGGAGCGCGAACCTCGTCGAGCACGCGGTTGGCCTCGAAGTGCCGGCCCAGATCGCCCTGAGCCGCCCGATCGGTGTCCTCAGGGACACGTTCAGCGACGCCGTGCACCTGCGCAACGACCTGTTCTCCTACGAGCGCGAGGTCCTCGACGAGGGCGAGCTGTCCAACAGCGTGCTGGTGTTCGAGAAGTTCCTCGACCTCCCCACCCAGGACGCCGCGGAGGCCGTCAACGACCTCCTCACGTCCCGCCTGCACCAGTTCGAGCACACGGCCCTCACCGAGGTCCCGCTGCTGCTCGACGAGCACGCGATCGACCCCATCGGGCGCGCGGCCGTGCTGGGCTACGTGAAGGGCCTGCAGGACTGGCAGGCGGGTGGCCACGAGTGGCACCTGCGGTCGTCCCGGTACATGAACAAGGGCCTCAGGACCCAGCCCGGCACGTCCGCGGCCGACGTCCTCGGCTCGTACGCGAGGACGATGCCGCAGCGGCTCAAGCAGTTCATGGCCACGCCCAAGATCGTCGAGCCGTACCCGCGGCCGACCTACGACATCCCGTTCGCGCTCGGGATGGCCCCGCACCTGGACCAGTGCCGGGAGGAGGTCATCGCGTGGAGCGAGGAGGTCGGCTTCCACGGCGAGGGCATCTGGGACGAGGCCAAGAACCGCCGCTTCGACCTGGCACTGGCATCGGTGTGCATGGACCCCGACGGCACGCCGTCCGAGCTGTTCCTCTCGGCCGCCTGGCTGACCTGGGGAACCTACGGCGACGACTTCTACCCGTGGGTGTTCGGGCGGTTGAAGGACCTCGCCGGGCTCAAGAGCCAGACCGCGCGGCTGAAGCTGTGCATGCCGCTCGACCTGGTGCCGACGATCGTGCCGGTCAACGCCGTCGAGCGGTCTCTCGCCGACCTGTGGCAGAAGACCGCCGCGCCGATGTCGCCGGAGTTCCGGTCCACGTTCCGCAAAGCCGTCGACGCGATGCTGGACGCCTGGGCGTGGGAAGTGATCAACATCCAGCAGAACCGCATTCCGGACCCGGTCGACTACCTGGAGATGCGCCGGTCGACGTTCGGTTCCGAGCTGACGACCTCGCTGTCGCGCTTTTCGCATTCGACGACGGTGCCGCCGGAGATCTGGGGAACGCGGGTCGTTCAGACCATGGAGCGGTCGGCCATGGATTACACCTTCATGGTCAACGACACCATCTCGTACCTCAAGGAAATTCAGTACGAGGGTGAAGTGCACAACATGGTGCGGGTCGTCGAGAACTTCCTCGGAGTCTCCCAGCCGCGGGCGTTCGAGATCACCTTCAAGCTGATGGACGCCCGGCTCGGACAGTTCGTCCAGGCCGTCGACGTCGACCTGCCGAAGCTCTTCGAGGACCTGTCACTGGACTCCGCGACGCGGGCGTCGCTCACCCGGTACGCCGACGAGCTGAAGGACTGGATCGTCGGCGTCACCCACTGGCACGTGGAAACCTCGCGCTACCACGAGGAGGAGATCCGCACCCCGGTGAACGCCCACCTGCTGGCGGGAGCGTTCAACCGGGGCCCGTCCGGGCTCGGCACGTCGGCCGCCAGGCTCGTCGCTGTCAAGCGCTGACAGCTCGTGGTCAGCCGGCGGTCAGTACCGGTCGGCACCTTGTGGGCAACACCGACCCACAGGGGGCAACACCATGAAGAACGTCCTGATCTCCGGCGCCAGCATCGGCGGCCCGGCGCTCGCGTACTGGCTGCGGCACCACGGTTTTGCCGTCACGGTCGTCGAGCGGGCCCGCGGTCTGCGGCCCGGCGGCCAGGCCATCGACGTCCGCGGCCCGGCGCTGGAGGTGATCGAGCGCATGGGCCTGGGCGACCGGCTGCGGTCGCTCAGCACCAACATGCGCGGCATGACCATGCTCGACGCGGAAGGCAACGAGCTGTTCAGCTCCACCACGCACACGCTCAGCGGCGGCGAGCTCGCGAGCCCCGACGTCGAGCTCCTGCGCGACGACCTCGCCACGATGCTGTTCGATGCCGCGGAAGGCGTGGAGTACCTGTTCGACGACACGATCACCGCGATCGACGGCACCGGCGTCACGTTCGAGAAGGCCGCGCCGCGCGACTTCGACGTGATCGTCGGAGCGGACGGCCTGCACTCCAACGTCCGCCGCCTGGTCTTCGGGCCGGAGTCGGAGTTCGTCAGCCACCTCGGCATGAACCTGGCAGTGTTCACCGCGCCGAACTTCCTGAACCTCGACCACTGGCAGATCTTCCAGCAGGACGGCGAGGTCGGTGGCGGCGTCATGAGCGCCCGCGCCAACGCGGAATGCCGTGTCTACATGGGATTCAACGGCGAGGCAGACGTCGACTACCGCGACATCGAGGCGCAACGGCGGCTGATCGCCGAGAAGTTCGCCGACGCGGGCTGGGAGTGGCAGAACGCGCTGAAGCACATGTGGGAGGCGCCGGACTTCCACTTCGACTCGATGAGCCAGATCCGCATGGAGACCTGGTCGCGCGGCAACGTCGTGCTGCTCGGTGACGCCGGCTACTGCGGCTCGCCGTTGTCCGGTCAGGGCACCAGCATGGCGCTGGTGGGTGCCTACGTGCTCGCCGGTGAGCTCCGGGACAACCCCGCCACGGCGTTCCAGCGCTACGAGGAGATCCTGCGGCCGTACGTGACGGCCAACCAGGACATGGCGCTGAAGAACCGGGAGAACGGCGGGGCGCCCTCCGAGGAGTTCGCCGACGTCGTGAACAGCCTCCAGCTCCCCGCGTACTGAACTCCTTCAAAATTGGCTCAGACCATTGACGGCAAATGGGATGTTTGACCAGGCTGGACACCGGGTCGCCGCCCCCGCCTCGTGAGGAGGAGCCGTGAGAACTCGCGTTCTCGCCGCGGTCATCGCTGTCACCGCCGCGCTGTCCGTTAGCGCGCAGTCGCAAGCCGCGGAACCACTGCAGAGCCTGGTACCAGTTCCAGTGTCGGTGCAGGCCAGAGCCGGTGTCACGCACACGCTGACGGCCGCCACGAAGATCTACACCGCCCCTGCCGCGAGGGACGTCGGCAACTTCCTGGCGGGCGTCCTGCGGCCGTCGACCGGCTACGCGTTGCCGGTGTCGGACACGACCGGCACTCCGGCGGACGGCATCTCGTTGCTGCTCTCGGGCGCGCCGGGCACGGTCGGCCAGCAGGGCTACCAGCTCGATGTCGCGGCCGGAGCCGTCGTGCTGCGCGCCAACACGCCGGAGGGCCTGTTCGCGGGCGTGCAGACGCTTCGGCAGATGCTGCCCGCGGCTGTTGAGAGTGCGACCGTGCAGCCCGGTCCGTGGACCGTGCCGGGCGCGCTGATCGTCGACCACCCTCGGTTCGCGTATCGCGGCGCGATGCTCGACGTGGCCCGCCACTTCCACCCGGTGGCGTCGGTCAAGCGCTACCTCGACCAGCTGGCGCTCTACAAGATCAACTACTTCCACCTGCACCTGAGTGACGACCAGGGCTGGCGGATCATGATCGACAGCTGGCCGCGCCTCGCCACGTACGGCGGCAGCACGCAGGTCGGCGGCGGTGCGGGCGGCTACTTCACCAAGGCGCAGTACAGCGAGATCGTGCAGTACGCGGCCGCGCGCAGGATCACGGTGATCCCCGAGATCGACATGCCGGGCCACACGAACGCCGCGCTGGCCTCGTACGCGGAGCTGAACTGCAACGGCCAGGCCCCGCCGCTGCGCACGGACATCGAGGTCGGCTACTCCTCGCTGTGCGTCAACAAGGACATCACCTACCAGTTCATCGACGACGTGGTGCGTGAGATCGCGGCGCTCACGCCTGGCCCGTACTTCCACATCGGCGGCGACGAGGCCCACGCGACCTCCGACGCCGACTACCAGGCGTTCATGAACCGCGCGCTGCCGATCGTGAAGAAGTACGGCAAGACCGTGCTCGGCTGGCACGAGTTCGTGAAGACCACGACCGACACCACCGCCATCCCGCAGTACTGGGGCACCACGACGTCCAACGCGACGGTGCAGGCAGCGGCGGCACGCGGGAACAAGGTCGTCATGTCACCCGCGAACAAGGCGTACCTGGACATGAAGTACAACTCCAGCACGCCTCTCGGTCTGTCGTGGGCCGGGTTCATCGAGGTCCAGGACGCCTACAACTGGAACCCCGGCACGCACCTGAGCGGCGTTCCCGAGTCGGCCGTCCGCGGCGTCGAAGCTCCACTGTGGACCGAGACGATCGTGACGTCGCGCGACATCGAGTTCATGGCGTTCCCGAGGCTCCCGGTGCTCGCGGAGCTGGGCTGGTCGCCGTGGTCGACGCACAACTGGGACCAGTTCAAGGTGCGGCTGGGCAACCAGGCGCCGCGCTGGACCACGATGGGCATCAACTTCTACCGGTCCGCGCAGGTCCCGTGGGACACCGGCGGCCCGGCGCCCGGTCCGTGCCCGCAGCCCGCGTGGGAGCGGTCGAAGGTCTACACCGGCGGCAACGTGGTCTCGCACAACGGCCACAAGTGGACCGCGCAGTGGTGGACGCAGGGCGAGGAGCCCGGCACCACCGGTCAGTGGGGCGTCTGGCGCGACGGCGGCGTTTGCTGAGTTCTTCTGGGTACTCCGTCGACCATGACGGATCCAGAAGAAGCCGAAGAGTTCGCGGAAGAGGTCGGTGTCGACCCCACGCCCCAGGAGGTCGACGAATACCGCGACATGACGGAACCAGGCGAGTGGCGCGCCGACGAGAAGATGGGGCCGGACGGCGCGCCCGCACCGCAGGACGGAGACGACCCGACCGGCGGCTCCGGTGCATGATCCGGTGCGGGCGAATACTGTTCGCTCGCACCGGGTAACCGGCTGTTGTGGATGCCCGAGTTGCCGTTTTTGCCCCGTCCCCTCAGCTGACCGTCACCGTCGAGGATCTCGACGGCGAGCCCGACGTGCACCTGCACGCGGGTGGCCAGGGTTTCTGGCAGTCCAGGATGATCGCCTCGCTCGGCGTCGAGGCCGTGGTGTGCGCGGCGTTCGGCGGTGAGACCGGCCGCGTGTTGCGGACGTTGCTGGAAGGCGAGCACATCGACCTGCGCGCGCGTGAAGTCGCCGCGCGCAACGGCTCGTACGTGCACGATCGCCGTGACGGTGAGCGCTCCGAGATGGTCGAGATGTTGCCGGACGCGTTGTCCCGGCACGAGCTGGACGACCTGTACGAGTCGATGCTGGTGGAGGGCATCCGCGCGGGCACAGCCGTGCTGAGCGGGCCGTCCGACGACCGCGTGCTGCCCCACGAGACGTACTTCCGCCTCACCTCCGACCTGACGAAGAACGACTGCCGCGTCATCGTCGACCTGGCCGGCGAGCGGTTGGCCGAAGCGGTGCGGGGTGGCCCGCACGTCGTCAAGGTGAGCCACGAGGAGCTGGGTGAGGAAGAGCTGCCCGAGCTGGTGCGGGCGTGCCGGAAGATCGCTTCTTCCGGCGTGCACGGCGTGGTGGTGTCGCGTGCCGACGAGCCGGCGTTGGCCCTGCTCGACGAGCAGCTGTACCTGGTGCGGATGCCTCGGCTGGAGCCTGTCGACACGCGCGGCGCCGGTGACTCCATGACCGCGGGGATTTCAGCGGGCCTCGCGCTGGGTATGTCGTTGGACGACGCGGTGAAGCTCGGCGCGGCGGCGGGCGCGGTGAACGTGACGCGGCACGGCCTCGGCAGTGGTGGGGGAGAAGCGGTGCGCGAGCTGAGCAAACGCGTGGAACTGGAGCCGATCGAGGAATGAGCGGATGCGCGCGCTGATCACCAACGACGACGGAATCGACTCTCCCGGTCTGCTGACCCTGGCCTCTGCCGCTGTCTCGTGCGGGCTCGACGTCGTCGTCGCGGCTCCCGCGACCCAGTCCAGCGGCACGAGCGCCTCGGTCGCGGCCGCCAGCGACACCGGCAGGGTGGTCAGCGAACGCCGTACGCTGCCCGGCCTCGACGCGGAGGCCTACGCGGTCGCCGCGCACCCGGCCCTGATCACGCTGATCGCGTGCCGCGGCGGGTTCGGCGGCAAACCCGACCTGGTGCTGTCCGGCGTGAACCTGGGCGCGAACGTCGGCCGCGCGATCCTGCACTCCGGCACCGTCGGCGCCGCGCTGACCGGCCAACTCAACGACGTCTCGTCGCTCGCGGTGTCGCTCGACGTCGGATTGGACGGGCCCGAACCGTTGTGGGACAAGGCGGACGAGGTCGTACGCGCCGTGCTGCCGGTGCTGCTCGAGATGCCGGCCGCCACGGTGCTGTCGTTGAACGTGCCGAACATCGTTGACGTGCAAGGAATTCGCTGGGCGAAGCTGGCGCGGTTCGGCTCCGTGCAGAGCCGGGTGGACGAGGTGGACGAGAACGAGATCGAGCTCGTCACCGTGTACTCGGAGGAGTCGCTGGTGCCGGGCACGGACTCGGCCCTGCTGGCTTCCGGCTACGCGACGCTGACGCCGCTGAACTCGGTCTCCGAGGACGTCAGCTCGCCGCGTCCTTCCCCGGCCTGGCCAGTGTGATCACGAGCCCGATCAACGCGGTGCGAACCTCCAGGAAACCCTCGGTCGTCACGTCTTCGAGCGAGAAGGCCAGCATTCCGAACGACAGCAACAAGAGGATTCCGTACATCCGTGCGAGGTCGTGCCGCCACGCCATCACGACGCCCAGCGCCCCGACCCCGATCTGGATCACGTGGTAGTCGGGGTCCAGGCCGAACACGTCGAACCAGCCGAGCGCGAGCTGCAGTACCCCAGCCGTCAGCGTCAGGATCTGTGGCCTCGTGAACTCCAGTTCGTTGCTCAGCAAGGCCATGGTCCGTCCTACCCTTCGAATCGCCGCCAGACCGCGTCGTACTTCGCTTGTCGTTCGCGATCCCGGGCGGCGTTTCGCTCCCGGCGTCCCGAGGTCGCCGATCCTCGCGGGTACCCGTACTTGGTGAGGCGGTAATCCACGCTTTCCGGCGCGTAGGACAACGCGAAGTACAGTCCTACAACGAAACCGAGCGCGCCGCACGCGATGGCCAGCGGCCACGGCGACCCGAGGCCGAACACCAGCGCCAGCGTGATGGCCGTCGTCAGCGGCGTGACCTGCACCAGACTTCGGACGGTGAAGCGCACCAACCACTTCGGACCGGTCACGTCCGCGTAGACGAACTCGCGGTACTTCTGGGGAACCCTGCCGCCCGCGTAGTACCAGAGCTTCAGCGCCGGGTTCATCTCGTGGCCTTCGCGATCACTTTATGCAGCACCTCGTTCAGCTGCGCGAGCTCCTCGAACGTCATGTCCAGCTGCTCCACGACCTTGAAGGGGATCTTCAGCGCCTCGGTGCGCAGTTCCCGGCCCTGCTCTGTGAGCGTCAGGGCCAGCGCGCGCTCGTCGCTCTTGTCCCTTTGGCGCTCGATGTAACCGATCGCCTCCAGCCGCTTGAGGAGCGGGCTGAGCGTGCCGGGGTCCAGCTGCAGCACGGTGCTGAGGTCCTTGACGGTGCGCGGCGACCGTTCCCAGAGGGCCAGCATCACCAGGTACTGGGGATGCGTGAGGTTGAGCGGCTCCAGGATCGGGCGGTACACCGCGATCACCGTGCGCGAGGCCACGGCGAGGGCGAAGCAGACCTGGCGCTCCAGCTCGAGCGGGTTCTCGGGGATACTTGGTGTACTAATCATTTGTGTACACAGTAACCTACGCTTGCCAGGGTTGAAGAGGTGTAACGGGTCGAGCGTGTCTTTGACCGCGTGCTGTACGGCACAGACGTCGGGGCCGAGCTCGCGGATCATGCTGTCGCGTTTGAGCAGGCCGACGCCGTGCTCGCCGGTGACGGTGCCGCCGAGGCCCACGTCCTGGTCGATGATCTCCGCGAACGCCGCCTTGTTGAACGTCTTCTGTGGACTGTGGATGGAAGGCCGCGGCCTGGGCGCCGGCGGGCGCCCACTCGGCTTCGTCGTGGCTCAGGTTCTCCAGGGTGACGGGGTCGGTGAGCAGGCCGGGCAGGTCCAAGGTCGTCATGACGGATCCAGCGCTCCGTGGGCGGCTTTGTGCACGACTCGTTCCAGTTCCGCGCCCCCGTTCTTCCGGCGACAGGGTGTTGGAGGCCTGCTACGGGGTAGATGACAGGCATGGCCCGCACGACCGTCGTCATCGCCTCGCGGAACCGCTCCGCCAGCCTGCTGCGGACGCTCACGCACCTCAGCGAGCTGGCGGTTCCGGTGATCCTGGTGGACAACGCGTCCACCGACGACAGCGTCGTCCTTGTGCGGCAGCGGTTTCCGCACGTCGAGGTGCTGGAGTCGCCGGTGAACCTCGGCGCGGTCGGGCGCAACCTCGGCGTGCGGGCGGCGCGGACACCGTTCGTGGCCTTCGCGGACGACGACTCGTGGTGGGCGCCCGACGCGTTCGAACGAGCCGAGCCGATCTTCGACGACCACCCGGACCTGGCGGTGATCGCCGCACGCACGCTCGTCGGACCTGCGGAAAAGCCTGACCCGATCACGCCGCTGTTGCGCCACAGCCCGCTCGGCCAGGGCGTCGCGGGACCCGCGGTGCTCGGGTTCATGGCCTGCTCGGCGATCGTGCGGCGGCAGGCGTTCCTGGAGGTGGGCGGCTTCAGCCCGGTGCTGTTCTTCCGCGGCGAGGAGACGTTGCTGTCGTGGGATCTCGCGGCGGCGGGGTGGGCGCTCTGCTACGTCGAGGACGTGGTGGCGCACCACCATCCGGCGGTGGAACGGGAGCCTGGCGGCGATCTCCTCGAGCGGCGCAACGCCGTGCTGGTGACGTGGATGAGACGGCCGGTGCACCGCGCGGTGGCGGCGTCGCTGAAGGACCCGCGGGCGTTCCGGGCCGCGGTGCCCCGGCTGCGCCAGGCGCTCCGGCAGCGGCGTGCGCTGCCGAAGCACCTGGAGCGGCAGATCAGGACAGCGAGCGGACCGCCGCGGCGAGACGCGTGATGCCCTCGTCGATCTGCTCCGGCGTGACGCCGGAGAAGGCGAGGCGCATGGCGTTGTCGCCGCCCTCCAGCAGGAAGTCCGAGCCCTTCACGAACTCGACGCCGTGCTCCTTGGCGACCCCGAACAGCTTCTCGATCGAGACACCCGGCAGCTCGACCCACATGAAGTAGCCGCCCTGCGGCGCGGTGAAGACCGCCTCCGGCAGTTCGCGCTTCAGTGCGGTGACGAGAGCGTCGCGGCGGGCCCGCAGCGCGGTGCGGACGTTGACGATCGACTCCTCGATGCGGCCGGAGCGGCAGTACGAGTTCACGATCGACTGCGCCACCATGTTCGGTGAGATGTACGTGGTGGTGGCGATGTCCTGGATCTTCTTGATGACCGTCTTCGGGCCGACCAGGTAGCCGCAGCGGATGCCGGGCGCCATGGTCTTCGAGAAGGAGGAGGCGTAGACGACCTTCTCGTTCTCGTCCTGCGACAGCATGGTCGGCAGGGGCTCGCCCTCGAAGCGGACCTTGATGTACGGGTCGTCCTCGAACAGCACGAAGTCGTACTTGGCCGCGAGGTCGAGCAGACGCGCGCGCTTCGCCTCGGACAGCGTGTAGCCGGCCGGGTTGTGGAAGTTCGGGATGATGTGCGCGAGCGAGGGCCGCACACCGCTCTCGAGCAGCTGCTCCAGCGCGTCGACGTTGATGCCGTCGGTCTCCAGCTCGATGGCGTGGATCTTGGCGCCGCGCTGACGCAGGTTCAGCAGCGTGCGGTCGTAGGTCGGAGCCTCGACCACCACGTCGTCGCCCGGCTGGACGAGGAGCTCGAAGAGGAACGCGTCGGCCTGCATCGAGCCGTTGGTGACGAGCACCTGCTCCGGCTCGACGCCGTGCTGGTCCGCGAGCCACTGGCGCAGCGGCACATAACCAACGCTCGTGCCGTACGCGAACGTGCCTCCGGGGTCGTCGGTGAAGGCTTTCTGCGCTGCTTCGCGCAGGCCCTCCTGGTCGATGATGTCGAGAGAGGGTGCTCCGCGCGTGAACAGAATCGAGGCCATGCGCGGAGCGTACAACTCCCACGATTTGGGCTACGGCCTATATACGTATGAGTTGAGCTGCTGCACGGCCTGGGCCGCGTTGCCCAGGTGATAAAGATCGACCGACAGGTAGTTCGGCTTCTTCCTGGCGGCGGGCTGGCAGAACTGCTGGGCCCGGTTCGCGAGCTTGCTGTTGTCCGCAGTCGCCGTGCTGCCGAACGGAACGTCGCGGAAGTGGTTCATGACGAACAACGGCTGGAACGTGCCCGTCGCGGTGAGAGGTTTTTCATCCCATCGGCTGTAACAGGACCAGTCGGAGGTGCCCAGTCCCGATCCCATCGACCAGTGGTTCTCGACCGTCCAGTCCTTCTGGTACAGCACGCCGGAGTCCTCACGACCGTCCTTGCCGTGGTCGGTGAAGATGATCAGACGCTTGTTCGCGCTCACGAGCTGACTCCGGGTCGGCCACCCGTTCTCCCGCACGCCTTCCGCGCGGTAGAGGACGTCGTTCAGCCCCTGCACCCGGCGCAGTTCGCCGCGCAGCACGTCGGCGGACACGTAGTCCTCCAGGAACACCGTGACGATCTCGCTCCGATTGTTCCGGAGGAAATCAACGATTCGCTGGACGTCGACGTTGAGCGCCACCGGCTTGCTCACGAGCGTGCAGCTGTTGTGACACAGGATCGCGCCGTCCGGAGTCTGGTGGATGTCCAGCATGAAGCCCCGCACGCCGTCGTTCAGCTGCTGAACGATGCCACGCGTCTGGTTCTTGGCGAGGTTGATGAACGGCGGCGCGAACCCGCCGTCGACCCCGTTCGCATAGGCGTTGTGCGCGGTCAGGAATGTCATCTGGTCCAGTCGCGGATCCTGCGGCATCGGCTCGGTCCGGTTCACGACCGGCGTCAGGTACCAGCGCGTCTCACCGCCGAGACCGAAGAATTCCCATTGATCACCGAACTGCCGCGGCTCGTGAACCGTATCCCCCTGTGAGCACGAACCCATGGTGAGCTGACGGGTGATGCACTGGCCAGGCGAGTCGGTGTTCTCGAACCTCCCGTCACTCAGTCGCCATTGCTGGTGGTCTTCGTTGCCCTTCGGGCGGTGCAGGGCCACTCCAGTGCCGCTCTGGGCGACGTTGAGGCCGGTCCTGACACTGGTGATGTAGTACGTGCCCGACGGAGCCGCGTTCGCGGTCGCCGGCACCAGGGGAAGTAGCAGCAGGGCTGCGACGGCAGGGAGGTATCGCATGGTGACCAGAGTCACCCACATGAGTGAGACATGAAACGTCCTCAAGCGTTTGGACGTTTAACACTGTGGGTATTCCACGCACCGCCAGCGCCTCTTCACAGGTAGTACAACTCCAAGGCAGCCGTCGCCCAGCCGAAGGGTTAGGGCCGGTACTGAGCGCCGCCTTCACAAGCCGCGCAGGGTTCGACTCCCTCGGTTGCCGCGAACTTCGTCGCCCACCCGCGGCGAGAAGTACAGGCGTCGTGGTCGACGGACCGCGGCGCCTTTCTCGTTCGGAAGGACGGCGGTCCCTCGCGGGCCGTGGTCAGAACGGTGGATCGCCACCTGATGCGAAGTCGGCCGCTTCCTGGCCCGGTGGGGCGCCTCGGCGTTTACCCAGGGCGCGCAGGCGGTCGCCGACGTACTCGAGGGCCTCGCGCAGCTGGTCCGTGGACGCCTCGGCGCGGCGGTCAACGCCAATCAGGTCATTCAGTTCCCGGTTGACCGAGCCGGGATGGCGGCTGGTCTCCCTGGCGAGCACGAAGGCCGCCTTGTCGAGCGAGCTTCGCAGCGACTGCTTGGCCGTCCGGGACGCGGCCTGCCGGGCGCTCACCGCGCCGCCCGCCGGCCACGGCCTCGCTCAGCCGCTCCCGCAGGTACCGCAGCGCCGCCCGGAGCTGCTCCTCGGTGGCCCTGCGGCGGGTCCGCACCCCGATCAGGCGGTTCACCTCGAGATCGACCTCCCCCGGCGCGCGCTGTGTCCAGCGGGCGAGCAGGGCGACGTCGGCGTTCACCGCGGAACGAAGCGACAGGGTGCACGGCAGTACCAGCCTCTCGATCATCATCGGTCTCCGATGGAACTCTGTGTGACAACACGATGACAGACAGGTCTGACATTTCTGGAAGCCCAGCTCAGGGCCTGTTTCAGGGGCATCCAGGATCCGCCGCCACCCCGCAGCCGGGACGATCGACCGGTGAACGAACCGGGGGAGGGGCTGCTGCGGATCACCGGCATCGCATCGGTGGTCTTCACGATCGGCACCGCAGTGCACGCGTTCGTGATCATCAACGACCAAACGCTGCAACGGATGTTCGAACTGGCGGGAGCGGAGCCCGTGCCGGGCTTCCTGACGGTGTTCCGCGCGGTCGGCTGCCTCTACGTCGCGGGCAACGCACTGGGCGTCCTCGCCCTTCAGGGCAAACCGAGAACGTGGCTCTTCTGGGTCGTCATCACGGTCAACGCCACCCAAGCCACAGGCGTGCTCATGGTCCCGCCGGAGATGTGGACGGCAGTGCGGGAGGCGTACGGGATCCCGGGCATGCTGCCGTCGCTGATCACCGACGGCGGCGCGCTGGTCCTCGTCGTCACCCTGGCCGGCACCGCGATCGCCACGAGGTCCGTCCGGACACAAAAGAAGCCCGCCCGGAAACACACCGAGCGGGCCGCGAAGAGGTGAATCAGATGGCGCGGACGGCCTGCGCCTGCGGTCCCTTCTGACCCTGACCGATTTCGAACTCCACGCGCTGCTTCTCCTCCAGCGACTTGAAGCCGTTGCCCTCGATCTGCGAGTAGTGCACGAAGACATCCGGACCACCGCCGTCCTGCGCGATGAATCCGAAGCCCTTCTCGCCGTTGAACCACTTCACGGTGCCCTGCGCCATACCAATTGCTCCCTAGAGTTGGTGCCCCCGCCGAGCGGGGCGCGCGGGCAGTCTGCCAGCGGACGGTCTCTCTCACATGGTGGTTAGCCCGGTGGTGTGACGAAGTAAGTTGAACCGGGTACCACCGAGAGGAGCAGGGATGACGAACTGGCTGGACGTCGCGCACGACGTGGCGGCGACGCTCAGGTCCGACGCGGCGGACAGGGACCGGGCCAACCAGCCACCCGCCAAAGAGGTGGAACTGCTCCGCCAGAGCGGCCTGCTGAACGTCCAGGACTGGGCGCAGCAGCAGATGATCAACCGGATCGTCGGGGCCGCCGACGCGAACGCCGGACACCTCCTCGGGTACCACTACCTGCAGATCTGGCGCAGCGGGCTGTTCGACGTCCCGTTCAGCAAGGCCCCCGACCAGTTCTGGGCCGGCGTCAGCAACCCCCTCGACGCGGCCCTCGAGCTGACGCCCACCGACACCGGCTTCCTCCTCAACGGCCGCAAGACCTTCGCGACCGGCGCGGCACTGGCCGACCGGATCGTGGTCAGCGCGACCCGCACGGACAACGGCGAGAAGCTCACGTTCCTGCTCGACGGCAAGGCAGACGGAATCACCTACCTGGACGACTGGGACAACATCGGGCAGCGGCTCACCGCGTCCGGTGGCGTCAGCTTCTCCAACGTCGAGGTGACCGAGATCCTCGGCGTGCAGCCGGCGAACGAGGACCCGCGGATCAGCCTCGCCGCGATCGGCTTCCAGCTCGTCCTCGCCCAGCTCCACGTCGCCATCGCGGAGGGCGCCCTGCTCGAAGCCGCCGACTACACCCGCACCAAGACCCGCCCGTGGTTCGTGAGCGGCGTGGAACAGGCCACCGAGGACCCGTACATCGTCGCCGCGTACGGCGAGATGGTCTCCCAGACGAGGGCGGCGGGCCTGCTCGCGGACGAGGCCTCGAAGCAGCTGTGGGAAGCGAGCGAGCTCGGCCGGAACCTCACCCCGGCGAAGCGGGGAGAGGTCGCCGTCACGATCTCCGAGGCCAAGGTCGTCAGCACCAAGCTCGTCAACGACGTCACCAGCCGGATCTTCGAGCAGATCGGCGCGCGCGGAACGGCCGCCAAGTACGGCGTCGACCGCTTCTGGCGCAACGCCCGCACGCTCACGCTGCACGACCCGGTGGTCTACAAGGCCCGCGAGGTCGGCGAGCACTTCCTCACCGGTGCCCGCCCCGCCCACACCGGGTACAGCTGATGCAGCCGGTGCTCGCCGACTCGGTCAGGCTCACCGATGACGGCGTGCTGATCCTCGACCGCCGCGAGTTCCCGTTCGAACGCAACTGGGTGCTCTGCCGGACGGCCGAGGACGTCGCGCAGGCCATCGTGGACATGGTCACCCAGTCCTCCGGCCCGTACTTCGCGGTCCTCTACGGCATGGTCCTCAAGGCCAGAACCCTTGAGGGCAAACCGTTCGCCGAAGCCCGCGAAGAGCTCGCGAAAACCGCGCGGCTGCTCGAGGACACCAGACACACCAACAACGCCCTGCGCAAGGCCACGAAGATCGTCCTGGAAGCCGTCGACCAGGCCCAGGACATCAGGCAAGCACTGCAGGGCGCGCACAACGGCGATGCGGCCTACCGGGCGAAGAGCCAGGCCCTCGGCGAGCACACGGCGAACCTGCTGCCCCAGCAGGCCACCGTCCTCACGCACTGCTGGGCCGACCTCTACCTCACCGAGACGGTCAGGGCCGCCCGGCAGCAGGGCAAGCAGCTCAGGTTCTTCTGCACCGAGACCAGGCCCTACCTGCAGGGAGCACGGCTCACCGCCGAGACGTTGATCGAGATGGGCGTGGACACGACGCTCATCACGGACGGCATGGGCGCGGCCGTGCTGCAGTCGGGCGAAGTGGACGCGTTGGTGACGGCCGCCGATCGCGTCACGATGGACGGGCACGTCGTCAACAAGGTCGGCACACTGGGGCTGGCCGTGGCGGCGCACGCGTTCGGCGTACCGTTTCACGCCCTGGTGCAGGCACCGGACCGGCTGGCGCCGACCGCGGCGGACGTGCCGATCGAACACCGTGACGGCGCGGAGGTGCTGCAGGTGCTCGGCAGGCCGAGCGCCACGCCGCGGGTGAAAGGGCTGTACCCGGCGTTCGACGTCACGCCGCCGAGGTTCGTCACGGACGTGGTGACGGACCGAGGGGTGTTCGACGCCGGGGAGCTGGACAAGTACTACGAGGGAGAACAGCGGTGAGCAAGTGGGTCGTGCTCGACATCGAGGGCACGCTGAGCGCGACGGACCAGGTGCTGGTCGTCCTGTACGACTACGCCCGGCCGAGGCTCGGGCCGTGGATCTCCGAGCACGGTGACGACCCGGTTGTCGCCGACGCCGTCAAGCAGATCAAGGAACTGAGCGGCCACGACGACGTCGTCAAGGCGCTGCACGACTGGATGGACGCGGACCAGAAGGTCACACCCCTCAAGACGTTGCAGGGCCTCATCTGGCAGCAGGGCTACGCGCAGGGCGACCTCGTCGCGGAGTTCTTCCCGGACGTGGTTCCGGCGCTGCGCAAGTGGCACGACGACGGCGTGAAGCTCGCGATCTTCAGCTCCGGCTCGGTCGCCGGTCAGATCGCGTTCTTCAAGCACACCACCGACGGCGACCTGACGCCGTTGCTGGAGCACCACTTCGACACGGTCAACGCGGGCCCGAAGCGCGAGGCCGCGTCGTACCACAAGATCGCGGAAGTCCTGCAGTCCGACGACATCACGTTCTACAGCGATGTGCCTGCCGAGCTGCACGCCGCGCAGGAGGCGGGCTGGAAGACGGTCGGCGTCGCGCGCGCCGGTGAGCCGTACGGCAACGCCGACTTCACGCCGCACCCGACCGTGTGGGAGCTCTCGTGACGGCGGAGCTCGCCAGGGAGTGCGCGCGCTATGCCGCGATGGGCTGGATGCGTGGCACGTCGGGCAACCTCTCCGTGGTGCTGCAACGGGATCCGTTGCGGCTCGCGGTCACGGTCAGCGGCGTCGACAAGGGTGAGATCACCGAGAACGACAGCGTGGTGATCGACGAGAACGGTGAAGCGGTCGGCAGCGACAAGGTCCCGTCCGCCGAGGCCGGTCTGCACGCCAGGATCGCCAGGGTCGCCGGAGCGGGTGCCGTCGTGCACGTCCACGCGCTGGCACCGGTCGTCGCGGCCGAGCACTGGCCGGACGGCGTCGTCCTCAAGGACCTCGAAATGCTCAAGGGTTTCGGCCGCCACGACCACGAAGAGGTCGTCGTCCCGGTCGTCCGGAACTCGCAGGACATGGTCGAGCTGGGCGACGCCTTCGAGAAGGGCTTCGACCCGCGGACGCCGGCCTTGCTCGTCGCGCGGCACGGGGTGTACGTCTGGGGTGACGACCTGATCCAGGCCCGGCACCGCCTGGAATGCCTGGAGTGGCTGCTGCGCTTCAAGGTGGAGACGCGAGACATCTTTACGGGGAGGCACGCATGACGCTGCTGACGGTGTGGCCGGACTCCGGCCCCGAGGAGACCCTCGTCCGCACGACCGACCCGGAGGAGATCGCCACCGCGCTCAAGGAGCACGGCGTGCGCTTCCACCGCTGGTCCGTTGTGGACGGTGTGACGGCCGAAAACGCCTTGCAGATCTACGAGTCCGAAGTCGCCCGCGTCAGCGAGACGGAGGGGTACACCTACGTCGACGCGATGGAGATGACCCCTGCGGACACGGACGAGTACCGCGCGAAGGCCGTCGAGTTCCGCAACAAGTTCCTCGCCGAGCACACGCACGATGACGACGAGGACCGCTACTTCGCCCGTGGCGCAGGCGTTTTCTACCTGCACATCGGTGACAAGGTGTACGCGGTGTTCTGCGAGGCGGGCGATCTGCTGAGCGTTCCGGCGAACACCACGCACTGGTTCGACATGGGCACCACGCCGGACTACGTGTCGATCCGGTTCTTCCACGACGACGACGGCTGGGTCGGCAACTTCACCGGCAGCGACATCGCGACGAAGTTCCCGACCTTCGACGAGATCCGTTCAGAGCTGTGACGTTCATGTACGGGAAAAGTTCAGCCTGCTGAATTCCGTTCCGGAAACTGGGCGAACCATTGATCCCTCCGGTCTCCGCGCCCCACAGTAGTGGTCTAGACCGCTAATCCGAGGCCGGAGGGATTCAACGTGGAAACCCCTGCACTGCGCCGCTCCATGCTCGCCCTCGCACTGACCGCACCCCTGCTCGTCGCGCCGGCGGGCCAAGCCTTCGCCCAGCCGCCGTCGGTCCAGTGGACGTCGACGCCGTACAGCTACGACGTGCAGAAGCCGCACAACCTGCCGACGAGCGCGCGCTACAAGTTCGAAGGCGGCGTCCACACCATGTGGGTCTACGACTACGACGCGCCGCACACCCCAGGCAGTCCAACGGATCCGCGCACCGAGCTCCGGTTCCACCAGGAGTACACGAGCGGCCAGCGCGCCTGGCAGGGCGAGATCTTCATCCCGAGCGGCGTCAGCGGCCCGACGGTCGTGCAGATCCTGCGCGAGAACCGCCCGGCCGGCACCCGCGCCACCGACATCATGCTCAACGTCGCCAACATCAACGGCGGCACGCTGCGCAAGGACAGCAACCAGGTCATCGCGACCGGCATCTACAACAAGTGGTTCACCATCCGCATCGAGCACACCGCGGTCGCCGGCGGTCGCGGCACGACGCGGACCTACTACAACGGCTCGCTGAAACTGACCCACGCCGACGAAGGTCCTGCCAACCGGTACTTCAAGAACGGCGTCTACCACCACGGCAGCGGCCGCGCGGAGGCTCGTTTCCGCAACATCACCTACTGGCGTCAGTGACCGGAATTTCGGTGTGGCCCAGCCATTGCGGAGCCCGGCCCCGGTGTGGAAATTCTGGTCCAGACCACTAACCGAGGCCGGAGGCTCCCGTGACCCTGCCCCGTCGTTCCCTGTTCGCCCTGCCCGCCGTCGCCCTGCTCGCGACGCCGGCCCAAGCAGCTCCGGCGTGGACGGAGACGCCGTTCACCTACAAGATCCAGAAGCCGTGGAACCTGCCGCAGAGTGCCCGCTACAAGCGCGAGGGCGGCGTGCACACGATGTGGGTGTACGACACCGACGAGCCGATGAGCGAGGGCAGCAGCACCGACCCGCGCACGGAGATGCGCTGGCTGCAGGAGTACTCCAGCGGCCAGCACGCCTGGCAGGGCGAGATCTACGTCCCGAGCGGCGTCAACGGCCCCACGGTCATGCAGATCCTGCGCGTGCGCGGCGGCGATCCCGGCACCCCGGCCACCGACTTCATGCTCAACGTAACCAACGCCAACGGCGGCACGCTGCGGTACTACACGAGCACGGTCGTCGCCCAGAACATCTACAACACCTGGATCCGCATCCGGGTCGAGCACTCCGCTGTCGCGGGCGGCACCGGCAAGATCAAGGTCTTCGCCAACGGCGTTCTCAAAGCGACGGTGTCCGACCGCGGCAAGGCCACCCGCCACTTCAAGAACGGCGTCTACCACCACGGCAGCGGCCGCGCGGAGGCCCGTTTCCGCAACATCACCTACTGGCGCCAGTGATCATTTCTTGCGGGACCCTAAGGTGAGCGTATGAGCTCACAGGTGGCGGTGGCATCGCTCGGCGGCACGATCACGATGACGGGCTCCGGCGCGGTGTCACCGACACTCGGTGCGAAAGACCTGGTCCAGGGTCTCGAAGTGGGCGAGATCGCCACCCTGGCGACGACTCCCGGCGCCTCGCTCACCTTCACCACGCTGCTGGAAGCCTTCGACTGGGCCAACGAGCAGGTCTCCAGGGGCGCGCAGGGCGTGGTGATCATCCAGGGCACCGACACCCTCGAGGAGACCGCGTACTTCTTCGACTGCCTGTGGCCGCACGAGGAACCTCTCGTCGTCACCGGCGCCATGCGACACCCCGGCCTGCCCGGCGCGGACGGCCCGGCGAACCTCGCCGCCGCGGTAGCCGTGGCAAGCGCCCCCGGCTCCGGTGGCCGCGGCGCCCTGCTCGTCCTCAACGACGAGATCCACGCCGCCCGCTGGGTCCGCAAGTCCCACAGCAGCCTGCCGAGTGCCTTCGAGTCGTTCCCAGGACCGCTGGGCCTGGTCGTGGAAGGCCGGCCGCACTACTTCCACCCAGCGCACCGCCTGCCCGCGCTGCCACGCCCCCAGGACGTGCCCGCGGTGCCGCTGGTCGAAGCGACGCTGGACGACGACGGCTCGTTGCTCGACTGGCTCAACGTGGGCGGAGTCGTCGTGGCGGCAACGGGCGTCGGACACGTCTCGGAGGGCATGGCCGAAGCGATCTCGCGCGCCCGGTTCCCGGTCGTGGTGGCGACGCGGACCGGCGCAGGGACCACGTTCCGCGCCACTTACGGCTTCAGCGGCTCCGAATCGGACCTGATCGCGCGCGGCGCGGTGATGGCCGGATGGTTGTGCCCGCGCAAGGCTCGTGTGCTGCTGCGGCTCACCCTTGGCGCGGAGCAGCTGGTCGAAGCCGTCTTCGCGAACCGGGGCAGCGTCTTCCTGTAGCACTGCCGGTGAGGTCGGATTCTCGCCAGCGCTGAGGGACGTCGGTTCCCAACACTGGTCGACGTGACCATCGATCAATCCGTGAAGGCTCCGGTCCGGCTACGTGGCCACGTCGTCCTCTTCATGTCTCTCGCGGCCGCATTGGGAACGTCCACGCTGTACCCGTTGCAGCCCGCGATAGCGGACGTGGCGCACTCGATGGGTGCGCAGATCACCGCTGTCGGAGTCGCGCTCGCGTGCGGACCGGCCGGATACATGGCCGGGCTTGGCCTGCTGGTCCCGCTGGTCGACCGGTTCGCGCCGTCGCGCGTTCTTTCGGCACAGTTCGGGGTTCTGGCAGCGGTGCTGGCGGCGAGTGCCGTGGCCGGCGGCGTGGTGGTGCTGGGAGCGCTGACCGGTTTGGTGGGAGCGTGCTCAGCCGTGGGCGCCGGTCTCAGCTCGGTGGCGGGCAGGCTCGCTCCGGAGAACCGACGCGCGACAGTTCTCGGCATCGTGACCGCCGGGATCTCGGCCGGGATCCTGACCGGCCGGATCGCCGGCGGCTGGTTGACAGACGAGATCGGCTGGCGCGCAACGCTTCTCGTGTTCGCCACTGCCTGCGCACTCGTCGCAGCGGGTTGCCTGCTGCTGGTGCCGCCTGCGCGCAGTGGCACCGCTCTCCGGTACGGCGCCACCCTGCGTTCCCTGCCCGGTCTGTTCGCCCGGCACGCCGTGCTCAGGGTCGCGGCCACCGGCGGCGCCCTGTGGTTCTTCGCCTTCTGCGCCATGTGGTCGGGGTTGGCGGTGGTTCTCTCGCAGCCGCCGTACTCGTACTCCGCTGAGCGGATCGGACTGTACGCGCTGGCCGGTGTCTCGGGCGTGCTGGCAACCAGGGTCGCCGGCGCCTGGACGGACCGAGCCGGCGCCCGCCGCGTGATCCTGACCGGCCTGGCCGTGGCGGGCGTGGCTGCCGCCGTCATGGCCTGCACACTCGCGAGCACCGCCGCCACCATCGTCTGCCTGGTGGTCTTCGACGCGGGCCTGTTCGCCGCCCAGGTCGCGAACCAGAGCACGATCCTCTCCATCGACCCGGCGGCGCCGGCCCGCTTCAACAGTGCGTACATGCTCGTCTACTTCATCGGCGGCAGCCTCGGCACGGCTTTCGGTGCGGTCGCGGTCGACCTGCTCGGCTGGCAGTCCACCGCGGCGATCACCGCGGCGGCCATCGGGGCCGCCGCGGTGCAGACCGTCAGGCGGGCGAGCAGGCGTCGGCAATCGCCGCGGTGTCGAAGTAGAACGGGCGAACCTCGGTGATGTGCCCGTCTTCGACGGTGATCGCCTGCAAGATCGGGAAGTGGAGCTCACGGCCAGTGGTCCGGGCACGTGCGCGTACCTGAGTCAGGACGACGAGCGGGCTGGTGGTTGCCAGGACTTTCTGGTCCTCCATGTCGAACGTGTCCCACGTCCGGCTCATGGCGCGGAAGAACTGCTCCAGACCTTCGTGGCCATGCCAGACTCCGCCGTAGGGCAGGGAATCAGCCTGGTACAGCACGACGTCTGGGGCGAAGAACGGCGCGAGCGGGGTGAACGACGCACTTCCCGGGCCACCCGCGGCGAGGTACTCGGCCTCCGCCGCGTACATGCCTTCCAGCACTGACAGGGCGGGTGTTGTCGACGATGTGGTCATGCCGACCACCGTGGATCATCACATCATGGTGTGCTGGCGGAAATTCGCCATCGCGCCCCGCGTCGCTGACGTGACGATCCTGCGCACCCGTCCGCACCTGGACCCGTCGTCGGCAAACCTTGGGGCACTAGGCGTGGAGCGGGACACGGTTCACCCGCCGAAGCGGGTCTGTCAAACGAGCGGTGTAACTCGGGTTGAAGGAAACTACTTGCGTCCGGCGGCCAGGCGGCCGTCGAAGGCGATCTCGAACGCGTTCAGGGCGGGTTTCCAGCGCATCGTCCAGCGTGCGCGGCCGGTGCCGGTCGGGTCCAGGCTCATGATCGCCATGTAGACGCATTTCAGCGCGGCCTGCTCGTTCGGGAAGTGCCCGCGGGCCTTCACGGCGCGGCGGATGCGGGCGTTGACGCTCTCGATGGCGTTCGTCGAACAGATCACCCGCCGGATCTCCGGATCGAACGCAAGAAACGGCACGAACTCCGCCCAGGCGTTGTCCCACAACCGCACGATCGCCGGATAGCGAGCGCCCCAGGCCTCGGTGAACTCGGCGAACCGCTCACGGGCTGCGGCCTCGGTCGGTGCCGTGTACACCGGCTTGAGCGCCTTGGCGATCACGGCCCAGTGCTGACGGCCCGCGTAGCGGAAACTGTTGCGCAGCAAGTGGACCACGCAGGTCTGGGTGATCGTCTGCGGCCAGACGGTGGTGATCGCGTCCGGCAAGCCGGTCAGCCCATCGCACACCAC
>NZ_BAABBE010000022.1:0-106208 GCF_039537795.1 Lentzea roselyniae
AGGGACTACGGTGAGCATGGGCGTGCCTTCCCGACCGACGCGCCAACGTCGGCCTTGCTTGAGGATCAGCAGATCATCGGGAAGGTACGCCCCTTCCCAACTCATCCACAGATTTCAAGCATTGCTCGTCACGCCCATCACGCCGGCCGTCGCGAACCCGAAGACCGGCACCGAGATGCCGATGAGGGCGTAGACGCGGCAGATCCGGTGCAGGAGCTCGGGATTGCCGTCGCCGGTGACGGCCTTCGGGAACATGCTCGCGGCCACCGTGACCGGGCCGATGGCGATGATGGCGGCCAGGACGTGCAGCGAGAGGAAGAGCTTGCTCACGCGACCCTCCACGCGGTGCCACGGCGTTCGTGGGCGAAGAGGGCTTCCACTTCGAGTGCTTTCTGGGCGCCGGCCTCGCGTTCGACCAGGTGCAGGCCCAGGTCGATGCCTGAGCTGACGCCCGCGGCGGTCACCAGGTCGCCGTCGTCGACGATCCGGGCGCGGATGGCGTTGACACCCAGTCGATCCAGCGCCTGGAGGCCGAGGTGGTTGGTGGTCGCGTTCCTGCCCTTGATCAGGCCGGTCATCGCCAGCAGCAGCGATCCGCCGCACACGGTCGCGATGGTGGCGCTCGTTGCTTTCAACACGGGGCCGATGGTGGTGGCGGCCTTGCTGAGCAGCGCGAACGTCTCGTCGTCCTGGAGGGCGGCGGCGCCGGGGACGACGACGAGGCCGGCGTCCGGGTCGAGCTGGCCGGTTGCCCTGAGCGACAACAGGTCCATGCCTGCCGGGACCTCGCGCGGCCCCTCGGTCGTCACCAGCTCGGTCCTGATTCCACCTGCGGTCAGCGTTTCGTACGGGCCGATCACGTCCAACGGGTCGAAGCCGTCGAACAACACCACTTGTGCTCTCACTTCGTCGCTCCTTTTTCGTTGATCACGACGGTAGGAGCGGACAGGCGATGGGAGAACTGGCTGGAATGCCATGTTCCAACGGATTCTCGCCAGCTACGGTGTGGACATGCACGAGGTGGCGGTGGTGGCGATGGACAGCGTCGTTCCGTTCGACTTCGCGACGCCGGTGGACGCGTTCAACTGGACCGGGCGGTACCGGGTCCGGATGTGCGGTCCGAAGAGGACGGTCGACGCGGGCTGTTTCGAGCTGAGAGTGCCGCACGGCTTGGAGTTGCTGTCCGAGGTGGACACGATCGTGCTGCCGGGTCACGATCCGGCACTGGTCGTTCCCCCGCGGTTGATCGAGGCACTGCGGCAGGCCGCGGCGAGGGGCACGCGGATCGCGTCGATCTGCACGGGGGCGTTCGTGTTCGCGGCGACCGGTCTGCTGGACGGGTTGCGGGCGACCACGCACTGGCTGGGAGCCGGGGAGCTGGCGGCGCGGTTTCCGGCCGTCGAGGTCGACCCGGACGTGCTTTACGTGGACAACGGGCAGTTCCTGACGTCCGCGGGCGCCGCGGCGGGGCTGGACCTGTGCCTGCACATGATCCGGCGCGACCACGGGTCCGCGGTGGCGGCCGATGCGGCGCGGTTCGCCGTGATGCCGCTGGAACGAGAAGGCGGGCAGGCGCAGTTCATCGTGACGCCGCCGGCCGCGCCGCAGGGTGCGGAGCTCGAACCGTTGTTGCTGTGGATGGAGGCAAACACCGCGCGCGACCTGACGCTGGAAGACCTGGCACGGCAGGCGGGGATGAGCACGCGGACGCTGAACCGGCGGTTCCGCGAGCAGACCGGCACGACGCCGTTGCAGTGGCTGCACCGGGCGCGGGTGCGTCAGGCGCAGCACCTGCTGGAGACGACCAGGGACTCGGTGGAGCTGATCGCGAGCCGGGTCGGGTTCGGGTCGGCCACGGCGTTCCGCGACAGGTTCAAGCGGATCGCCGGGACCTCGCCCAACGCCTACCGGGCCGCGTTCCAGGGTTGTCAGAACTAGGGCTGCGAGTGCTCGTGCAGCAACAGCAGCGTGTAGGCGGCGATCGACTGGGCGTCGGTGATCTCGCCCTTCGCGATCATCGTCTCGAAGCCGGCGCGCGGGAACCACGTCGAGCGCATGTCCTGCTCCTCGTGCTCCCGCTCGTGGAAGCCCTCCGCGAGATCGGTGGCGAGGAACACGCGCCCGCGCTGCGACGACATGCCCGGCGCCACGTCGAGCACTCCCAGCTCGATCATCCTGCCGGCGCGCAGCCCCGTCTCCTCGCGGAGCTCACGGGTGGCCAGCTCGAGCGGGTCGACGTCGGCGCGGTCGGGCGCGGTGCCCTGGGGGAACTCCCAGCGCCGCAGGCCGATGGGGTACCGGAACTGCTCGACGAGCCGCACGCGCTCGCCGTCGAGCGGGATGATCAGCGCGAAGTCCGGCTTGTCGACCACGCCGTAGATGCCTTTTGTGCCGTCCGCGCGCCGGATCTCGTCCTCGCGAACGGTCATCCACGGGTTTGCGTACACCTGACGGGTGCCGAGGCTTTCCACGCCACGGACCGTACCTAACGGCCGGTTTCTGGACGCACCCCGTAGCCTGTCGCGGTGCGTCTCGTCATCGCTCGCTGCAAGGTCGACTACGTAGGACGACTCACCGCCCATCTGCCGATGGCTCAGCGACTGCTGCTGATCAAGGCCGATGGCTCGGTGTCGATCCACTCCGACGACCGCGCCTACAAGCCGTTGAACTGGATGAGCCCGCCCTGCTGGCTCATCGAGGACCCGGACATCTGGACCGTGCAGAACAAGGCGGGGGAGAAGCTGATCATCACCCTCGAAGAGGTGATGCACGACTCCAAGCACGAGCTCGGTCCCGAACCCGGCCTGCAGAAGGACGGCGTCGAAGCGGACCTCCAGAAGCTGCTCGCCGAGCACGTCACGACCCTCGGCGAGGGCTGGACGCTGGTGCGCCGCGAGTTCCCGACCGCCATCGGCCCGGTCGACCTGATGTGCCGCGACTCCGCGGGCGGCTCGGTCGCCGTGGAGATCAAGCGGCGCGGGGAGATCGACGGGGTCGAGCAGCTGACCAGGTACCTGGAGCTGCTCAACCGCGACCCGCTGCTGGCGCCGGTGCAGGGTGTGTTCGCGGCGCAGCAGATCAAGCCGCAGGCGAGGACGCTGGCCGAGGACCGCGGGATCCGGTGCGTCGTGCTGGACTACGACGCGTTGCGCGGGATCGAGCCGGACGAGTTCCGCCTGTTCTGATCAGCCGGCCGCCGGTGCGCGCAGACTGTCGCGGTAGACGACCATGAGCGTGTGGTCGAAGGTGTCGAGCCGGTTGTGGTCCAGATCCCTCAGCCGGTAGACGGCGGACATCAGACCACCCGTCTCGACCATCGTCCCGATCTCGTCGCGAACGGACTGCGGCAAGGCTTCCCAGTCCGGTCGCGAGAGACAGGCCGACAGTGTCGCCACGGGTTTCGTCGCAGCCCATGAGCAGCCGGTCGGCACGACGGGCACGTCCAGCTCCGGTAGCCCGCCGGGTCGTCCGGCCGTCATCGACCATCGCGCCGACCTCGTCCCGCACGGCTTGCGGCAGCGCCTCCCAGTCCGGCCGGGTGCGGCAGGAATGGCAGATCTCGCCCCGGCCGTCGCCGCTGCCCATGATCACCCCGCGGCACAACGGGCACACCCAGCTCACCTGCTCGTGGTCGGTCACCGCGCCAGTGCCGAGGTGCCGCTCGACAGGCCGACCCGGTTTTCGGACTTCAGTGAGCGACCCACCACACATCGTGGTTTTGTGAGCGCGCACAGGGGGTAAGAACCGGCGCACCTGGAGTGACGTCCCCTCCTGGTCGTTGATGTTGGACTTGTCTGGGAGGTGGGCGGTGTCGGTGTTGGCCGAGGCGGACCTGCGGCTCGACGCGGGGCCGATCGACTACGCGTTGCTCGTCATCTACTTCGTGGTGGTGCTCGGCATCGGCGTGATGGCACGACGATCCGTCTCTTCCAGCCTCGACTTCCTGCTGTCCGGGCGGTCGCTCCCGGCCTGGGTCACCGGTCTCGCGTTCATCAGCGCGAACCTCGGTGCGCTTGAGCTGATGGGTATGACGGCCAACGGCGCGCAGTACGGCATGGCGACAGTGCACTACTACTGGATCGGCGCCATCCCGGCGATGGTGTTCCTCGGTCTGGTGATGATGCCGTTCTACTACGGCTCGAAAGTGCGCAGCGTTCCCGAGTTCATGCTGCGGCGCTTCGGCAAGCCCGCGCACCTCGTCAACGCCATCAGCTTCGCCGTCGCACAGGTCCTGATCGCGGGCATCAACCTGTTCGCGCTCGCGGTGATCATCGACGCGCTGCTCGGGTGGCCGCTGCCGGTGTCCATCGTGGTCGCGGCGATGGTCGTGCTCGCGTACACGGCGCTGGGTGGCCTGAGTGCCGCCATCTACAACGAGGTTCTGCAGTTCTTCGTCATCGTGGCCGCGCTGGCGCCGCTCACGATCGTCGGCCTGATCAAGGTCGGCGGCTGGCAGGGGCTCGTGCAGAAGGTGACCGACCAGGAGCAGCTGAGTGCGTGGCCCGCGACGGAGCTGACCGGCATCGAGAGCCCGGTCTGGAGCGTCGTCGGCCTGGTGTTCGGTCTCGGCTTCGTGCTGTCGTTCGGGTACTGGACGACGAACTTCGCCGAGGTGCAGCGCGCGATGAGCGCCAAGTCGATGTCTGCGGCCAAGCGCACGCCGATCATCGGTGCGTACCCGAAGGCGCTCATCCCGGCGGTCATCATCATCCCCGGCATCATCGCCGCGGTGATCGTGCCGGAGATGGCACAGCTCAAGGCGGGCGACACGAGCAGCGGTGTGGTCTACAACAACGTGCTGCCCTTGCTGATGCGGGATCTGCTGCCCAACGGCATCCTCGGCATCGCGATCACGGGTCTGCTGGCGAGCTTCATGGCCGGCGTGGCGGCGAACGTCAGCTCGTTCAACACGGTCTTCACCTACGACCTGTGGCAGGACTACGTCAAGAAGGACCGGCCGGACGAGTACTACCTGCGCGTCGGGCGGTTGGCCACGGTCGGCGCGTGCGTGCTCGCGATCGGCACGGCGTTCATCGCGGCGGCGCTCGGCGGGTCCAACATCATGGACTACATCCAGGCGCTGTTCTCGTTCTTCAACGCGCCGCTGTTCGCGACGTTCATCGTCGGCATGTTCTGGAAGCGCATGACGCCCACCGCCGGCTGGGTGGGCTTGCTCGCGGGCACGTTCACCGCGATGTTCATCTACGCGATCTCGGAGCCGTCGTTCGGTATCAAGTGGCTGGAGCTGCCCGGCCAGGGCGCGAGCTTCCTCGGCGCGGGTCTCGCGTTCCTGGTGGACGTCGTCGTGAGCGTCGCGGTCAGCTTGGTCACGCGACCCAAGCCGGACAGCGAGCTGGTCGGACTTGTCTACAGCCTGACGCCGAAGAAGGACCGCTCGCACGCCACCACCGGTGAGGACGCGGGCTGGTACCGCTCGCCCGCCCTGCTCGGCGGCGGCGTGCTGGCGCTGACGACCGTTCTCTACATCATCTTCGGCTGAGGGAGGCCGTCATGAGGTTGTTCGACCTGCGACTGATCATCGCTTTCCTCTTCGGCCTGTACGGCGTCGTACTGGTCGTCGTCGGTCTCGGTTTCACGACCGACGACGACCTGAAGAAGGCCGAAGGGGTCAACATCAACCTGTGGGCCGGCATCGCCATGGTGGTGCTGGCGGCGTTGTTCGCCGTGTGGGCGTTGCTGCGGCCTCAGTTCGCGAAGACTACGACTGCGGACGACCTGGGAAAACGGGGTTGAAGGCCTCGATCGTCCACGCGTCGAGCCAGTTGAATGCGCGGCGAATTCGGTTACGCACGTCTCTCCTCTTTCTCGGGGTCTTCACCAGGTACATCGCGTTGATCTTCTGAATCGTTCCCGTTGCGCTCCGTGACATGTGCCACGGAGCAACTCGGGGTACCGGCCACGAACGCGCGCAAAGGTCGCTACCGTGCACGTCGTGCTCCGTTTTCGTGCCACAGCCCTGGTCGCCGCCGCTGCTCTGCTGGTGGCCGGCTGCGCGACCGGTCCCGGTCTCACCAAGACCCACTCGCCGCGCCGCACCGTGCAGGCGGGGGCGGGCGCGAGCTCGACCGACCCGTCGGTCAAGCCGTCGGCGCAGGCGGGCAAACCGGTCGATCCGGCGTTCGCGGCGGAGCGGTTGCGGCTGGTCAACCCGTGCGCGTTGATCGAGAAGGACCTGCTGCAGACGGTCGGCACGCCGTCGAGGTACTCGAGCAGCAACTACACGCGCTGCTCGAACTACATGAAGGACAAGGCGGACAAGACCCTCAACTTCACGCTGGACATCGGCTACTCGCTGACGTCCACCGACGTGAAGAACGCGACCAAGCAGCTCGCCGGGCTCAAGAGCGGTGAGCAGAAGCTGAGCTCGTCGTGCTTCATCACCGCCGTGACTCAGGAGAACCCGGCACAGGCCGTGCGGATCCAGGTGACCACGGGCACCGGTGACCGGGCGGTGGCCGACCCGTGCGAGCCGGGGCGCAAGGTGCTCGAGGGTGCGATCCGCAAGCTCAAGGGCAACCCGCAGAAGTACACCCCGCCCAAGGGCTCGCCGGTCGAGGTCGACCCGTGCACGATCGTCGACAAGGCGACACTCGCGCCGGTGCTCGGTGCCTCGCCGCGGTCCCTGCCCTTCGGCCTGCACCAGTGCGGGTGGTCGGGCCAGAACGCTGAGATGCGCATCGAGTTCAAGACCGCGCGCATCCCGAAGGACGGCAAGTTCGACAGCAAGTCGGTAGAGGTCGATCTCGGCGGTGGGGTCAAGGGTTACCAGGCGTCGAAGGACGGTGCGTACCCGACGTGCGAGCTGATCGTGGTTCGCACGAAGGATTCCAGCGACGCGGGTGAGGTGGCCGAGTTCTCGGTCGGCGGCTCGAAGGAGAAGCAGCTGGACCGCTGCCAGGCGGCGCAGGCGTTCGCCAAGGCGGTGCTTCCGAGCCTTCCCAGTGCCTGACGGGCCGGGCGGGGGGCTGAAAGTTCTTCAAGTACGCGTTAGTGTCGAGGTTACTGGCGAGTACCCGGGAGGGGCCCAATGACGCAGACCGCTTCGGACAGCGCGCTGTCGGCCGATGGCGAGCAGCGGCGGTTCGCTTCACTGGACCCGCGCACGGGGGAGGTCGTCGCGCACCACCCGATCCACACGGCCGCCGAGGTCGAGGAAGCGGTGTCCTCGGCACGCGAGGCCTCCGCGTGGTGGGCGGGTCTCGGTTTCGAGGGGCGCAAGACCAAGCTCGACGCGTGGCGCAGAGTCCTGTCACGGCGCGCTGACGAGTTCGTCGCGCTGATCAGCGCGGAGACCGGCAAGCCCGCCGACGACTCCCGCGTCGAGATCACGCTGGTGATGGACCACCTGCACTGGGCCTCGCGGCAGGCGGGCCGGGTGCTGGGCAAGCGCCGGATCTCCTCGGGCATGCTGATGTTCAACCACAGCGCGACGGTCGAATACCGGCCGTTGGGCGTCATCGGCGTCATCGGGCCGTGGAATTACCCCGCGCACACGCCGATGGGGTCGATCTCCTACGCGCTCGCCGCCGGCAACGCCGTGGTGTTCAAGCCGTCGGAGTTCACGCCGGGTGTGGGCACGTTCCTCGCGTCGACGTTCAGCGAGGCGGTGCCGGAGTACCCGGTGTTCCAGGTCGTCACGGGCTTCGGTGAGACGGGCTCGGCGCTGTGCACCTCGGGCGTCGACAAGGTCGCGTTCACCGGCTCCACGCGGACCGGCAAGAAGGTCATGGAGGCGTGTGCGGCGACGCTCACGCCGGTGCTGGTCGAGTGCGGCGGCAAGGACGCGCTGATCGTCGACTCCGACGCCGACCTGGTGGCCGCGGCCGAGGCCGCGATGTGGGGCGCGGTGTCCAACGCGGGCCAGACGTGCGCCGGCGTCGAGCGCGTGTACGTGGCCGAGGACGTCGCCGACCAGTTCATCGAGATCGCGGTGAAGCGGGCGAAGAAGCTCAAGCCCGGCGGTGAGCCGAACGCCGACCTCGGGCCGATCACGATGCCGTCGCAGGTGGAGATCATCCGCGAGCACGTGCAGGACGCGCTGGACCGCGGTGGCAAGGCGCTGGTCGGTGGACCGGAGTCGATCAGGCCGCCGTACGTCGAGCCGGTCGTGCTGACGGACGTGCCGGAGGACTCGCTGGCGGTCACCGAGGAGACGTTCGGGCCGACCGTGGTGATCAACCGGGTGCCCAACGCGTTGGAGGGCGTGCGGCTCGCGAACCAGTCGAAGTACGGGCTCGGCGCCGCGGTGTTCTCGAAGTCGCGCGGCGAGGAACTGGCGCGGGAGCTGCGGGTCGGCATGGTGTCGATCAACGCGGTGCTGACCTACGCGGCGATCCCCGGCCTGCCGTTCGGCGGGGTCGGCGACTCCGGGTTCGGGCGGATCCACGGCGAGGACGGGCTGCGCGAGTTCGCCTACCCCAAGGCCGTGACGAAGCAGCGGTTCAAGGCGCTGCTCAACATGACGACGTTCGACCGGTCATCGCTGGCCGGCAAGCAGCTGCTGCGGCTCGCGCGGATGCTCTTCGGACGGTGAGGAGCACCCGCGCGGACCGGTTCTAGGCGCCGAGCTGCTTCTGCAGGTCGTCCAGGACCACGTTCGCGGCGAGCACGCCGAGGCCGAGGAAGTAGGTCTCGTCGAGCACCGGCTTCGCCTTGCCGGCCTTGACGGCGTTCAGGCCGCTCCACAGCGGGCCGCCGAGCACCGAGGCCTGCTCGGTCTTGGCCGGGTCGCCGTAGGTGGAGTAGATGATGAAGTCGCCGTCGGCCTTGCCGATCTGCTCCGCGCTGACCTCGGCGGCCAGGTCGTCGACCTGGGACGGCGTCGGCTGCGGGATCTTGGCGTCGATCAGGATGGTGCCGATGAACGACTTCTTGGCGTAGAGGCGGATCTTGCCGGGCATGAAGCGCAGCGCCGTGACCGTCGGGCGCACACCGAGCTTCTTCTCGATGGCGGCGCCGGTCGCGGTGGCCTTGTTCGTGTAGTCCTCGAGCATCTTCGCGGCGTCGGCCTGGCGGTCGAGCGCGGCGGCGTTGAGGAGGAAGTTCTCCTTCCACACGTAGCCGGGACGCACCGAGAAGACGGTCGGGGCGATCGCGCTCAGCTTCGGGTAGAGGGACTCCGCGCGCAGCTTCGAGCCCAGGATCAGGTCGGGGTTGAGCTTGGTGATCGCCTCCAGATTGAGGTTGTTGATCGTGCCGACGTTCTCCGGCTGGCCACCCTTGTCGCCGATGTAGGACGGCATGGTGGGGGAGCCGTCGGTGAACGCGATGCCGACCGGCTTGATGCCGAGTGCGGCAACGTTGTCGAGCTCGCCGGTGTCGAGCACGATCACCCGTTCGGGTTTCTTCTCGAGCTTCGTCTCGCCCATCGCGTGCTTGATCGTGCGGGGAAACTCGCCCGGTTTGGCTTGCGTGCCGAAACCGTTGCTCAGTTCGTAGGCCTTGCCGAAGTCCTCGCCGCCCTGGGCGACAGTGGGCTTGTCCGTGCTCTGGCCGCACGCGGCGAGCACCAGGGCGACTGCGGCGAGCAGAGCGGCTCTCTTCGACACGACGTTGTTCCTCCGCTACTTGCAGTGATGTTGACCTGCATTTCTTAGGGCAGGCTAACGGTACCGGTGCCTTTTGCCCGTTCCGAGTGTCAGACCCCCGGAGTAAGAAGGAACACGGTCACCGCCGATCGGAAGGGCTCTTCGATGAAGAAGATCATCAATGATCCGGAAACCGTGGTGCAGGACGCGCTGCGGGGAATGCAGGCTGCCCATTCCGATCTGCTGACCGTGCACCACGACCCGGCCGTGGTCGTGCGTGCGGACGCTCCGGTGCGGGGAAAGGTCGCGATCATCTCGGGTGGCGGGTCGGGCCACGAACCGCTGCACGGCGGGTTCGTCGGGCGCGGGATGCTCGACGCGGCCTGTCCCGGAGCGGTGTTCACGTCGCCGACGCCGGACCAGGTGCTCGACGCCGTCGCGCGGACCGATGGCGGTGCGGGCGCGCTGCTGATCGTGAAGAACTACACCGGTGACGTGCTGAACTTCGAGACCGCGGGCGAGATGGCGGAGTCCGAGGTGCGCAGCGTCGTGATCGACGACGACGTGGCGGTGAAGGACTCGCTGTACACGGCGGGCAGGCGCGGTGTCGGCGGCACCGTGCTGCTGGAGAAGATCGTGGGCGCGGCGGCGGACCGCGGCGCCGATCTGGCGGCGTGCGAGGCGCTGGCTTCGAGGGTGATCGGTTCGGTGCGCTCGATGGGGCTGGCGCTGTCCGCGTGCACGGTCCCGCACGTGGGTTCGCCGAGTTTCGAGCTGGCCGACGACGAGATGGAGATCGGCATCGGGATCCACGGCGAGCCGGGCCGCCAGCGGGTGCCGGCGGGCTCGGCCACCGAGATGGTGACGGCGCTGCTGGATCCGATCCTGGAAGACCTGCCGTTCGCGTCGGGTGACCGGGTGCTGCTGTTCACGAACTCGATGGGCGGAACTCCGTTGATCGAGCTGTACTTGGCGCACGGCATCGCGGAGCAGTTGCTGGCTGATCGGGGGATCACCGTGGAACGCAGGCTCGTCGGCCCGTACATCACCAGCCTGGAGATGCAGGGCATGAGTCTCACGCTGTTGAAGCTGGACGACGAGATGGTCGAGCTGTGGGACGCGCCGGTGCACACGCCCGCACTGCGGTGGGGAGTCTGAGGTGGGGTGCACGGCAGCCGACGTCGTGGCGGCACTCAGGGCGGCCGCCGAGGTGGTGCGGGAACACCGCGACGAGCTGGTGCGCCTGGACCAGGCGATCGGTGACGGCGACCACGGCGAGAACCTGAAGCGCGGCTTCACCGCGCTGCTGTCCCGGCTGGACGCCGAGGAGCCCGCTTCTCCCGGCAAGGTGCTGAAGCTGGTCGCCACCACGTTGATCTCGACGGTGGGCGGCGCGGCGGGCCCCTTGTACGGCACGGCTTTCCTGCGCGCGTCGGCCGCGGTGGGCGACGCCGCCGAACTCGACTGCGACGCCGTGGCGCGAGCGTTGCAGGGCGCGTTGGACGGCGTGGTGGCACGTGGCAAGGCGGTGGTGGGCGACAAGACGATGGTGGACGCCCTGACGCCCGCCGTGACCGCGGCGGCATCGGTGGACGGTTCGGTGGCCGCGGTCCTCTCGGCGGCGGCGGACGCGGCTGCCGAGGGCGCGGAGTCGACGGTGCCGATGGTGGCGCGCAAGGGCCGTGCCTCGTACCTGGGTGAGCGCAGTGCCGGCCACCTGGATCCGGGCGCCCGTTCGACAGCGTTGCTGCTGCGGGCTTTCGCGGACGCGGCGGCCAAGGCATGACGGCGGCATCCGACCCCGGCCGCGTGGGCCTGGTCATCGTCTCCCACAGCGACATGCTGGCCAACGGCGTCGCCGAACTGGCGGCGCAGATGGCCCCCGACGTGTCGGTGCTGCCCGTAGGCGGCACCGAGGAAGGCGGCCTCGGCACCGACTACGGCTCGGTGGTCGAAGCCCTGGCAGACGCCGACACGGGCAACGGCGTCGTCGTCCTCTACGACCTGGGCAGCGCCAAGATGACAGCCGAGATGGCCGTGGAATCGGCGGACGACCCGTCCCGCTACGCCGTGGTCGACGCACCACTCGTCGAAGGCGCGGTGGCCGCAGCCGTCGCCGCGCAAGGCGGCGCCTCTCTGCCCGACGTGGCAACCGCCGCCGAAGGCACGTCCGGCGAGACCCCGGCAGCCGCGCCGAGCAGGCCCGCACTGCACCTCGTGCCGGACGCGGTGTCCGCGGAAATCCTGCTGACCAACGAGGTGGGCCTGCACGCCCGCCCGGCAGCCCTGCTGGCCCGAACCGTCGCCGAGCTCGACGCCGACGTCGTAGTCCGCTACGGCGACGAGGAGGCGAACGCGGCGAGCGTGCTGGCGCTGATGGGCCTGAGCGCGCCCGGCGGCAAGTCGATCACCGTGGTGGCGACGGGGAAGGACGCGGGCGAGGCGGTCCGGCGCATCGAGGAACTCGCGGAGAGGGGGTTCGACGACTAGCCACGCTGCGGCTTCGCTCCCGCTCCGAGCTACGCCCAGGTGAGGCCCACGCCCCGGCCAACCACCCGCTCACACCCCGGTGGGTCGCCGCGCCTGCCCGCAGGCGGCAGCGCGGGAGGTGTCTGGCTTGCCGGCTGGCGCTGCGATCGCGGCCTCCCCGGTGCGGACCTGAGCCGGCGCTCAAGCGGCTTGGGCCTATGCACGCCAGCGGGCCTGGGCTCGCCACAACATCAGCAGGTGTGAGCTCGCCGCGACCAGCGGTCCCGAGTCTGCTGTGACCAGCGGCCCATACTCGCCGCCACTCAGGGCCTTGGCCCGCTGCACCTGCGCCTCGAGCCTGCCTCGACCGGAGGGCCGAGGTCCGCTGCGGCAGCGGTTCCGAGTGTGCCGCCGCCTGCGGCCCCAAGCCTGCCTCGACCGGCGAGTTCGAGGCCGCCGCGACCAGCGGGCCCGAGCCTGCCGCCACCCGCGGGCTGAACTCGCCGCACCTCAGTGGGCCTGGACCCGCCGCGATTCCAGCAGGCGCGAGTCCGCCGCTCCGCGAGCCTGAGCCCGCTGCATCTGCGCCTCGAGCCTGCCGCGACCGTAGGGCCGAGGTCCGCTGCGGCAGCCGTCCCGAGTCCGTCGCGGCCTGCGGGCCCGAGTGCGCCGCCACCCGCGGCCCCAAGCCTGCCGCGACCGGAGAGCCCTGAGTGTGTCGCGACCAGCGGTCCAAGTCCGCGGCGATCCGCGTGCCCGAACTAGCCGCGCCCCGTGTGCCCGAGCCCACCGCGCTCCCGTGTGCCCGAGCCTGCCGCGACCCGCCCGCCGAGCCTGCCGCCACCCGCCCGCCGAGCCTGCCGCCACCCGCGCTCCAGAACTCGCCGCCATCCGCGGGTCCGAACCCCGGTGCCCGCCGCACCCCGAGCGAACCCGGATGGCTCAACTTCGCGTTGCCCCACACGGGTTCACCAGGCAGGACAGCGGGTCTAGGCTTTTGCTAGACCGATAACTGTTTCGATCCTGATGGCGAAGCTCACGGCGCCCGTCCGTGCTGGGAGTGGCATAGTCGCCCGCAAGTTACTCCTTGGTAGCCCACGCTTTACCCCGCAGGGAGGTCTGCAGTGGCGCGCGAAATCAACACCGTCGGAGTCGTCGGCTTCGGAACCATGGGCGCGGGCATCGTGGAGGTACTCGCGCGCACCGGGCTCACGGTGAAGGTGGTGGATGTCGACGCGGCGGGTGTCGAGCGCGGCCTCGGGCACCTCGAGCACTCGACGAGCCGGGCCGTGAAGCGCGAGAAGCTGAGCGCGGCCGAGAAGGCCGCCCTGCACGACCGCATCACGACGTCGCTCGACCTGACCAGCCTCGCCGGGTGCGACCTGGTGATCGAGGCGGTGCCGGAGAGCATCGAGCTGAAGGCGCGGATCTTCCAGGAGCTGGACGCGATCCTCGCGCCCGAGGCGATCATCGCTTCGAACACGTCGAGCTTGTCGATCACCGAGATCAGTGTGCACACGAAGAGGCCCGGCAAGGTCGTCGGCCTGCACTTCTTCAACCCGACGCAGGTGCTGAAGCTGGTCGAGGTCGTGCGCACGGTCGTCACGGAGCCGGACGTCATCACCGAAGTGGTCGCGTTCACCGAGCGGCTGGGCAAGTCGCCGGTCGTGATCGGCGACCGGGCGGGCTTCATCGCGAACGCGCTGCTCTTCCCGTACCTCAACCACGCGGTGAAGATGCTGGAGTCCAAGTACGCGACGCGTGAGGACCTCGACGCCGCCATGCGTTACGGGTGCGGCTACCCGATGGGACCGTTGGCGCTGCTGGATCTCATCGGTCTCGACACCGCGTACGAAATCCTCGACACGATGTACCACCAGTCGCGCAACCGGCTGCACGCCCCGGCGCCGCTGCTCAAGCAGATGATCACGGCTGGGCTGCTGGGACGGAAGTCCGGGCGCGGCTTCTACACCTACGACGGGCCCGACTCGCCGGTGATCGTGGCGGACGCGCAGACGCCATCCGAAGTGGACGGTGGTACGCAGGCTCGTGACGTTCAGCGGGTCGGTGTCATCGGCACCGGCACCATGGCGACCGGCATCGCCGAGGTGTTCGCGAAGCGCGGTTACGACGTCGTGCTCCGGGCGCGCAGCCTGGAGAAGGCCGAGAAGGCGATCGGCGCGGTGCGGAAGTCGCTGGACCGCGCGGTTTCCAAGGGCAAGCTGGCCGAGGCCGACCGCGACGCGGTCCTCGCGCGGATCACGCCCGCCGTCGAGTTCGTCGAGCTGGCCGACTGCGACCTCGTCGTCGAGGCCGTGGCCGAGGAGATCGGCATCAAGAAGGAGGTCTTCGCGGCGCTCGACGAGGTGTGCAAGCCAGGCGCCGTGCTCGCGACGACCACGTCCTCGCTGCCGGTCATCGAGGTCGCGGCGGCCACGTCGAGGCCCGCTGACGTCGTCGGCCTGCACTTCTTCAACCCGGCGCAGGTCATGAAGCTGGTCGAGATCGTCGAGACCATCTCCACGGGCGCCGACGTCGTGGCGACGGCCCGCAAGATCTGCCTCGACCTCGGCAAGCACCCGGTGCACTGCGGTGACGTGGCCGGCTTCATCGTCAACGCGCTGCTCTTCCCGTACCTCAACGACGCGGTGAAGATGCTGGAGGCCCACTACGCGGAGGCCGACGACATCGACAACGCGATGAAGGTCGGCTGTGGCCTGCCGATGGGACCGTTCGCGCTGCTTGACGTCGTGGGCCTGGACGTGTCGCTGGCGATCCAGCGCACGCTCTTCAACGAGTTCCGCGAGCCCGGTTTCGCGCCGGCGCCGTTGCTGGAGCACCTCGTGACGGCGGGCCGCCTCGGTCGCAAGACGGGCAAGGGATTCCGGGACTGCTCGTGAGCCGCTAACAGGAGCACCATGTCGCGTCTGGCATGGTGGTGCCATGCGGCGACTGGTGCTCCTGTTGGCTGTCCTCCTGCTCGCGTCCGGCTGTGCCCGGACGATGGTCGGCGGCAGTCCGGTCGCGCAGGCCCCGCTCGACGCGGGCTCCCCGTTCGACCAGGAGAGCTCGACCGATCCGAGCGCGTCCGAAGATCCCAGCGCCGAGCCCGCGCCGATCGACGGCGAGGTGCAGGGCGTGTGCGCGAAGCTCAAGTGGACGGACCTGCCGTACCCCGGCGCGAAGGCCGACACGCCGCCCACCCAGATCAACTACGACTCGACGTTCGACCAGTCGTGCCGCTGGACGACGAAGATCGACAAAGTCGAGGTCGGCGTCTCGCTGCGGTTCCGCGAGGGGCGGCAGATCACGATCGAACGCACCACCGGTGACTGGGACGTGAAGGGCCGCAAGGTCACCTACCTCGACCGTTCCGGCGAGCAGGACGTCGAGCCGTCGTGCGTGCTGGTCGTGCCCTACGAGGGCGGTGGGCTCGGAATCATCATCATCGACTCGTCCGACAAGTTCGGCGCCGTCTGCGACCAGGGGCGCAAGGTCGCCGAGGTGCTGATCGACCGCGAGAACTCCTAGTCCCCGGTTCGCCAGGGCGTCAGCTTCTCCGGGTTCCGCACCGCCCAGATCCGGGTGATCCGGTCCTCCGCCACCTCGAAGGCCGCGACCGTCACCGTGACTCCGCGCTGCGTCGCCACCAAGCCGGGCAGGCCGTTGACGGTCCTGAGAAGGATGGTCAGATCCGGGGCGATTTCCCGGATGCCGGCGATGTAGCGGGCGAGGTGCTCGCCGCCTGTCACGGGCTTCAGCGCTGTGCTGGCCTGGCCGCCGCCGTCGGCGATCATGGTCGCTGCCGGGTCCAGCAAGGAGATCAGTGCCTTGATGTCCTTCGCTTCCCAGGCTTGCTTGAAATTCCTCACGACCTCCGCCTGCCCCGCGGCCGGGGACTCGTCGCGCCGCGATGCGCGGATGCGCCGCCGCCCGGACGCGGCCAGTTGCCGGCACGCCGCAGGGCTTCGGCCGACGATGTCCGCCACCTCCGCGAACGGGTACCGGAAGACGTCGTGCAGCACGAAGCTCACCCGTTCCGCCGGGGTCATCTGCTCCAGCACCACCAGGAACGCCATGGTGACGGACTCGTCCAGGGTCACGTGGTCCGCCGGATCGGACGCACCGCCCCATTCCTCCCGGTCCGGGAGCGGCTCCGGGACCCACTCGCCCACGTAGCGCTCCCGCCTGACCCTGGCCGAGCCCAGCAGGTCCAGGCAGATGCGGCCGGCGACCCTCGTCAGCCAGGCTCCGGGGGACTCGATCGCCTCCCGCTGCTCCGGCGACAGGGCGTACCACCGCGCCCAGGTTTCCTGCAGCACGTCCTCGGCGTCGGCCAGTGAACCCAGCAGGCGGTAGGCGAGGTTCAGCAGCTGCCGCCGTTCGCGCATGATCGCGGGCAGAACCGGGTCGGCCACGTGTGTTCCCTTCACCGGCCTCACATTCCGGACGGCTGTGTCGTCGGACTGTCATGGCCGCACAAACCACGGCGAAACCCGCCGGCCTCAAGGTCCTGCACGCCACCGTCGCTCTGCAGACGGCAGCCGTCTTCGTTCAGTCGATCACCGCAGGACTGATGATGACCGTCCCGTACGGCCATGTGCTGCACAGCGCGGGTTCGTACGCGTTGTGGGTCGTGACGGTCGCCCACGTCGTCGTCGCGGTTCTCGCGTGGCGGCCGGGCGGCGGATCAACCGAGCCCATCTGGTACTCGGCCGGGTTCCTGGCGCTGATCACCGCGCAGGTGTTCCTCGGCGTCTTCCACGTCACGGTCCTGCACGTCCCCCTCGCCGCCGTGCTGCTCGTCGCCGGCGTGGTGTACCTCTTCCGGATCCGGCGCTAGCCGCAGCAGCCCCCGCCACAGCAGCCCCCGCCGCCACCGGCCGGTTGCTGCTGCGTGCCACCGATCCCGGCCATGGACAGCAGCTTGACGGTGTCGGGGTGACCTTCTGGGCAGCTCGCCGGCGCGGACGACTCGCTCATCGGGCGCTGCAGCTCGAAGGTGTCTTCGCAGGTTCGGCAACGGAACTCGTAGGTCGGCACGGCCTGATTCTACGAGCGGTTACCGTGTGGTCGTGCCTCGTCGTAATGCGCCGAAGAACGAAGAACACCGGCCCCTCGGCGGGGGTGTCGGCTGGGCCCGCGCCGAGTCGGGCCCGGACGGCGACTGGCTGGTCCGCGCCATCTCGGGGGCGCAGGCCCAGAAGACCTACCGGTGTCCGGGCTGCGACCACGAGATCCGCCCCGGCACTCCGCACGTCGTCGCCTGGCCCGCCGAGGAGACCGGTTCGGTGGAGGAACGACGGCACTGGCACCAGGGCTGCTGGGACTCGCGTGGCCGCCGCGGCCCTACCACCCGGCGCTGGTGACCCAGCTTTCCAGCACCGACGCGAACTGCTCCGGCTGCTCCACCGGCGGCAGGTGAGCGACACCCTTCATCTCCACGAAGGTGCTGTGCGGCAACACGTCCGCGAGTTGCCGTACGACCTCCGGTGACATGAGCGGGTCGAGCTCGCCGGCCACGACGAGCGCGGGGACCTCCGCTTTGCCGAGCACGTCAGCGGAATCCGGCCGCTTCGCCATCGCGCGCTGCCACCACGCCACGTCCTCCGGCCGTTGCTCGAGGATCATGGTGGTGACGCGGTCCCGCGCCTCCGCCGGCGCGTTCGGGTTGAGCAGGTTCGGCAGCATCGCGTCCACGAGCCACTCGCCGACACCCTCTGCTTCGACCCTGTCGGCCATCGCGTGCCGGTTCCGGACCGCCTCGGGAGCGTCGGCCGTGTGCTTCGTGTCGACGAAGACGAGGCCCTTCACGCGTTCCGGCGCGCGCCTGAGCACCGCCATCGCGACGTAGCCGCCCATCGAACAACCGCCGAGCACGACCTGGTCGAGGTTCCGCTCGTCGAGCTCGGCCAGGACCTGGCTCGCGAGCGTGCCGAGATCCGGTTCGCCGTGGCCGCGGAGATCCGGCGTCAACGCGCCCGGCACCTGCCACATCCGCGCGTCGAGCGGAAAGGCGTGCAGCAGCACCAGATCGTCCATCAGCTCTCCCACTCCGGTGCCAGCACCGACCACACCTCGAGGTCCTGCCGAACCCCGCGGTGCTCGTGGTACGAGCGCAGCACGCCGTCCTTCGTCAGCCCGAGCCGCCGGGCGACCGCGATGCTGGGCGCGTTCGCCGCCGACACCAGCCACTCAACCCGATGCATGCCCCGCTCGCGAATCGCCCAGTCGATGAGGACCCTGGCCGCCCGCGTGATCAATCCCTTGCCGGTCGCCGCCGGTTCCAGCCAGCACCCGACCTCCGCCCTGCCCTGCTTCACGTCCATCTCGCGGAACAGGACGCCGCCGACCAGCTTGTCGTCGAGCCAGATCCCGTAGATGCGACCGGTGTCGGTCGCCGCCTTGTCCGCGTAGCGCTGCAGGAGGGCCCGCGCACCGTCGAGGTCCTTGGCGGCGTCCGCGAACCCGATGTGCTGCCCGATGAACTCCCGCCCGCGCTCCACGTGCGCGAAGAACTCCTCCGCCTGCCACGGCTCCAACGGCCTCAGCTCGGCCCCGTCGCCCAATGACCTGAAAAACATCATTTCCCCCATGATGAGTGGTGTGCCCACTCGAATCGTATTAGTGCGCCATGCACAGTCCGTCCCACCACGGCTCGGTGAACCGGACTTCGACGAGCGGCCCTTGAGGCCGGACGGTCTGGCGTCCGCCGAGGCCCTGGTGCCGCGCCTGGTGAGTTATGCGCCGGTGGCGGTGTTGTCGAGTCCGCAGTCGCGCGCGATGCAAACGGTTGCGCCGGCTGCTGCGGCGCTGGGGCTCGCGGTCGAGACGTGGCCGGAGTTGCGGGAGTGGGAGTCGGGGCTGCTGCCGAGCGCAAATTTCGAGGAGCTTTACGCCCACAGCTGGGCTCACCCCGGTTCGGCGTACGGGGATGGCGAGAGCCTCGACGAGCTGACCGTGCGGGCGGGGAAGGCGTTGGCGCGCATGGCCGCGGCGTACCCGGATGCGACCGTGGTGGTGGGGTCGCACGGGACGTTCCTGTCGCGCGCGTTGATCGCGGCGGGGCGGCACGCGGACTGGGAGTTCAGCCGTGCGATGCCGATGCCGGCGATCTACGAGGTCACGTGGTGACCTGCGGGGATCCGAAATTGTCGGTGTCGGCTGGGATAATTGAAACAGGGGACCCCCAGAGGGGGACCCCTGCGTCAGCTTGCGGTGTCAGGACTTCTTGGCCGGCTGCGGGCGGGTGATCTTGGTGGTCGGGCCGTCCACCTGAGGCGACTCGGCAGGCTTGCCCGATGCGGCCTTCGCCTGCGGAGCGGAGGCTGCTGGCTGACCAGGAGCTGCCTGAGCCTGTGCGGGCTTGGCCGGAGTGGCCTGACCCTGTGCACCCTGAGCCGATGCCCCCTGCCCCGGAGCGCCCTGAGCTGGGGCGCCCTGAGCCGCTGCGGCTTGTGCGGACGCGGTCTGGCCAGGAGCCGCCTGTCCCGCAGCGGCTTGCGCGGAAGCAGCTTGTCCGGCTGCGGTCTGGCCGGCAGCGGCGTGCCCAGGAGCGGCCTGGCCTGGCGCGGTCTGCGCAGGAGCGGCCTGCCCAGGAGCGCCCGGAGCCTGCTGCGCCGGCACCTGCGACCCGTCCACCGGCCCGACCGCCGACTCCTTCTCCTCCTCCACCGGGTCGAGCAGCGGCACGACGTCCTGCAGTGCCGTCCGCACGCTGTGCAGCTGGTGCGAGAGGCGGTTGCGGAGGTTGCGGAGCTGGTCGACGCGCTGGGTGGCGGCGGTGGTGCGGCGGTTGGCTTCCTCGGTGGCCTCGCGGACGCGGCGGTTCGCCTCGTCGGTGGCCTCCTGGATGCGGGCCGTGGCCTCGGTGATCGAGTCGTGGCGGCGGCGGTTGGCCTCTTCGGTGGCCTCGCGGACGCGGCGTTCGGCCTCGGCCTTGGACGAGGTCTGCTCGGCGGCGATCGCCGCGCGGACTCGGGCGGCTTCCTCCGCGGCCTCGCGCAGGCGGCGGTCCGCCTCGGACTTGGAGGTCGCCTCCTGCTGGGCGAGGGTGGCCATCGCCTCGCTGCGGCGGGCCGCCATCGCGATCTCGAAGTCCTCCTCGACGGTCACGCGGCGGGCCTCGGACTCGTCGGCGATCTTGCGGGCGGCGGCCTCGGCCTCGGAGACGATCTTCTCGGCCTCGGCGCGGGCGGTCTCCAGCACACCCTTGTGCTCGGCCTCCATGGCGGCGCGGCGCTCGTCCAGTTCGGCGATGAGCTTTTCGTAGCGCTGGCGGAGCACACCCGCGTCGGCTTCCGCCTTGGCGCGGATGTGCCCGCCCTCCGCTTCGGCGCGGGCCTTGATCTCGTTGGCCTCGTCCTGGGCCAGCCGCAGCATGCGCTGGAGGCGCTCGGAGAGCCCCTCCAGCGTCGTCGGCGGCAGTGACAGGCGCTCCACCTGGTTGCGCAGCTCGGTGATCTCGTGCCGAGCGGCTTCCAGCTGGCGCGCCAGGTCGGACGTCTGGGACACGGCGGCATCGCGGTCCGCGGCGAGCAGCCGCAGGTCCGAGTCGAGGCGTTCGAGATGATCCTCGACCTGGGCGCGGTCATAACCGCGCTTGACGATGTCGAAGCCGGATCCCAGTGGGACGAGGTCACGGTCGTCGGCGAGGCCCATGCCCCTCACGCTACCCGTTCGGGTAACCCCAGAAGGTCACACACCCCGGAATCGGTTGATGGCCGTGAGGTGCTTCGCGCGCATCTCGTGATCGAGAACACCCAGACCCTCTTCCGGGGCAAGGCAGAGCACGCCGACCTTGCCCTGGTGCACGTTGCGGTGCACGTCGTGCGCGGCCTGGCCCGTTTCGTCCAATGAGTACACCTTGGACACTGTCGGGTGGATCTTTCCCTTGGCGATCAAGCGGTTCGCCTCCCACGCCTCGCGGTAGTTCGCGAAGTGCGAGGAGATGATCGACTTCAGGTTCATCCACAGGTAGCGGTTGTCGTACTGGTGCATGTACCCGGAGGTCGACGCACACGTCACGATCTTGCCGCCCTTGCGCGTCACGAAGACCGAGGCGCCGAACGTCTCACGGCCGGGGTGCTCGAACACGATGTCCGGGTCCTCGCCGCCGGTCAGCTCGCGGATCTTCGCGCCGAAGCGCTTCCACTCGCGCGGGTCCTGCTCGTGCTCGTTCTTCCAGAACCTGTAGCCCTCGGCAGACCTGTCGATGATCAGCTCCGCGCCCATCGACCGGACGATCTCCGCCTTCTCCGGCGAGGAGACGACGCAGATCGGCGTCGCGCCACCGTTCAGCGCGAACTGCGTGGCGTACGAACCCAGACCTCCGGACGCACCCCAGATCAGGACGGTGTCGCCCTGCTTCATGTTGGCACCGTTGGTCGACACCAGCTGGCGGTACGCGGTGGAGTTGACCAGACCGGGGGAGGCGGCCTCCTCCCACGTGAGGTGCTTCGGCATCGGCATCAGCTGGTTGGACTTCACCAGCGCGAGGTCCGCGAGGCCGCCGAAGTTCGTCTCGAAGCCCCAGATCCGCTGCTGCGGGTCGAGCATCGTGTCGTTGTGCCCGTCCGGCGCCTCCAGCGGCACGTCGAGGCAGTGCGCGACCACGCGGTCGCCCGGCTTCCACGCGGTGACGCCGGGTCCGACGCGGACCACGACGCCCGCCAGGTCGGAGCCCACGACGTGGTACGGCAGGTCGTGGCGGCCGCCCAGCTTGCGCAGGAAGCCGAACGTGGACACCGGCTCGAAGATCGAGGTCCAGACGGTGTTGTAGTTGATCGCGGAGGCCATGACGGCGACCAGCGCCTCACCGGGGCCGAGCTCCGGCGTGGCGACCTCGTCGACGTGCAGCGACTTGCGAGGGTCCTTGTCCCTCGTCTCGAGGCCCGAGAACATGTCGGCCTCGTCCGCGTGCACGGTCACGCCCCGATAGCTCTCCGGAACGTCCAAGGAACCGATCGCGTCCAGCTCGTCGGCCAGAATCGCATCAAGGATCTTCTGCACGGCGGCATTCCTTCCCTAGTGAGGGATCGTCGCAGGTTGCCGGAGGTTACCGACCAGTAAACGATCCAGAATCACGCCTGTGAGGGATTCCACTGAAGTTTCTTGACCGGGCGGCCAACCAAGCGGAGCATGGAGGTGTCCGAGAAGGAGGAGGTGGAGGTAATGACCAAGCCGTGGACCAGGTGGCAGGACTGGGCCGAGGTTGCGATCGGTGTTCTGGTGCTGCTGTCTCCCCTTGTCGTCGAAACCTCGAACGCGGCCATGTGGACGATGATCGTGCTCGGCGCGCTCATCGCGATCGACGGACTCGTCGATCTCGCCATGCCCGCGATGATCTACGGGGAGTACGTGCAGATGGTGCTCGGAGCACTGCTGTTCATCTCGCCGTGGGTGATGGGCTACACCGGCATGATGGAGGCCTCGTGGGTCTCCTGGGTCGGTGGCGTGCTCACCGTTGCCGCGGGGGCGCTCGCGATGCCCGCCGCGAACGCAGCACACTCGGCTGCGGCGCAACCGCACTGATCAACCGGAAAACCGTGGGCCCAGGAGCGTTCTTGGGCCCACACCCTGCTGTGTGGGAGGACCGCGTGGAGGATTCGGCCAAGGAGCGCATCCTGGCCGCGGCCGAGGAGCTGTTCGCCGACTCCGGCTTCGACGCCACCCCGACCTCGCGCATCGCCGAACGCGCCGGCGTGCCCAAAGGCCTGGTGCACTACTACTTCAACCGCAAGAAGGACCTGCTGGCCGCACTGGTCGCGCGGCTGCCGGACAGCACCGTCGACCACCGCAGAGTCGTCGTGGCCGGGGACATCGCCGAGTCGTTGCGCAGGCTCGTCGCGGCACTTGACGCGCGCTTGAACGCCTCGCCGCTGCTGTCGCACCTGCTGTGGCGTGAAGCGGATACGCATTCGGCCGTGCGCGACGCGATGCAGGCGCGCTACGACAACGTCGCGGCGCAGATCAAACAGGTCATCCTCGCCGCGGGTGGCGCTGCCGTCGCGGTGAAGGACGTCGAAGCCGCCGCGGCACTCCTCGCGCTGGCCGTGAGCTACCGGCATTCGGTGGCACGGCACAGCGACGAGGAGGACCCCATCGACAACGAGCTGACGTTCGTGGCTAGTGCTCTGCTGGCTCGACCAGCTCGATGAGCACGCCGCCCGCGTCCTTCGGGTGCACGAAGTTGACGCGGCTGTTCGACGTGCCGCGCTTGGCCTGGTCGTAGAGCAGACGCAGGCCCTTGGCCCGCAGTGCGTCCGCCGCGACGTCCACATCGGACACCCGGTAGGCGAGCTGCTGCAGGCCGGGGCCTGAGCGTCCGATGAACTTGGCGATCGTCGAGTCCTCGTTCAGCGGCGCGAGGAGCTGGATCGCGGTGCCGCCGTGGTCGCCGGGCGCGTGCAGCATCGCCTCACGCACGCCCTGCTCCTCGTTCACCTCTTCGTGGGCCACTTCGAGGCCGAAGTTGTCGCGGTAGAACGCGATGGCCACGTCGAGATCGGGCACCGCGATGCCCACATGGTCGATCGCGGTCACGAATCGAGCGAGTTCTGCGTTCATGGGCATGGAGGGTAACCACCTGATCGGTGCAGGTGCCTCTGTGCGTGGTCTCACAGAATTACCGCCCAGTAGCCGCGGGTATGGTGCTCAGTTAACGACCGTTCGCTCTTCCATGGAGGCAGCTGTGTCCGGTTCCGTCATCGTCGCCGGGGCGCGCACCCCGATGGGGCGACTGCTCGGATCGCTCAAGGATTTCTCCGGCGCCCAGCTCGGCGGCGTCGCGATCAAGGCGGCACTGGAACGCGCGGGTGTGGCTCCCGAGCAGGTGCAGTACGTGATCATGGGTCAGGTGCTCACCGCCGGCGCCGGCCAGATCCCCGCCCGCCAGGCCGCGGCCGCCGCCGGGATTCCGATGAGCGTTCCCGCGCTGACGATCAACAAGGTGTGCCTGTCGGGCATCGACGCGATCGCGCTGGCCGACCAGCTCATCCGCGCGGGTGAGTTCGACGTCGTCGTGGCCGGTGGCCAGGAGTCGATGACGCAGGCGCCGCACCTGCTGCCGAAGTCGCGCAGCGGGTTCAAGTACGGCGACGTGCAGTTGCAGGACCACATGGCGCACGACGGCCTGTTCTGCGCGTTCGACCAGGTCGCGATGGGCTCGTCGACCGAGAAGTACAACGCCCGCTACGGCGTCACTCGCGAGGAGCAGGACGCGTTCTCCGCGCGTTCGCACCAGCTCGCCGCGAAGGCCGCCGAGAACGGCGTCTTCGCAGCCGAGATCGCGCCGGTCGCGATCCCGCAGCGCAAGGGTGACCCGATCCTGTTCAGCACGGACGAGGGCGTGCGCGGCGACACCACGGTGGAGACCCTGGGCAAGCTGCGTCCCGCGTTCGCCGCGGACGGCACCATCACCGCGGGTTCGGCGTCGCAGATCTCCGACGGCGCCGCCGCTGTGGTCGTGATGAGCAAGGCGAAGGCCGAGGAACTGGGCCTCGAGTGGATCGCGGAGATCGGCGCGCACGGCGTCGTCGCCGGCCCCGACGCCTCGCTGCACGAGCAGCCGTCCAACGCCATCAAGGCCGCCTGCGCCAAGGAGGGCATCGAGCCCACCGACCTCGACCTGGTCGAGATCAACGAGGCGTTCGCGGCGGTCGGCCTCGTGTCGACCCGTCAGCTCGGAATCTCCGAGGACAAGGTCAACGTCAACGGCGGCGCCATCGCGCTCGGCCACCCGATCGGCATGTCCGGTGCCCGCATCGCCCTGCACCTCGCTCTGGAGCTGCAGCGGCGTGGCGGCGGCGTGGGTGCCGCGGCGCTGTGCGGTGGCGGTGGTCAGGGCGACGCTCTGATCATCCGCGTGCCCAAGAAGGCCTAGTGCGTTGACCACCGACCCTCGCCGGCCGATTTCGCCGGTCAGGTCGGCACCGCGCGGTGCCCCGCTGAGCGCCGGAAGCGGTCGGTGAGGATTGTGGTCAGCGCACTAGGGTTCTCGCTTGTGGCCAAGGCTGTTGACGTAGCAGGACTGGTCGACCGCGCGCGTGACGGCGAACCGCGCGCGGTCGCCAGGCTGATCTCCCTGGTGGAGCAGGGGAGTTCCGCGCTGCCGGAGGTGGCCGCGGCTCTCGCGCCCCACACGGGGCACGCCCGGGTCGTCGGCATCACCGGCGCCCCCGGCGTCGGCAAGTCGACCTCCACGAACGCTCTGGTGCGCGCCTTCCGCGACCAGGGCAAGCGGGTCGCGGTGGTGGCCGTCGACCCGTCCAGCCCGTTCTCCGGCGGTGCTCTGCTGGGCGACCGCGTGCGGATGGGCGACCACGCCACCGACTCCGGCGTCTTCATCCGTTCCATGGCCACGCGCGGGCACCTCGGCGGGCTGTCCTGGGCCACCCCGCAGGCGTTGCGCGTGCTCGACGCGGCGGGCTTCGACGTGATCCTGGTCGAGACGGTCGGTGTCGGTCAGTCCGAGGTCGAGATCGCGGCGCTGGCCGACACGACGCTGGTGCTGCTCGCGCCCGGCATGGGCGACGGCATCCAGGCAGCCAAGGCGGGCATCCTGGAGATCGCCGACGTGTTCGTGGTCAACAAGGCCGACCGCGACGGCGCCGACCAGACCGCGCGCGACCTCAAGTACATGATCTCGCTGGGCCGCCGTGACCGGGAAGGCCCGTTGTGGCGCCCGCCCGTCGTGAAGACGGTCGCCGCCCGCATGGAAGGCCTGGACCGCGTCGTCGAGGCCATCGCTGAGCACCAGGAGTGGATGGCCTCGCACGGCGAACTCGAGGAGCGCCGGCTGCGTCGCGCGGCCGCCGAGATCGAGGCGATCGCGGTCGAACGTGTGCGAACGCGGTTCGGCGCGGTGGACCAGCTGGCCAAGCGCGTGGTGTCCGGCGAGCTGGACCCGTTCGCCGCCGCGGAGCAGTTGATCAGCGGTAACCTGCGGGAATGACCGCTTGGGGACCGCCTCCACCTGTCGTCGTCGACCTCGGCAAGAGCGACACCCGCAAGGTGCTCATCGGCGGCTCGGTCGCCGGTGGCCTCGGCATCCTCGCCCTGATCGGCGCCGTCAGCGCGTTCGCGGACGGTGAGCCGGTCGGCGGGATCATCGCGGGCATCATCGGCGTCGCCTTCACCGGCATCGGCGTGATGGCAGTGGTGAAGTGGAAGACCATCTCGCGGCCCCGCAAACTGATCATCGAGCAGCAGGGCATCCGCCTCGACGACCCGCAGGGCATGCCGTGGGCCGTCGGCTGGCAGGAGCTCGGCGCCGTTTCGATCTCACGCACGCAGGAGCGCGCAGTTCAGCTCGCGGACGCGCTGGTCAGGCGCACTCTGGTCCGGGTCGACCTGCACCCGCGCGACCCGCAGCGGTTCCGGCCGGCACACCCGACGATGGAGCCGCTGTGGGAGTTCCACCGGGTGCAGAACGGGTACCGGCTGCCCCTCGGCGACTCGGCCGGGTTCATCGCTCCGATCGACCACGGGCTGCGGACGTTCGCGCCGCAGATCTACCGCGGGGTGATCGACGAGGGCTTCAGCGTCGGGTTGCACTGATTCGTCCAAATGAGTCCGGCCTCTACTCTGAGTAGTTCTCGTTTTCACCGTTTGCGGTGATGGGCCTCCCCTTTGACTACTGAGAGGAGTTACTCTCAGTCGTTCGTGCGGTGTCACTTCTCTCCCCCCGAAGGGGTGAAGCCGTGGGCGGCAACGTGAGCACAGAACAGCGAGTGCTGGACGTCGTGCTGTCGTTCGCCGACGACGACACCCTTCCCGAGCTGCTGCGACACGTGGTCGAGGCCGCGTGTGACCTGATCGAGGCCCCGTACGGCGCCCTGGCCGTGATCGGCGGCCACCGCGAGCTGCTGGAGTTCACCCGCACGGACGGCCAGGCCCATATCACGTCCGGTGACCCGCGCTCGATCGGCGTAGCGGACTTCCTGGGCGCCCCCGTCATGGTTCACGACGAGACCTTCGGCAACCTCTTCCTGGCCGGAAAGCCCGAGTTCACCGACCGGGACGGCGACATCCTCACCGCCCTGGCCACGGCGGCGGGCTCGGCCATCGAGCACCTCAACCGCTACGAGCAGACGCGCAAGCGTGAGGTGTGGCTGCGCGCCGCCGCCGAGGTGACGACCAAACTGCTGATGGGCACGAACGGCCGTGAAGCGCTCTATCTGGTCGCGAAAACAGCCCGTAGGACCGCCGACGCCAACTTCGCCGCGGTCGTGCTGCCGGACCACAATGGCAACCTGGTCATCGAGGTCACCGACGGCGGCTCCTACGACGCCGAAGGCATGCGCGTCCCCAGAGAGGGCACGGTCAGCTACCGCGTTTACGAGTCCGGTCAGGCCGAGTGCCACGAGGAGGGCAAGGTCCCGAGCGTGCCGGGGCCGTGCGCGGTCGTGCCGCTGACGGTGGGAGACCGCACGCTCGGCGTCCTGATCGTGGCGCGACCCAAGGGCGAGCCCACGTTCGACGACCCGGAACTGATCGAGGCCTTCGCCTCCCAGGCCGCACTCGTCCTGGAGTTCACCCGCGCCCAGGGCGACACCGAACGCCTCGCGGTGCTGGAGGAACGCGACCGCATCGCGCGGGATCTCCACGACCTGGTCATCCAGCGCCTGTTCGGGCTCGGACTGGGCCTGCAGGGGCTGACCGGGACGAGCGGCAGGCCCGAGCTCACCGAGCGGATCAGCGGGTTCGTGCGGGAGGTCGACCAGACGATCCGCGAGATCCGCAGAACCATCTTCTCCCTGCAGGAACCACCGTCCGGCGGTGCGAGCCTGCGCGGGCAGCTGCTCAACGCGGTGCACGAGTCCGCGCGGCTGCTCGGCTTCGAGCCGGACGTGTCGCTGGAAGGGCCGCTGGACACGGTGGTGCCGGACCAGCTACGTCCCGATCTGCTGGCCACGCTCCGAGAGGCGCTCACGAACGTTGTGCGTCATGCGAGAGCGCGGCACGTGGCTGTCGCCGTGAGCGTGAACCGCACGATGACCCGGCTGGAGCTCGTGGTCAAGGACGACGGCAGAGGCTTGCCGTTGACTGACGATTGCCCGGGCATGCCCCACCACGCGGGGGGACTCGCGAACATGGCGGCTCGGGCGCGGCGTCACCACGGCGACTGCGCGGTGGACTCGATCCCCGGTGCGGGCGTGAGCATCACGTGGTTCGTCCCGCTGGTGCTGCAGGAGGCGAGATGGCGATAGCGGTGCTGTTGGTGGACGACCACGAGATCGTGCGGCGCGGGCTGGTGCAGTTGCTGGCCCAGGCCGACGACATAGCCGTGGTGGGACAGGCGGACAGCGCCACCGCCGCGATCGCGCTGGCACCGAGGCTCAAACCCGACGTGGCGATCATCGACGTGCGCCTGCCCGACGGCGACGGGGTCACCGTGTGCCGCGAGATCAGGAGCCTGGTGCAGCCGCCGCCGGCGTGCCTGATGCTAACGTCCTATTCGGACGACGAGGCGTTGTTCGGCGCGATCATGGCCGGCGCGTCCGGGTACATGCTGAAAGAGGTCAGCGGCAACGATCTCGTGGCCGCCGTCCGCACGCTCGCGTCCGGCGGTTCGCTGCTGCACGCCGGTGTCACGGCGACCGTCCTGCAACGCCTGAGGGGCGGGCCGGAGGAGGATCCGCGCTATGCCGCGCTGAGCCCGCAGGAACGCCGGATCCTCGACCTCATCGCCGAGGGCATGACGAACCGGCAGATCGCCAACCGGCTCTTCCTCGCCGAGAAGACCGTGAAGAACTACGTGTCCTCCCTGCTGCACAAGCTCGGCTTCGACCGCCGGACCGAGGCGGGCGTCTACGCGGCCCGGCGCAGACGCACCCACCCCGGCACCTTCTAGGCCACCCGAGGAACCGGCTTCGAGGCCGGGGATTCCTTCTCCACCAACCGTTCCGTCTTGGCCCACGACTTGCGCCCCGCGACGTGCCGGTACAGCGCGCGCAACGTCGAGATCGAGCCCAGGATCAGGAAGGCCGGATAGGCGAGACCGACCGCGAGGCACCGCCACATCGGCTCGTCGCCGTGCTTCAGCCGGTGCACCACGCCCCAGATCAGGCCGGGCAGCACCAGCGCCACGAGCCAGATCGCCAGTGCCAGCAAGGTGTTCCCGCTGTTCACGGTGAGGCTGCCGATGCTGTGACCGCTGAACTGCGCGTAGAAGTTGATGCCCACCAACGCGGTGATGAGCAGCGTCATCGGCGCGACCAGCCACGGCGTCAGCAGGTACTGCAGGAACTCCAGCAACGCTACGGATCCCACGTGCTTGGCCCTGAGCAGCTTCGGCACGTACCCGAGGCACTGCAGGTTGCCCTGGCCCCACCGGGTCCGCTGGCGCAGCAGGCGGTTGACGTCGACCAGGCCCTGCTGGGTGATCGTCGCGTGGGTGGCGTACCGGATGCGCTGGCCGGTGAGGTGCACGCGCAGGCCCAGCTCCAGGTCCTCGACCAGGCACGCCGACCAGGGCGCGTCGCCGAGCTGCATCAGCGTGGCGAGCCGCACGAACTGGCCGTTGCCGCCGAGCCCCACCGTGCCGACGACGTCCCGCAGCGACTGCGACGCGTCCACGACGCAGCTGAACTCCAGGTCCTGCAGGAACGCCAGCAGGTTGGTGCGGTTGTGGATGCGGACGCGGCACTGCACGGCGCCCACGTCGCGCTGCCCGAAGTACGACGTGATCTCGGACAGCATGCCGGGCGCGCCGCGGCCGTCGCCGTCGATCACGCCGATGACCGTGCGGTGCACCGTGCCGGTCTCCTCGGCGATGCCGCGGACGTACCGGAACGCGTGGTTCAGCGCCTCACCCTTGCCCTTTCGGGCATCGGGCAGGTTGCGGCGCAGCACGTGCAGTCGGTGGTCGTCGATCTCGGCGAGCACGTGCGGCGTGCCGTCGTCCGAGCCGTCGTCCACGACGACGACCTGGACCGGTGTGCGCGCGCCGTCGAGCGCCAGTGCGGAACGAACGGTGTTTGCGACAACACGTTCCTCGTTCAGCGCCGGAATGATGATCCAATACTGCAGCGGATGCCGTGAAGGCACTTCTGGTCCGCCTGGTTTCGGACGCCACCAGACGAACAGTGCGAGCACCAGGTTGTAACTGGGCCAAAACACGAGCAAGACGAGCATGAACGTCGCGAATTGCGTCGTGTCGCTCATGACACAAACCTGTCTACAAAAGCGGTTGTTGTGGCAACCACAGCCAACCGGATGTGAAGTTGAGTCATTGCTGGCTCCTGGTAACGATGCGCTGGGCCGGTGCGAGATACCAGACAGCAAGGCCAGGAGCTGGTGTTCGAGGCGAGACTAGGGGCAGACAGAGCGGAGCGTCAACCGGCCATATCGGGGACGAATGGAGCTTCGTTGCACGAAGTTCTAAAAGCGAATCACCGATATGGCGGTACCCGCGCGGGGCGGGACCCAATTGATTGTCAGCGATGATCGAGTCGCGTCTGTGATGGCGCACGTTCGCCGCGCGTGCCTGAGAGTCCGAAGAGGTAAAAGATGGGACCAACTGCCCTTGTGCCCGGGCCTCGGCAGTTCTGCCGGGGTGAGGTGCCCGAGGTGTTCCTGGTTGCGGGAACGCGCCCGGAAGCGGTGAAGATGGCTCCGGTCGCCGCCGCGATGTTCTCGGGCGGGCGCATCCGGCCCGTGCTGGTGAACTCGGGGCAGCACCCGGAGATGGTCGACCAGGCCCTGGAGTCGTTCGGCTTCGTGCCGGACGTCCGGCTCAAGCTGAACCGCGTCACGGGCGGGCAGGCCGAGCTGACGAGCCAGCTGATCGAGGAGCTCGACCGGCTCTTCACCGAACGCGCGCCTGCCGCGGTGCTCGTGCAGGGCGACACGACGACGACCCTCGCGGGCGCGCTCGCCGCGTTCTGGCATCAGATCCCGGTCGTGCACCTGGAAGCCGGACTGCGGTCGTACGACCTGACCTCGCCGTTTCCAGAGGAGGGGAACCGCAAGATGGTCGGCCAGCTGGCCTCGCTGCACCTCGCGCCGACCGCGGACGCCACCGCGCACCTCGCCTCGGAGTCGTTGCAGGGCAACAACGTCCTGACCATCGGAAACACGGTGGTGGACGCCGTGCTCGACGTCGCCGCCAGACGTGCTCCGTACGGGGACGCGCGGCTGCAGGAGATCGAGAACAGAGTCCACTCGGGACAGTCGCGGCTCGTGCTGGTCACCGCGCACCGCCGTGAGTCGTGGGGCGAGCCGCTCGACCACGTGCTGCGCGCGGTGGCCGACATCGTCGAAGCCCGTCCCGATGTCGAGGTGGTGCTTCCGGCACACCCGAATCCCGCTGTGCGCAGGCAGGTTCAGGACGTGCTGGGCGGCGTCGGGCACGTGACGATCACCGATCCGCTGCCGTACGCGCAGATGGCGCGGTTGCTCGCGCAGTGCACGCTGGTGCTCTCGGACTCCGGTGGCATCCAGGAGGAGGCGCCGTCGTTCGGTGTTCCCGCACTGGTGCTGCGGGACGTGACCGAGCGGATGGAGGCGGTCAACGCGGGCTGCGCCGTGCTCGTCGGCACCGACCGCGAGCGCATCACGTCGCTCACCGTCCGGCTGCTCGACAACCCCTCCGCACGCGAGGCGATGACCGCTGACGGCAACCCGTTCGGCGACGGGCTCGCGTCCGTGCGCACCGAACAGGCATTGGCCTGGCTGCTGGGCCTGCAGCAGCAGCGACCCGTTGAGTTTGCTCCTTACGCCGGCAGCGTGAGCGTTCGCGTGTCGGGAGAGGTGGATGTGGCATGAGAGGCCGACTGTTCAGAGTGCGCGTCGCGGCCAAAGTGATCGTGACTGCCCTCGCGGTTTCCATGATTCCCGTGCCCGCTGCACAGGCGGATCTCAGGCTCGGCCTGAAGCTCGGTGAGATCGTCGACAACGTGCTGCCCGCGCCACCGACGCCGGACACCACGCCATCGCGCACCAGCTCGCGCATCACCAAGCGCACCACTCAACCCGGCCTGATCTCGACGGTGCTCGGCACGCTCGGGCCGACCTCGACCCGGGCCGCCACCGCCGGCACGAACGGTGGCGGCGCGCCCGGTGCGAGGTCGAGCCAGAAGACGTTGATCCTGTACGACAACACCGGGCCGTGGGCGTGGCTCGGCGAGGCGTACGCGGTGCAGGCGGGCAACCTCGCCTCGCACGGCAGCTCGTACGTCATGCACCCGGTCGGCTCCTACGCCGCCGGTGAGATCTCCGGCTACACCGGCGTGATCTACATCGGCTCGACCTACGACGAGCCGATCCCGCTGGCGTTCCTCGACGACGTGCTGGCGACCACCAAGCCGGTGCTGTGGATGGCGCACAACATCTGGCAGCTCACCGCCCGCGCGCCGAGCTTCCAGACGACCTACGGCTGGAACTGGGTCCAGTACGACACCGGTGCCGCGACCACGGTCCGGTACGAGAACACCGACCTCGGCCGCAACCCGCTCGCGACCCCGTCCGGCCTGATGATCACGTCGATCACCAACCCGGCGATCGCGTCGGCCCCGGCGATCGCGACAGGTTCCGCCGCCGGACCGATCAACTGGGCGACCAAGGCGAAGAACCTCACCTACATCGGCGAGATCCCGTTCAGCTACGTCGACCACGGTGACCGCTACCTGGCCGCCGCCGACCTGATCTCGCGCGTGTCGAACCCGGCGATGGCCGACCGCAAGCGCGCTCTGGTGCGCATCGAGGACGTCGGCCCCGACGCCGACCCCGGCGAGCTGCGCGCGATCGCGGACTACCTGTACCGCCAACGGATTCCGTTCAGCATCGCGGCGTACCCGAGGTACGAGAACCCGTACGGCGTGGAGAACAACGGCGTGGCCGAGTCCTACACCCTGGCGGAGCGCCCGGACGTGATCAGCGCGCTGCGGTACATGCAGAACCGCGGCGGCACGATCCTGATGCACGGCTACACGCACCAGTACGAGAAGCTGATCAACCCGTACGACGGCGTCAGCGGCAACGACTTCGAGTTCTACACGGCGCACGTCAACGAGAACGACAGCGTGATCTACGACGGCCCGGTGCCCGGTGACTCGGCGGCGTGGATGCAGGGCCGGATCAACTCGGCGACGACGGCGTTCGCCCAGGCCGGGTTCGCCCGTCCGGCCATCTTCGAGCCGCCGCACTACGCCGCGTCGGCCGTGGACTACGAGGTCATCCAGCAGAACTTCGGCAAGCGCTACGACCGCGGCCTGTACTTCGGCGGGTACTGCCCCGGTGGCGCGTGCGGCACCGGCACGCCGCAGTACGACAAGATCTACGGCCAGTACTTCCCGTACCTGGTCCGCGACATCTACGGCTCCGTGGTGGCGCCGGAAGCGGTGGGCAACGTCGAGCCCGAGCCGTTCAACAACCACCCCGCCCGGCTGCCCGCCGACCTGGTCAAGACGGCGCAACAGCTCAAGGTGGTCGATGATGGTGTCGCGAGCTTCTTCTACCACCCGTACCTCGGTACGGCGTACCTGCGCGACACCGTGCAGGGGTTGAAGAACGCGGGCTACACGTTCGTGTCCGTCGGCACCGTGATGGCGGGCTGACAGGAGGTGCTGTGCGCTGGTTGTGGGCGGTGCTGGTCCTGGCCGGCTGTGCTGCCGGCCAGGACGGCCCGCCCGCTTCCGGTGGCACGGACGAGGGCTGGCGGGTGACCGTCTACTACACGGCGGTCGAGCGGTTCCACAGTGGACCCGCGGTGCCCGTGCGCGGGTGCCCGGTGATCGACTGCGAGCACGGCGACGAGTTGCTCGGCACGTTCCCGCAGTCGTTCGCGAAGGCGGTGAAGGACGAAGGTACCGGCCGTACTTCCGCCGGCCGGTACCTCAACTGGTCCCACGACAAGGGCTACTGGATGGACGACGCGCCGCGGGACGCGTTCGGCAGGCCCTTGCGGCCGTTCGTCTCCGCGGCCGCCGACGGGCTCCGGCACGGTTCGCGGATCAAGCTCGTCTCGTGTGGACAGACGCCGGTGGGTGCGAACGTCGACTTCGCCGTGTGCCAGAAGCTCGTCTCGTCGTCGTGGGAGATCACCGACGAGTTCACGCCGGGGCTCGGCGGGGACCGGCACCTCGACCTCTACCTGGGCGAGGAGACCGGCCCCCGGTTCACCGAGAGTCCCTGGTACACCACCTTGTCCGAGGCGGTGCTGGAGATTCACCAGCCGAGCTGAACCGCCAGTTTCCGCGCCTGCTCCAGCACACCGGTCTGCTGCTGTCCCGGCTCCGGCAACGGCACGCCGGGGCAGGAGAGGTCACCGGACGGCGTCACGCGGTCGACGAGGTAGCGCTCGACGACGTCGTTGACGCAGGCGTTGTCGAACCCGTAGATGCCATGGTCACCCTCGTCCTTCACGGTCAGCATCCGCGAGCCAGCGAACCCGGCGTGGGCCTTGCGCGCGCCCTCGATCGGTGTCGGGGCGTCCCGTTCGGACTGCACCATCAGGGTCGGCGCGACGCCGATGCCGGTGGGCTGCTTCAACTGCACGTTGGGGCGGTCCCAGTACGCGCACTGACCCATGAACTGGTAGTAGCCCAGCAGCGGCCACCTCGCGCCGTCACGTGCCGCGTCACGCTCCAAGTACCTGCGGTCACCGCGGAACGGCGTGTCGTTGCACAGGATCGTGTACAGCGTGGCGGTCTGCGCGTCCGGGTAGCTCGCCTGCGCCGTCACCTGCGGGGGCACCGCGCCGGCCAGCTCCGCGAGCTTCCGCGCGGCGCCGTCGAACGCGTACTTGCTGTACTGGCCCCGGAAGAGCGCCACGTCCAACGTGACCGGGTAGTACGTGCCGTCCGGCAGCGTGACGGGCTGTTCCGTCAGCTTCTCGCGCGTCCGCTCGTAGACCTGGCGCACCTCTTCCGCTGTCTTGCCGAGGTGGTAGACGTTGTCGTACTTCGCCACCCACGGCAGGAAGTCGACGCGGAACCGCCGCTCGAAGCCCATGCCGAAGTCGCCGAACACCGTCTGCCACGGCGCGGTGAACTCGGTGTTGGAGTCGAGGACGATCTTGTCGAGCGTCTTCGGGAAGTAGGTCGCGTAGTACGCGCCCATCCAGCTGCCGCCGGAGTAGCCGAGCCAGTCGACCTTCTTGCGCCCCAGCACCTGGCGGAGCAGGTCCAGGTCCTTCACCGTCTGCTCGGTGGTGACGTGCCTGCCGAACTCGCCGGACTTGGTCTGGCAGAACTTGGCCTGCAGCTCCATGCCGCTGTAGATGAGGTCCAGGTTGGCCTTGCTGCGGTCGCGCGGGTCGGTCGAGCCGAGCGTGTCGAACAGCCCGCACGTGATGTTGCTGCTGGCGCCGGTGCCGCGGACGTCGATGCCGATGATCTCGGCGTTCTCGCTGAGCTTCGGCCGGCTCAGGTAGACCAGCGGCAAGGTGCGGCCCTCACCTCCCGGTCCGCCGGGGTTGGTGAAGATCGTGGTTTTCGCCTTGCCGGTCAACGGAACCGTGCGGCTGACCGCGATGGTGATGGTCTTGCCGTTGCCGGGGTTGTTCCAGTCCATCGGCGCGGTGAAGCTGCCGCACTCCAGTCGTTCCGCGCCGGGCGGAAGGCCCGGCGGGACCGGGTCGAAGCACTTCTGCCACGTGATCTCCTGGTCGGCCAGGCGGTTCTGGGCCTGTGCCGGTGGCGCGACGAACAGTGATGTCGCTGTGACGACGGCTAGCGCGGCCGCCATTTTCTTGCGGTGCATCGGTCATCCCCCTCTTCTACCAACCGAGCTGGGTGGCGAGCTCACGCGTCCTGGTGAGCGAGTTCTTCGCGGTCTCGCCGGGAACGGGTAGCGGAACCCCTGGACACGTCAGGTCTTTCGTCGGCGCGACGCCGTCGACGAGATACCGCTCGACGATGTCGTTCACGCACTCGTTGCCGAACCCGTAGATGCCGTGGTCCCCCTCGTCCTCAACGGTGAGCAGCACGGAGTTGTTGAAGTTCCGGTGGGCTTTTTGCGCGCCTTCGAGCGGCGTCGCCGGGTCGCGCACGGACTGGACCATCAACGTCGTCGCGACGCCGATGCCGGTGGGGCGCTTCAGCTGCACGTTCGGGCGGTCCCAGAACGCACAGGGAGCCATGATCTGGTAGTAGCCGACGAGCGGCCACTTCGCCCCGTCGCGCGCCGCGTCGCGTTCCAGGTACCTGCGGTCACCGCGGAACGGCATGTCGTTGCAGACGATCGAGTACGCCGTGCCCGCCTGGGCGTCCGGGTAGCTTGCCTGTGCCGTCAGCTGGGCCGGGACCGCACCCGCGAGCTCCGCGAGGGTCTGGGCGGCACCGGCGAAGTTGTACTTGTCGTAGATCGAGCCCCGCAGCAGGAGGTCGAGCGTCACCGGGTAGTAGACGCCCTCCGGTCGCGTGACGGGTTGCTCGGCCAGCTTGGCGCGCGTGCGTTCGTAGGCCTGGCGCACCTCTTCCGCTGTCTTGCCGAGGTGGAAGACGTTGTCGTACTTCGCCACCCACGGCAGGAAGTCGACGCGGAACCGGCGTTCGAAGCCCATGCCCCAGTCGTCGAACACGCCCTGCCACGGTCCGGTGAACTCGGCGTTGGAGTCGAGCACGATCCGGTCCAGGGTCTTCGGGAAGTAGGTGGCGTAGTAGGCGCCCATCCAGCTGCCGCCGGAGTAGCCGAGCCAGCTGACCTTCTTCTTGCCCAGTACCTGCCTGAGCAGGTCGAGGTCCTTCACCGTCTGGTCGGTGGTGACGTACCGGCCGAGCTCACCGGACTTGGTCTGGCAGAACTCGGCCTGCAGCTCCACGGCTCCGTAGAGCAGGTCGAGGTTGGCCTTGCTGCGGTCACGCGGATCGGTCACGCCGACCGGGTTGACGTTCCCGCAGGTGACGTTGCTGCTCGCGCCGGTGCCGCGGACGTCGATGCCGATGATCTCGGCGTTCTCGCTGAGCTTCGGCCGGTCGAGGTAGATCAGCGGCATCGTGCGCCCCGGCCCGCCCGGCCCGCCGGGGTTGGTGAAGACGGTGCTCTTCGCCGTGCCGTTCTTGGGCCTGAGCCTGCTGACCGCGATCGTGATGGTCTTGCCGTTGTTCGGGTTGTTCCAGTCCATCGGCGCGGTGAAGCTGCCGCACTCCAGCCGTTCCGAGCCTGGTGGGAAGCCGGGCGGCACGGTGCCGAAGCACTGCCGCCACTGGATCTCCTGGGTGGCGGCCGCCTGCGCGGGTGGTGCGATGAGCGCTGTGGCGGTGACGGCGGCCAGTGCTGCCGCCAGTTTTCTGCGGTGCATTCGGTTGTCCCCCTTCTACCGGCCGAGCCCGGCCGGCACCCCAGCTCATCGCGTCCGGGGGTACGGGAACATCGGCCTAAGGATGGCAACCACCTACAACTTGGGTCTTACGCCGACCGGCGAAACCCCTGATGACGTTCGTCATCTGACGCAACAGGGCCGCCCTCCGCAGCGGAGGGCGGCCCTGGAAGGCGAGAGCTCAGCAGGACTGCTTGTAGAAGTACTTCGAGTTCTTCTCCGCGTCGTCCTTCGTGATCGCGACCAGGTCGGTCTCGATGTTCCGCTTGTTCTCCTTGCCGTCGATCGCGGCCAGTGCCTGCTCGACACCCTGCTTGCCGATCGTGGCCGGGTCCTGGGCGATCAGCGCCTGCACGGTGCCCGCCTGCAGGTCCTGCACCTGCTTGGGCGAGGCGTCGAACCCGACCAGGTTCACCGCACCGGTCTTGCCGGCGTTGCGCAGACCGGTGGCCGCACCCTCACCGGTGTTCAGGTTGGTGGCGAACACACCGATCAGGTCGGGGTTCGCCGCGAGCGTCGCGGTCACCTTCGACGCCGCCGTGGCGGGCTCGTTGTCGGTGTACTGCTGGCCGATGTACTTGAGGTTCGAGTACTTCTTGATCTCCTCTTCGAACCCCTTGGCGCGGGCGTCCGTCGTTGACGTGCCCGCCTTGGTGTTCAGCACCAGCACCGAACCGGTCTTGCCGGCGCTGAGCTTGTTGAGCGTCTCGGCGGCGAGCTTGCCGCCCTGCTCGTTGTTGGACGAGATCGTGGACACGGCGATCGAGGTGTCCTGCAGCTTGGTGTCGACCTCGACGACCTTGATGCCCGCGTCCTTGAGCTGCTTCATCGGGCCCGCCATGGCCTTGTCGTCGGTCGGCGCGATGAGCACGGCCGCCGGCCTCGAGGCCAGGACGCCCGTGACGATCGGGGTCTGCTGGGCCGCGTCGAACTTGGCGGGTGCCTGCGTGTCGAACTCGTAGCCGGCGGCCTTGGCCGCCTCCTCGAAACCGCACTGCATCGAGATGTAGAACGGTTCCGCCGTGATGCCGGGGATCAGCACCAGCTTCTTGTTCGCGGCGGAGTTGCCCGAACCCGAATCGCCGATCTGCCCGCCTCCACCACACGCGGCGAGCAGGAAAGCGGCCGAGAGAGCCACTGCGGAGCGGATCTTCATTGGTCCAGCACCTTTCCCTAACGTTGGTTGCGCGCCCGCCGCCGTGTCTGGTCCAGCCACACGGCGGCCACCAGCACGATCGCGACGGCGATCGGCTGCCAGAACTCCTTGACCCCGATGATCACGAGGCCCTTCTCCAACACCGCCGGGATGAACACGCCGAACACCGTGCCCAGCACCGAACCAGTGCCGCCGAAGATGCTGGTGCCACCCAGTACGACGGCGGCGATCGCGTTCAGGTTGTCCGTCTCGTGGCCGGTGACGACCGCGACGCGGAAGAACGCGTTGCCCATGAAGCCCGCGAGACCGGCCAGGGTGCCCGCGAGCAGGTACACCTTCGTGAGGTGGCCGCGCACCGAGATGCCGACGCGCCTGGCCGCCTCCTCGTTCGAGCCGACCGCGTAGGTGTAGCGCCCGAAACGCGTTGTGGACAGGAGAAGCACGCCCAGAGCGGTGACGATCGCGGCCACGATCACGATGTTCGGGATGCCGAACCACGTGCCGGAGCCGAAGGTGCGGTTCAGCCTGTCCGGGATGCCGGACACGTTGGAACCGTTGTTCAGCAACAGGGCTGCGCCATGCGCCGCGCCGAACGAACCCAGGGTCACGATCAGCGCCGGGATCTTCGCACGGGAGATCAACAGGCCGTTGAGCAGACCCCACGCCGCGCCGCTGACCAACGCGACCAGCAGCCCGAACCCGATGACGCCCCAGCCCGCGTTCGTCGCGTCCCCGCCGGACACCGCGTTCATCGCCATCGCGGACGAGACGGACGCGAACACCAGCACCGAACCGACGGACAGGTCGATGCCTGACGTGATGATCACGAACGTCATGCCGACGGAGAGCACCAGCAGCACAGCGGTTTCCGCGAGCAGGAACTGCAGCGTGGTCACCTGGAACACCGCGTCCGGGCGGATCGCTCCGAACACCGCGACCAGGACGAGCAGCACCAGGCCGATCCACAGCGTGTTCGCACCGGTCAGTCGCTTGAGGAGCGGGGTGCGGGTTTCGCCGGACACGGTAGACAACGTTGTCTCTTTGGTACTGGTCATCAGGCGGCGTCCTCATGCGACAGTGCGCCGGTCATTGCACCGACGAGCTCTTCAACGGTCGTGTCGGCGGCCTTGAAACGGGCCACGCGGCGGCCGAGGCGCAGCACCTCGACGCGGTCGGAGACCGACAGCACCTCGGGCATGTTGTGCGAGATCAGCACCACGGCGACACCTTCGTCGCGCACGCGCTTGATCACCTCCAGCACGCGTTCCCGTTGCACCACACCGAGAGCGGCGGTCGGTTCGTCCATGAACACGAGCTTCGACGCCCACGCCACCGAACGCGCGACCGCGACCGACTGGCGCTGACCACCGGACAACGCCGCGATCGGCACGTCGATGCTCTGCAGGGACGCGCCGAACCGGGTGAAGTGCTCCTTCGCCTGTCGGCGCATCGCCTTCTTGTCGAGCACGCCCAGCCAGCCGAGGACACCTGGCTTCAGGATCTCCCTGCCCAGGAACATGTTCGCGGCGGGGTCGAGGTCGGGCGCGACCGCGAGGTCCTGGAACACCGTTTCGATGCCGCGGTCGCGGGCGTCGTTGGGAGAGCTCAGCACGATGGGCTTGCCGTCGAACAGCAGGGTGCCGCTGGTCGGCTGCTCCACCCCGGACATGCACTTCACCAGGGTGGACTTGCCCGCGCCGTTGTCGCCGATCAGCGACACGACCTCGCCGGGGTGGGCGGTGAACGACGCACCGCGGAGAGCTTCCACGGTGCCGTAGTTCTTCGTGAGGTCACGAGCCTCGAGAAGTGGCTCGCTCATGGCGACACATCCTCTACTGTGGACAGTACGGGCGGTCGGCAGCGGATCGCCACCAGGTCGCCGGTCAGCCCCAGCTCGCCGGCCGCGTGCGGCACGACGACGGTGCTGCCCTTGCGGACCTCCAGCTCACCGAGCTGGCCCGATCCCTCCAGCACCACCAGCACGGCGAACGACGGTTCCAGCGCGAGGGAACCCTCCACGTGCAGGCGGTCGGCCTGGAAGAACGGGTCGGCGTCGTGGCCGAGCAGATCGACCGACGGCGCCCATTTGTCGGACGTCTGACGCACGAGCTGGTCGAGCCGGCCGCTCCAGCCGTGCCGGTCGACGCAGTCCAGCGCGACGTCGTAGCCGAGACCGAGGTGACCGATGTCGGCGTTGGCCAGGAACCCCTGCCACTCCAGCGTCACCGAGAAGTCGGTCGGCTGCTGCAGCTCGACGATGAACACGCCCTCGCCGATCGCGTGCGGCACACCGGCGGGCACGAAGACCGTGTCTCCGGGCCGGACGCAGATCGGGTTGAGCGAGTCGAGCATCGCCCTGGTGTCCTGCTCCGCCACCCATTCGGCGACGGTGGCGGCCGGCACGTCGTCGCGGAATCCGATGTAGACGGTCGGGTCCGCACCGGTCGTGCCGACGACGATCCACGCCTCCGTCTTGCCGTGGCGGCAGTTCAGGTGTGAGGACGCGAAGGCGTTCGACGGGTGGCAGTGCACCGGCAGGCGCTGGCCCGCGTCGAGCAGCTTCACCAGCAACGCCGTGTCCGCGCCGAACTTCGCCACGTGCTCCGGTCCGAGCCATCCGGTCGGGTCCGCCTCGACGGCGTCACGCAGCAGCACGCCGTTTGGCAACGTTGTCAACCCGGCATCGCTGCGCCCGTACAGCGTTGTCGTCGAGGCCACCCAGTCCTCGGGCCCGAAGTCGCCGGTCGTGCCACCGCGCAACGCCGCGATCGCCTCGCCGCCGCGGTAGAACTGCTTCGGCTGGTTGGCCGGCAGGTTGACAGGCTGGTGGAGCACACCAGAACTCACGCGTGGACCTCCCCGGATCCTCGTGGCACCAAGCGCACCGGCAGCACGACGCGGCGCGGTGGTGAGTTGTCGCCGTCCAGTCGGGCGAACAACAAATCGGTGGCCGCCTTGCCGAGCGCACTCGCGTCGTGCGCGATCACGGTCACCGGCGGCGACAGCAGGTCGGCGAGCTCGAAGTCGTCGAAGCCCACCAGGGCGGGGCGGTCCGCGGAACCTGCGAGCGCGCGCAGGATGTGCACGGTGATGCGGTTGTTGCCGGCCACGATCGCCGTCGCGGGCTCACGCAGGTTCTGCAGCCGGTGCAGCGTGGTCGCCACGCTGTTCTCGTCGTGCGGCCCCATCGCCACGAGCTCCTCGTGGTAGCCGATGCCCGCACGCACACAGCCCTCGCGGTAACCACGGAGGCGCTCGTTGGCGGTGAAGATGTCCGGCGCGTCACCGAGGAACGCGATGCGGCGGTGTCCATGTGCCGCCAGATGGGTGACGGCTTCCACGGTGCCACCGATGTTGTCCACCAGCACGGTGTCCGCCACGACGTCGCCCGCCGGCCGGTCCAGGAACACCACGGGCGTGCCCGCGCGCATCTCCGGCACCAGATAGCTGTGCTGCAGCCCCGCGGGCACGATCAGCAGCCCGTCGACCCGGCGGGAGCAGAACTCCAGCGCCAGCTCGCGTTCGCGGCCGGGATCTTCGTCGGACGACCCGGAGATCACCTGTCTGCCCCTGAGTCGCGCGATTTCCTCGACAGCGCGGGTGACCCCGGAGTAGAACGGGTTGCCGACGTCCTCCAGCACGAGCCCGATGGTGCCGGTGGACGAGCCGCGGCGCAGGTTGCGGGCACTCAGGTTCCGCCGGAACCCGAGCTGGTCGATGGCGGCCAACACGCGCTCGGCGGTGGACGGATGCACGCCCGGCTCGTCGTTGACCACGCGCGAGACGGTCTTGATGCTCACGCCCGCCAGCCGTGCGACGTCGTTCATCGTCGCTCGACGGACCTTGCGCTGACCGGTTGCCGGTCCGCTGGGGGACAACGTTGTCATAGTGGCCGTATCTCACCTCGCCTTCACGCCCTTGTCAACAGTTCCGGAACCGGTCAAGCGGCTTCTCGTACGCGTGTTTGCTGTCCTGAAGAAGACAAGTGACGGCATTGGTCTTGACCACGACCGTGTGCGCTCCGCAAGGATCTGGTGACAGACAGCGTTGTCAGCCAGAGGGGAGTACAGCGATGCGTGACCTGCCACGCCGAAGCGTTCTCGGCCTCCTCGGCGCCGCCGGACTTGCCGGTGTGCCCGGTGTTGCTGCCGCTCAACCATCTCCGTCCGCGCCTCCACCCGGTGCCGAGGCCGGCGCGGCTCCTTCCGTCGGGGCCACTGCGCTGGCGCCACCTCCCGGCGGCTGGCGCCGGGTCGCCGAGGACGTGCGGAACGAAACCCGCTGGGCCTGGCGGTCCTATGTGGAGCGTGCGTTCGGCCACGACCAGATCAAGCCGGTGTCGGGCGGCCACGAGGAGTTCTTCGTGCCAGGCCACCCGATGGGCCTCACCGTCGTCGAGGCGCTGGACACGTTGTGGCTCATGGAGCTCGATGCAGAGTTCGCCGAAGGCGTCCGCTGGGTCAAGGCGAACCTGTCGTTCGACGTCGACGCGCCGTTCCAGGTGTTCGAGACCAACATCCGCATGCTCGGCGGCCTGCTCTCCGCCTACCACGTCAGCGGCGACAGCGCGTTGCTGAACCTCGCACGCGACCTCGCCGACCGGCTGCTGGTCGCGTTCACCAAGTCGCCGACCGGAATCCCTTACCGCTACGTCAACCTGCGCACGGGCGCGGTGTCGTCGCCCGAGACGAACCTCGCCGAAACCGGCACGTACATCACGGAGTTCGGCTCGCTCTCGAAGTGGACCGGCGACCGCAAGTACTACAACGCGGCCAAGAAGGCCTTCAAAGTCACTTTCGACAAGCGGACGGCCTACGACCTGCTGCCGTGGGACGTGCACGCCGAGACCGGCGCCTGGCGCAACCGGTACGCCACGATCGGTCCGCCCGCCGACTCCTACTACGAATACCTCTGGGACGGCTGGCACCTGTTCGGCGACCGCGACCTCAAGCGGTGGTGGGACATCCTGCTGCGCGGCATCCTGAGGAACCAGACGGACATCGTCGGCGGCCGGTTGTGGTTCGCCCAGGTCGACGCGTTCACCGGTCGCCGCGACTCGCGGACCCAGAGCGAGCTGGCGGCGTTCTTCGGCGGGCTGCTCGCGGAGAGCGGGGACATCGCGCGCGGCCGGGCGTACCACGACTCGTGGACCGCCGTTCAGGACCGCTACGGCGTGCTGCCGGAGGGCATCAACTACACGTCTCTGCGGCCGACTTCGGTCGGCAACCAGCTCCGGCCGGAATACGCCGACGGGGCGTTCTTCCTGTGGCTCGCCACGCGTGACGAGGTCTACCGCGAGCGCGCGTACCGGCACTACCTGGAGATGAAGCGGACCTCGAAGACCAACTACGGCTACACGATCCTGACGGACGTGACAACCGGGGCGAAGGGCGACTTCTGTCCCGGGTACTGGTGGTCGGAGCAGCTCAAGTACTACTGGCTGATCTTCGGGGATGCCCGGCGGTTCGACTACACCAGCCACTACCTGTCGACCGAGGGCAACATCTTCCTGGGGGCGCGCAGGTAGTTTCCCGAGGCTCCGGGTCCTGAGCGCCGTGACTTGGCGGCGGCGGCGCTCAGGCCCGGTCTCGCCTGGGGCTTGCGGGTGCGGGTCGGCTTGCGGGACGTCACCTTGCGCAGGTGGTTGCGCGGGCAGTGACGAGCCGGGTCATTTCATCGCGCTTCGCGGCGACAGCGATTGCGTTGTTGGATCAGGGGCGGGAATTACCGCGTCGACGAGGCGACGGAAACGCGGGTTCGCGAACATTTCGGTGATGCAGAAAATCGCCGAGCTGGCCGCCGACGCGGCGGCGGAGGGGGCGTTGTCGGTCGAGCATGTCGCGGTGGTCGCCGAGGTCATGAAGGCGCAGCCGGTAATTCCGGCACCCGACTCAACAAACGCAAGCCCCAATCGCAATCGTCGCGAAGCGGCGATGAAAAGACCCGGCTCGTCAAGTCCACGCAACCACGCTGGAACGAAACCAACCAACATCGGCGACCCCTCCGCTGGATCCGCCACCAGCCCGCGCCAGCCGACTCGCACCCGCGCCAGCCCATGACCAGGCGAGCCCACGCCGAGGCTCCACCACCCGTCTGGACACCCCACCACCCCGAGATCCCAACTAGGCTGAAACCCGTGGACGCACTGGATCCCATTGAGTCGGTCAACACGTTCATCGGCACAAAGGACGAGGGCAACACGTTCCCCGGCGCGTCCATGCCCTTCGGCAAGGCGCATTCCAGCCCGGTCGGCTCGCACTACGCCGGTTACCGCTACGACGACCCGGTGATCCGCGGCTTCGGTCACTTCTTCCTGTCCGGTGCCGGCTGCTGGGAACAGGGCGGTCTGGTCCCGATCCTGCCCGTCTCCGGCGGCCTGCCGAGCAGCTTCGACCACAAGCGGTACGGCGCCAGGTACACGCACGACGGTGAGATCGGCAAGCCCGGCTACTACAAGGTCAAACTGGACCGCGACATCACCGTCGAGTGCACCGCGACCACGCGGGCCGGTGTCGAGCGGTACACGTTCCCCAGCGGCACCAGCGGCACGCTCCTGGTCAACGTCGGGCAGGCCAACGACAAGGAGCCGGTGTCCGCGAGCAGCATCAAGGTCGTCGACGACCGCACGATCACCGGATCCGTGGAGACGCAGGCGTTCTGCGGTGGCCGGCCGTACGTCACCCACTTCACCACGCGGTTCGACCGTCCCTTCCGGGAGTTCGGCACGTGGTCGCCGAGTGGCGCCAAGCCGGGGCAACGGGAGTCCGCGGGTGGTGCGGGGCTCAGGGGCGCCTGGGTCACGTTCGAACCTGGACCGGTCACCGCGTGCACCGCACTGTCCCAAGTGGACGCGCAAGGTGCCACCAACAACCTGGAGGCCGAGACCGCGGGCAAGTCGTTCGACGAGATCCGCAACGAGGCCCAGGACGCGTGGCGCCAGGAGCTCTGCTGCATCGAGATCGAGACGGAGGACTGGGACGAGCGGGCCGTTTTCTACACCGCGCTCTACCACGTCCTGCTCCAGCCGCTGACCGGCAGCGACGCCGACGGCAGGTACCGCGGCTTCGACAACCAGGTCCATCACGCCGAGGACTGGACGTACTACGAGTACTACTCGCTCTGGGACACCTACCGCGCGCACAACCAGCTGCTCGCGCTGATCCGCACCCAGAGGTCGAAGGACATCGCCAGGAGCGTCCTCGCCATCCACGAGCAGGGCGGCTGGCTCCCGCGCTGGGCCTTCGCGAACCAGGAGACCAACTGCATGACCGGCGACCCGGTCACGCCGTTCCTGGTCGACCTGTGGCGGTTCGGGCACCTCAAGGGCTTCGAAGACCAGGCCTATCGGGCGCTGCTGCAGAACGTCGACGGCGTCCCGCCCGAGAGCTCGCGCTTCCAGGGGCGGTCCGGCAACCGGACCTACCTGGCCAAGGGCTTCGTCCAGTACGACAAGCGCTTCCCGAAGAAGGGGCAGGACACCGACCCGCACCACGGCGCGTCGGCGACTCTCGAATACGCGCTGGCGGACGCCACTCTCGCGATCATGGCTGAGGAGCTCGGCCACAAGGAGGACGCGGAACGGCTCAGGAAGCGGGGCCTCAACCACCGCAACCTCTGGGACCACAGCGTCGCCGACCGCGGCTTCACCGGCTTCCCACGGCCCAAGCTGCAGAACGGCGCGTGGCTCAGCCCGTTCACGCCGCAGGGGGCGGACGGGTTCCACGAAGGCACTGCCTGGCAGTACCAGTGGCTGGCCCAGCACGACATCAACGGCCTGATCACCGCGCTGGGCGGCAAGGCGGCGGCCGAGGCGCGGCTCGACGACTTCTTCGCCTACCAGGACCTCCTGACGGATCCGAAGCGAACTGTCCGGGAGAAGTGGGTTGTCGGGCCGTACGACTACTACAACCAGTTCAGGTACAACCCGAACAACGAGCCGGACCTGCACGCGCCGTGGATGTACGCGCTGATCGGCAAGCCGGAGAAGACGTCGGTGGTCGTGAGGGCCGCGCAGACGTTGTTCGTCAACGGGCCGGCCGGTGTCACCGGAAACGACGACCTCGGCACGATGTCGGCCTGGTATGTGTTCAGCGTGCTCGGGATGTACCCCGCGGTGCCAGGCACCGGTGAGTTCGTGCCACACGCTCCCAGATTCCGCCGAGCAGTGGTCCACCTGGAGAACGGCAAGGACATCGTGATCAAGGCGGAGGCCGCGGACACGACGAAAACGCAGGTGGTGGAGCGGATTCGCAGCGGCTGGCTCTCGCGCGCCAAAGATCGGATCGAGCTCGCGGAGCTGCGATCGGGGACCACGCTCGAGGTCGACCTCCACACACTTTCCAATTGAGACGCGGAAACGGTCGTAGGCTCGTCCGGTGGGCACCTGCGCGAGCTGTGGCACGGAGTTCGCGCCCCGGCCGTCGCGGGCGCGGTACTGCTCGAACGCCTGCCGTCAGCGTGCCTACCGTCAACGCTCTGCCGGTACGTCCACTGTGGTCGCCGAGCTGCCCGTTTACGACGACGCGTTCGTCGGCAGGGAGACGGAGCTGGCCGAGCTGCTTTCGTTGCTGCGCAAGCACAGGATGCTCACACTCGTCGGATCGGCCGGTGTCGGCAAGACGCGGCTCGCGGTCGAGCTCGCCGGACGTGCCAGGAGGACCGAGGTCCGCACGGTCGAGCTGGGCAGGCTGAGCAGGCTGAGCAGTCCTGGCCAGGTGGTGCAGGCGTTCACCGAAGCCGTTGGGGTGTACCAGCACGCGGGTGTCGCACTGCGGACGACGCTGCTCGCGGAGCTCGGCAACCGGCGCGTCCTGCTGCTCGTCGACAACTGCGAGCATCTCGTCGAGGAGTGCTGCGACGTCGTGGACGCGCTGCTCTCGCGCTGCCCGAACGTACAGGTGCTCGCGACCAGCCGGGAAGCGCTGCGAGCCGTCGGCGAGGCCGTCTACCCGGTGCACGGCATGGACGAGGACTCGGTGCGGCTCTTCGCCGAACGCGCCGGGGTGCCGGGCGACCAGGACACGATCGCGGCCATCTGCGCACGGCTGGACGGCGTGCCGCTCGCGGTGGAGCTGGCCGCGAAGGTGTCGCTGTCGGTGCCGCTGAGCGAGCTCGCGAACCGCCTCGACCAGCGGCTCGACCTGCTCAGCGACGCCGGAGAGGAGACGCGGCACCAAAGCCTGCGCGCGGCCATCGCGTGGAGTCATGACCTGCTGACCAGGTACGAGAAGGAGCTCTTCCGCAGGCTTGCGCTGCTGCCGGGAGGGTTCGGGCTCGACATCGCCCAGGTCGTGCAGGGCGGGCCGGTGATCGGGCTGCTCACGGCGTTGCAGGCGAAGTCGTTGGTGGTGCGGGAGAACGACGGGCGGTTCCGGATGCTCGAATCGGTGCGTCTCTACGCGGAGGAGCGGCTCAGGGAGCACGACGAGCACGCCGTGACGGCCGAACGGATCATCTCGTGGCTCTGCGGGCTGGGCGAACCCGGTGTCGCGTCGTCGATCCTGGCGCCGGAGCAGGTGAAGGCGCAGCACCAGGAGTACGACAACGTGGTGTACGCGTTCACCCGTCTGGTGGCACCGGACGACGATCGCCGCCTGATGCTCGCCACGATGTTGCTGCGGGTGTGCTTCGACCGCGGCTACTTCACCGAGGCGGGCGCGGTGCTGATGCAGGTGCTGGACCAGTCACCCGCCGACGCCCGCTACCGGATCCTCGCGCTGGAGTACGCGGCACTGCTGGCGGGACACAAGGCACGGCACGACGAGGCGGTGAAGTACGCGACGGAGGCGATCGAAACCGCGGAAGCCGGTGGGCAGCAGGAAATCATGTGCCGCCTCTACCGCACGTTAGCGGGCGCTTACGACGACATGGCCGACTTGCCGAACGCCACATGGGCGCTGCGCCAGTCGATCGAGTACGGCGTACGCAACGGCAACGACGTGAGTGTCGCGGTGTCGCAGCACAATCTCGGTTGGTGCCTGCTCCTCATGGGTTCGGTCGACGAGGCGAGTGTGCTGGTCGGGGACTCGTTGCCCGTGCTGAGAACACATGCACGATGTGACATCGTTGCCATCGCACTGCACACGTGGGGTTGCGTCGCGCTGGAACAAGGCGATCTGACCGCCGCGGGCGCAAGGTTCGCCGAAGGCGTGCGGATCTCGGAGCACCTCCCCTGGGAGGTGCTGGAGTCGGTCGAGGGACGCGCGGTGGTCGCGGTGCTGTCCGGACGGTACGAGCTCGGCGTCCGGTTGCTGGTGGCGTGCGAGCAGATGCGCACGGTACGGGCCCTTCCGGTGCAGGCGTGGTGGCGGCGGAAGCTGGACTCTGTGCTGGACGTCGCGAGGGAAGCCTTGTCCGGTGCGGCTTTCAGCCGCGCGGTGAGCGCCGGACGGGCGATGGACGTTCGCCATGCCGTGGAAACCGCGCTGGACAAGGAGATCGTGCGGCACGCGGTGCTGAGCGACCGGCAGCGCATGGTCGTCGAGCTGGTGGCGCAGGGCATGACCAACGCCCAGGTCGCGGCGAAGCTCGGGATCTCCCACCGAACGGTGGAATCCCACGTGCACAACGTGAAAACCGTGTTGGATCTTTCGACTCGCGCGCAACTCGTCGCGTGGGCGCAGTCGAACTGACACGTCCAACTGAGACGTAACGCTGCGGTTCATCCGGATGACTTCGCGCTCCCCGGCGTTCATTGTGAGTACAACCAACTGAGGGGAAGGGGACACGTGGAACCGTTCCGGCTGCTGCACCCCGACCTCGTGCCGCAAAGACGCGAGTCGTTGCAGCATGCTGCGTCCATGCTCGTCCGGATGGGGTTGGACGACACGGTGCTGTCGGCGTCGCCCGTGCACCAGCGGCTCGCCCGCGTGGTGCTCGCGAGCAGCGACGTGATCGAGTGGAAGCCCGGTCACGACAACGGTGGCACGGGCCACGACCAACGCTTCGGCGTCGTGCGGGTGGGTGGCGACCGCGGCGGCGTGTTCCTGTCCAGCATCCTGATCGCCTACCTCGACGTGCTGGAGAACGCGGCCAGGATGGGCACCTCCATCGGCGAGGACTCCTGGCGCACGCTGCTCTGGGCGCCGACCGCGCTCTTCGACCACGTGCTGCGCCGGCCCCAGGTCGGCATGACGGTCGTGACTCCCTGCCCCGGCACCGAGTACCTGCCGCACGAGCGCGTGCAGGCCGGCCAGCACCTCTACCTCGCGCTGATGCAGGCCGTGCGGTTCGCGGTCAGTGGCGTGGTGCGCGCCCAGGACGACCGGCCGCTGGTCGAGGACTGCGTGACGCTCGCGACGGCGTGCCTGCGTGCCGCGACGGTCGCGCTCGCGTTCGCCTGCGACGTTCGCGAGGAGCCGCCACCGCGGATCGTGGAAGCCGCCGAGCACCGCTACCTCTGGCAGGTGATCAACGACGTGCGCACGGCCGTCCCCCGCGCCAGGTTCGAGCAGTTCGCCGCGGCGTTGCGGCGGCTCAACGACATCTACATCGCGTGTCCGTTGCTGGCGGCGGGTGGCTGAATCCGTTCGTCTCGACTTGGCGCCGACTTTCGTCGTTCCGCCACGCGCACCGAGTCCCGCTGACATAACGTCCCGCCCATGACGGAGGAACGGTCGGCGGTCGTGGTGCGGGACATCCGCAAGAGCTACGGCGGGCTGAAGGCGGTGGACGGGGTCTCGTTCACCGTGGCGGAGGGTGAGTTCTTCGGCATCCTCGGGCCCAACGGCGCCGGGAAGACGACCACGCTCGAGATCATCGAAGGTCTGCGCGAGCCGGACAGCGGCGAGGTGCGGCTGCTCGGTGAGAGCCCGTGGCCGCGCAACGTGAAGCTGCTGCCGCGCATCGGCGTGCAGCTGCAGGCGTCGTCGTTCTTCGAGAAGCTGACGGCGAAGGAACAGCTGCAGACGTTCGGCTCGCTGTACGGCGTGAGCGCCGGCACCGCCGCCGACATGCTCGAACTCGTCGGACTCGCGGACAAGGCCAACGAGCAGGAGAACAAGCTCTCCGGCGGTCAGCGTCAGCGCCTCTCGATCGCGTGCGCGCTGGTGCACGACCCGGACATCGTGTTCCTCGACGAACCGACCGCGGCGCTCGACCCGCAGGCCCGGCGCAACCTCTGGGACGTGCTGCGGGCGATCAAGGCACGCGGCAAGACCATCGTCTACACCACGCACTACCTCGACGAGGCCGAGATCCTCTGCGACCGCGTGGCCATCATGGACACCGGCAGGATCCTCGCGCTGGACCCGCCCGCGGTGCTGGTCCGCGGCCTGGACGCGCCGACGCACGTGACGCTGCAGAAGGGCGTGATGTCCGTTGCGGACGCGTCCGCGATGGACGGTGTCGAAGAGGCGCACGAGGACGAGGTGTCGCTGACGATCTCCACTCGCCGTCCGGCTCCCGTGCTGTCCGCTCTGGCGGAACGCGGTGCGCTCGACGGGCTGCAGGTCCGCACGGCCACCCTCGAAGACGTCTTCCTCAACCTGACCGGCCGGGAGTACCGCGCATGACCGCGTTCAAGTCGCTTTCGGTGGCGATGCTCAAGGGCTTCATCCGCGACAAGGTGACGCTGTTCTTCACGTTCCTGTTCCCGTTGATGTTCCTGGTGATCTTCGGCCTGATCCTGCGTGACGTTGGTACCGACAAGACCAGGATCGCGGTGGTCGGCGACGGCCAGATCGTCTCGGCGCTGCGGGACAGCGGTGTGCTGGAGCTGGAGCCGTACAACGACGAGAACGCCGCGGTGCAGAAGGTGAAGGACGGCGACCTGCCCGCGGCGCTGATCGTGCACGGCCAGCAGCTCGACCTGCGGTTCGCGCAGAGCGACCAGGTCGGGTCCGCGACCGTGGTCGGCATCGTGAACGGGTTCGTGGACAAGGCGAACCTCGCCGCGACCGGCCAGCCGCCGCGGTTCACGTTCGCCGCGGAGAAGGTCGAGGACGCCTCGCTCAAACCGATCCAGTACCTGACGCCCGGCATCCTGTCCTGGGGTGTGGCGGTGTCCGCGGTGTTCGGTTCGGCGCTGACGCTGGTGTCGTGGCGGCGCAAGCAGGTGCTGCGGCGGATCCGGCTCGCGCCCGTGTCGGCGACCGCGGTGCTGTCGTCGCGGGTGCTGGTCAGCACGGGCGTCGCCCTGGTGCAGGGCGCGATCTTCGTGGGCATCGCGATGCTGCCGGTGTTCGGGCTGCAGCTGTCCGGGTCGTGGTGGCTCGCGATTCCGTTGCTGCTGCTGGGAACGATCGCGTTCTTCGCGCTCGGCATGCTGGTCGGCGCGTTCGCCAAGACGGAGGAAGCGGCTTCGGCGGCGGCGAACATCGTCGTGCTGCCGATGGCGTTCCTGTCCGGCACGTTCTTCCCGGTCGAACAGGCTCCCGGCTGGCTGCAGGCCGTGTCGAAGATCTTCCCGTTGCGGCACATGAACGACGGCATGCTCAACGTGCTGGTGCGGGGCAAGGGGATCGAGGCGCTGCTGCTGCCGGGAGCCGTCCTGATCGGCTTCACGCTCGTGATCGCCTTCATCGCCTCACGCGTCTTCAAATGGGAGGAATAGGACAGACCCGGATGCGTTGTGCTCCCCGTCACGGTTCATGATGGGGAGCCATGACGTTCTCCAGCGTGGTTGGACGGTTCCGCATCTTCGCCCTCGCCGAGGCGATCTCCTGGGCGGGCCTGCTGCTCGGGATGTTCTTCAAGTACGTCGTCGTGCAGAACGAGATCGGCGTCAAGATCTTCGGCCCGATCCACGGCGTCATCTTCGTCGGCTTCGTGCTCGTCACGCTGATGGCGAAGGAGCCGCTGAAGTGGGACGGCCGCACGCTCGTGCTCGGGCTGCTGTCGAGCATCCCGCCGTTCGGCACGGTGATCTTCGAGCGCTGGGCCGCGAAGACCGGCCGGCTCACCGAACCAGCTGCCGAACAGCTCTGAGCTCCGCCTGCGGGTCGCCCTCGTGGTAGATCCGCTCGGACTGCTCGATGTTGTCCAGGAACTCCTGGTACTTCACCGCGTTGTGCAGGTGCGAGGCGCGGCGGGCGACCTCGAGCGCTTTGAGCGGTTCGCTGTCCGGACGGTGCCGCAGCCAGGCCTCGCTCCACACCTGAGCGATCAGGTCGCGCAGGCCGGGGTTGCGCTCCATCAGGCGGTTCGCGTCCAGCGCGGGATGACCCCAGCAGGCGTCCGACCAGTCGATGATGACGCCGCTGTCGCGCCAGTTGCCGGAGTGGAAGTCGCCGTGGGTGAGCGTCTCCGGCAGTCCGAACGACGGCATCGGCACGGCGGACGACGGCAGCCGAGGCTCTCCGGCCAGTGCGTGCTGCACGGCGACCCAGCGCGGCACGATCCGCTCGACCATCTCCGGCGTCAGTTGTGAGCAGTTGGCACCCTTGGCGTCGCTGAGCAGCACCCGGCCCGGTGCGGAGGCCAGCACGGCTGGCACCAGCGTCGGGTCGTGCGCCGCGACCATCTTGATCACCGTGCCCTCGTCGGCGAAGAACGACGGCACGGCCTTCAGCCACACCAGGCCGTCGGCGGTGGGCAGCCGGTGCACGCTGGAGAGGTTCCAGGTCCTGATCTGCTCGGCCGGACCGGTGCGGGCGAGCACCGTGTCCGCCCACGCGACCAGTTCGGCCGGTCCGCCCAGCCGCGCCCACGGCATCCGGTGCTCGGCGTCGGCTTCAGGTTCCTCGGCGGGGTGCAGTTGCGTGCGGTCGGGCTCGCCGTAGGCCTCGACGTGGTAGGTGACCTCGCCGCCGCACATGATGTCGCCACCTTCGACCGAGATGAGCCGCAGCACGTTCGTCTCGACACCCAGCAGGTCCCGGAGCACGGCGTTGACCGGTTGGACGTGGTTTCAGTCCGAGGTCGCGACAGGGAGCGGGCCGACGCGGCCGGCGAACCCGCCCGGCGTGCTGACGAGCGCGACGATCGTGCGGTCCGGTCGTTCCCACCTCATCAAAGGCCGTTCCGTCATCAGCGAACCAGTTGCCGAACAGCTCTGAGCTCCGCCTGCGGGTCGCCCTCGTGGTAGATCCGCTCGGACTGCTCGATGTTGTCCAGGAACTCCTGGTACTTCACCGCGTTGTGCAGGTGCGAGGCGCGGCGGGCGACCTCGAGCGCTTTGAGCGGCTCGCTGTCCGGGCGCAGCGCGAGCCAGGCCTCGCTCCACACCCGGCTGATCACCTCGCGCAGGCCGGGGTGGAACTCCATGAGCCGACACGCATCCAGCGCCGGGTGAGCCCAGCAGGCGTCGGACCAGTCGATCACCACGCCGCTGCTGCGCCAGTTGCCGCCGTGGAAGTCGCCGTGGGTGAGCGTGTGCGGGAGGCCGAACGACGGCATCGGCACGGTCGTGGGCGTGAGCAGGGGTTCGCCCGCGAGCGCGTGCTGAACGGCGACCCAGCGCGGCACCACACGCTCGACCATCTCGGGCGTCATGTGCCAGCAGTTGCCGCCCTCGGCCTGGCTGAGCAGCACCCGGTCCGGCGCGGTGGCCAGCAGCTCGGGCACCAGGGTCGGGTCGTGCGCGGCGACCATCTTGATCACGGCGCCCTCGTCGGCGAAGAACGACGGCCTGGCCTTCAGCCACACCGGGCCGTCCGCGGTGGGCAGCCGGTGCACGCTCGACAGGTTCCAGGTGCGCATCTGGACCGCCGGGCCGGTGCGGGTGAGGACCGTGTCGGCCCACTCGACGAGCTCCGCCGGGCCGCCCAGTCGTGCCCAGGGCATCCGGTGCTCGGCGTCCGGCTCGGGTTCCTCCGCGGGTTCGAGGCAGGTCCGGTCGGGTTCGCCGTGCGCTTCGACGTGGTAGGTGACGACGCCGCCGAACGGGACGCTGCCGCCTTCCACCGAGACGAGGCGCAGCACGCTGGTCGGCACGCCGAGGAGCTCCCGCAACGCGGTGTTGATCGGCTCGACGTGGTTCCAGTTCGGTGTCTCGACCGGGATCGCGGCGGTGCGCCCGGCGAAGCCGCTGGGCGTGCTGACGAGGGCGACGATCGACCTGTCCGGTCGTTCCCACTGCATGGGCACATCACGCCACAGACGTGCGCGCGTGCCAAACGAATTAGTCCTCGAAGTCGCCGCTCGCCCGGCGGACCTTGGCGAGCAGCTCGGTGAGCTGCTCGGTCTGCCGGTCGGTGAGGCCCTTGAGTCCCAGGTTGACCTCGACGACCGCGGCGGTCGCGGCCTCGCGCCGCTGCAGGCCCGCGTCGGTGATCTCGACCAGCGTGGTGCGGCGGTCGGTCGGGTGCGGGGTGCGGCGGACCAGGCCGTCGCTCTCCAGCCGGTCGACGATGTTCGTGACGCTCGTGGGGTGCAGCTGCAGGCGCTCGCCCATGACCCGCATCGGCAGCGCGCCCTTGCGGGAGAAGTAGAGCAGCACCAACGCCTCGTAGCGGGCGAACGTGAGGCCGTGCGGCTTGAGGGCTGCGTCCACGGCGGACTGGATGATTTGCTGGACACGCATGACGCTCGTGACGGCGGCCATCGAGGTGGACGGACCCACCCGGTCGTCCCACAGCTCAGCCGCGCGGGCGATCGGATCGAACGGCAGCGGTGTCATGGGCACCGAAGCTACCAGTCAGTACAACCGTTGGATCATCAGGAGGCACGTGTGCTTGTCGCGTTCAGCGTTGCTCCGTCCGCTTCGGACTCGTCGGGAAGCGTCGCCAAGGCCGTCGCCGAGGCCGTGCGGATCGTGCGGGAGTCGGGCCTGCCCAATCAGACGAACGCGATGTTCACCTTGGTGGAGGGAGAGTGGGACGAGGTGATGGACGTGGTCAAGCGCGCCACCGAGGCCGTGCAGGCCGCCGCCCCGCGGGTCTCGCTCGTGCTCAAGGCGGACATCCGGCCCGGCCACACGAACCAGCTGAGCGCCAAGGTGCAACGGGTTGAGGAGCACCTCGCCGACACGCCATGATCGAGCTCCGCCGCTGACCGTTGGGAGTCGAGCGGAGGCGTACCTCGTGAGATTCGTGATCACCCTGCTGGCCGCGTTGCTGGCGGTCGTGCCGTCGGCGCACGCCGGGCCGTCCACCAGGTGGGAGAACATCGGCCCGAACGGTGCGGGCGGGTACATGGCGTTCGCGCGGAACCTCGTCTACGTGCTGCCGGGTGCCGGCCAGCAGGTGTTCCGGTCCGCCGACCGGGGCCGCACCTGGCGGCAGGGGCGGCTGTTCCCGGAGATGCGCGGGAACGCGCTGGCCGCCGATCCGGCGCGGCCGGACACCGTGCTCGTGGCGGGTGCGGAGGGCGGCGGCGGTGCCGGTTCGGTGCTGCGGTCCGTGGACGGCGGCCTGTCGTTCTCCGTCGCTCTGCGAACGCCGTCCGAGGTGCAGGACGTCGCGTTCGGCGGTGGCTTCTCGTACGCGGCGACCGCGGAGGGGGTCTATCGCGGGATCGGCGGGCAGGGATGGTCGGTGCTGCCCGGATCGCCTGCGTCGGCCGAGGACGTGCACCTCGTGGGCCCGGATCTGCTCGTGGCCGCCGGTGGGGTGGTGCACGTGCTGCGTGCCGGCAAGTGGTCGGTGTCCGACGTGCCGGCGGACAAGATCACCTCACTGGGTGACGTCGTGGTGGCGCGGAAGTTCAGCGTCGGGGTGCACCTGTCTTCGGACCGCGGTGTGAGTTGGCGTGCTGTGTCCGGTCCGTGGAAGTCGACGTGGATCTTGTACGGCGGGATCACGGCCAACGGCTGGGTCCAGGTGCAGACGTTGGACGGGCACTTCATCAGCGCGGACATGGGCGCCACGTGGAAGCGGACCGACGCGGTGGCGAAGGTCGACGTCTACACCGAGATCGGCAGCTTCCCCGACCTGCCGGACTGGCAGTGGGTCTACGGGTCCGGTGGCGTCTACGCGACCGCGGACCACGAGCACTTCAAGCGGGTCGGCGTGCCGGGAGCGCACGTGCTGTCGCTGGCGGTGTCGGGCCGGTCTCTCATCGCCGGGACCATGCAGGGCTCCTACCGGACGGATCTGCCCGTCGCCGCGCAGGAGTGGGACTTCGACGGGACCGCGCCGCACGCGATCGGCAACCGGATCGGTGCGCTGGCGGCGCGGGACGGGATCGTTCTGCGCGGGCGGAACGGCTATCGCGGGTCGCAGGACACGATCTTCGTGGAGCGGTCGCTCGATGGTGGCCGGACGTGGGTGATCACGGCCGAGATGCCGGGGAACACGCGCTCCCTGGTGTTCGACCCGGTGCTGCCGTCTCGGGTCTACCTGGGCGCTTACCTGATCAACGCGTTCTACGTGTCTCTGGACGGCGGGGCTTCTTTCGTGCCGCGGGTGCACGCCGGGTTGCGCGGGATCAAGACGATCGCGGCTGATCCTGGTGGCATCTGGCTCGCTGACGCCGGTGGGCTCTACCGGTCCGTCAACGCCGGCGTGACGCTGAAGCAGGTCTTGCCGGGGCGGGTGAACTCGGTGCTGGTGGATCCGCGCGATCCTCGGCACGTCGTCGCGGTGGGCCAGAACTCGGTGTTCGTGTCGTTCGACGGGGTCGGGTTCGTCGAGGTTTCCGGCGTGTCCTCGGAACAGCTGTCCACGATCGCGATCGGCCCCGACGGTGTGCTGTACCTCGGCTCGATCTCGTTCGAGGGATCGAGCAAGGGCGTGCTGCGGTCGGTCAACGGCGGCCGCTCGTGGACCGTGTTCGGCGGTCCGGACGTGGAGCGTGGTGTCGAGGCTCTGCTGGTCTCCCCGGATGGCCGAACGCTCTACGCCGGCACGGTGAGCGGATCCGTGCACCGGCGTTCACTGGGTTAGCGTGTCGGGCGTGGACGCGAGGCAGCTGTGGTTGAGGTTCGAGCCCTACCACGACGTCACGTACTTCACGCCCGAGTCCCGTGCCGCGACCGACGCGCTGGGCTGCAAGGGCGGCTGGATGGGCTACTTCGGCATGCGCGCCGCCCCGCTGGGCGCCGCGTCACCGGAGCTGGTGACGGCTGTCTTCTACAACTTCGCCCCGCGCATGGTCTCGCGCGCCCTGCCGGACGCGTGGGCGGTCGCCTCGCCTGCCTCGTACTTGGAGGCGCGCTTGTCGGGCGTCGATCTCGCTCTGCGCCGGTTGCTGGGCGAGGTTGACACGCCTGAGATCACCGAGGCCGCAGCTTTGGCCAGGTCCGCTGCTCTGGCGGCTCCGCTGGCCGGCCGTCCGCTGGCCGCCGCGAACCGCGCGTTGCCGTGGCCTTCCGCGCCTCATCTGGCGCTTTGGCACGCGTGCACGATCCTGCGCGAGGCCCGCGGCGACGGCCACGTGGCCGCGTTGGTGGCTCACGGGGTGGGCCCGTGCCAAGCGCTTGCGCTCTACGCGCGCGAACATTCCCTCGATCCGGCATACATGCGGTCCGCGCGTGGTTGGACCGAGTCGGAATGGGAAGCCGTTGCGGATCTGCCCGGCGATCTCGCCGCAGTGGAGCGTGCAACTGATGCTGCTGCTCTCGCGCCGTGGGAAGCGTTGGGCGCTTCTGGAACTTCGCGGTTCATCGAGCTGATGACACCGCTCGCTCTACGTATCGCTTCGGCCAATGAGGCGATGCGCATCAACCCGATGGCCCTGGACCCGGTCCGGGAACTAGCCGTGCCAGGATGGAACACGTGACAAGGCCTGATCCTCGCAAGACCGCCGCACTGTCCGCCGCGCTCTCCGGTGCCGTCGATCTGGGCGCCCTGAAGGCCCGAGCCGATGCCGCCCGCCAAGCCGCCGCCGCTCCTGCCGCCGCTCCTTCGAGCTCGGGCGACAACGGATCCGCGCCGTGGATCGTGGACGTCACCGAAGCCTCGTTCCAGGCTGTGGTCGAGCAGTCCCTGCAGGTGCCGGTGGTGGTGCTCCTGGGAGCCTCCTACAGCCCCGAGTCGCAGCAGCTGGCGACGTCCCTGACCCGTCTGGCCTCCTCTTCCGGGGGCTCCTGGATCCTGGCTCGGGTCGACCTGGAGCAGGCGCCCCGGATCGGGCAGGCGTTCGGCGTTCAGTCCGTGCCCACCGTGGTGGCCGTCGCCGCTGGTCAGCCCATCGACGCGTTCGCCGGGCCGCTGGCGGATGCCGAGCTTTCCGCCTGGGTGCAGCGGTTGCTGGACGCCCTCCGGGATCGGCTGCCGGGGATTCGGGCCGGGGAGGCGCGGGCCACCGCTCCCGCCGAGGAGGACATTGTCGAGGATCCCCGCATCGTCGCGGCCGAGGAGGCCTTTGAGCGCGGAGATTACGCAGCTGCTCAGGGGTACTACTCGCAGGTTCTCGCTACCGAGCCCGGGAATGAGCTGGCCAAGGAAGGGCTGGCGCAGGCTCGCTTCGCCGAGCGGGCCGAGTCGGTTGATCCCGCGGTGATCGCCAAGGCTGATTCCGCGCCCGAGGATGTCGAGGCTCAGTTGGCCGCGGCAGATGCCCAGGTGGCTTTGCAGCAGGTTGACGAGGCGTTTGCGCGGTTGGTGGACACCGTTCGGCGGGTTTACGGGGATGACCGGGATCGGGTTCGGCAGCACTTGGTCGGGCTGTTCGAGCTGTTCCCGTCGGATGATCCTCGGGTTGCTGCGGCTCGGCGGAACCTGGCTTCCGCGTTGTACTGAGATCGGTCGCTTGGGGCACGTGGTGGGCTGAGGGCTCTGCCCTCAGTCTCCTGACACTCCCCAAGAGCCCTTCAACGCCTCCGGCATCGCCGTCAGGGGCGGCGGCGCTCCAGAAGGACGGTGTCGCGCCATTCACCGTGGTGCTGGGCGATTCGTTCCCGCATGCCCACCGTCCGGAACCCCGCCCGGTGGTGCAGGGCGATGCTGGCCCGGTTCTCCGGGAAGATCACGGCCTGCAGGGTCCACAGGCCGTCGGCGTCGGCGGCCGAAACCTGGTGGTGCAGCAGCGTCTTGCCCACGCCGCGGCCCTGGTGCGAGTCGCTGACGTAGATCGACGTCTCGGCCACGCCGGCGTAGCACTCGCGTGCGGAGACCGGGGTGGCGGAGGCCCAGCCCGCTACCTCGCCGTCGACCACTGCGATCCAGCGGTGGTCCGGGAGCCACTTGGACTCGAGCGTGCGGCGGGACGGGACCTCGGTTTCGAAGGTCGCGTTGCCCGTGGCTATGCCCTCGCCGTAGATGCGGCGCACTTCCGGCCAGTCGGAGGCGGTCATGGGACGCACCGTCACGCCGGACACCGGGGCCACCGTGCCCCTGGTCAGGGCGCCCATCACCGCGTCGGCGGCGTGGGGGAGGCCCGTGCAGCAGGCCGGGTTGACGGTGACGAGGGTGGCTGTGCCCTCGCGCTGGACGCGGATGAAGCCCACTTCGGCCAGCTTGCGGACGTGGTGGGAGCAGGTGGACTGGCTGACGCCCAGTGCGGTGGTCAACTCGCCGACGGTGACCGCGCCAGGGGCTGAGGCCACGTGGTGGAGCAGGCGGACGCGGGTGGGGTCGGACAGGGTCGAGAACCACGAGGCGTAGGTCGCGGCTTCATCGGTTAGCACGGGGCAAGTATCGACGAACGTCGATGTAGGAATCAAATCGAATACTTCTTCACGCAGTACGAGGAGCCTCGGAAGAAGCCGTCGCCGAACGCTTCGACGCGAGCGAAGCCGGAGGGGACGGCTTTGCCGTTCACGTCGGAGGCGATGAGGCTGTTGTCGGCCAGGAGTTCGGCCACGGCCTCGTCCAGGTCGCCGGGGGAGAGCTTCAGGCCCGCGGCTGCGTCCGGGCGGTTGGTCAGGCCCGCCCAGGCGCCGGTCAGGCAGGCGGTGCGCTGGCCGGCGGCGTCGTCGTTCAGCGGGAAGCCCGTGGCGTGCTGGATGGAGAGGGAGAAGCGGGAGGCGATCACGGCGAAGGCCGCGAAGTCGCCGATGCCGCCCTTCGTGCCCTTCTTCGGGGGCGTGCCGATCTTCACCAGCGACGGGAGGTCCAGCTGGATCTGGTTGGTGGACGGGCAGAAGGTGGCCGGGGACGTGGTTTGGGCGTCGTTGCAGGGCTTGATGCCGCCCTTGTCGACGGTCGGGAAGGCGGCGCCGCTCGACTTGTAGGCGTCGCGGAGGGACTCGTCGAGGGCTTTGAGGTACTTGTCCTGGTCGATCCGGGCGTTGCCGCGGCCCTGACCCTGGTCCTTGTCGGAGAGGTCGAAGGGGCGTTCGGTGATGCGCTTGTTGATCTCGGCCTCGTTGATCTCGGCGCAGCGGGCGGCGCCTCGCACGAAGCCGAACTGGAAGGCGGAGACGCGGTCGAAGGCGCTGCCGTGGGCGCCCTGCTTCTCGAACGACGTGCCCGCGGAGTCGCGGATGAAGAACATCGTCTGCAGGACCTGGTTGAGGCCCTCGCCGGTGGAGAGCTCGAAGTGCTTGGACTTGTTCTCGGCGATCCAGCGCATGAAGACGCCGGTGTAGCAGTCGGCCTGCTGTTCCTTGACGATCGACGGGGTGTTCGGGCCGATGTTGGAGGCCGCTCCCAGCTTGTACTGGACGGCGTGACCCATCTCGTGGGCCAGGACGGTGACCACGGCCATGGGGCCGAAGGCGTCCTTGAGCATCGGGAGCAGTTCGCCGCGATCCCACGTGATGCTGTCGTCCAGCGCGCAGTAGAAGGCGTTGGCGACGCCGGTGGTGTCGAGCTTGCAGACCTCGACGCCCTTGCCGGCCGAGTCGTAGGAGAGGAAGCGCTTGACCGGCTCGAAGGTCTTGCCGGCGAACGCGCGGGGGATCTCGGCCTTCCAGAACTCCTGGACGTCGGCGAGGGTGTTGATCGCCAGCTGGTCCATCTCGCCGCCGTCGCCGTTCTCGACGTTCAGGTCCGCGTCCGGCACGCCCTGCTTGGGGCCGGACGGGCCGTTGGAGATCTCCAGCCCCGCGACCTTCGTGGGGTCGGGGCGTTCGCCCTTCGGTGAACCCTCGACCACGGAGGCGCAGGCGGTGAGCGCTGCGGCCGCGGCCAGTGCGACGGCGATTCGTCCGATCCCCATGAGGGCGAACCCTACTAAGAGCGGTTCACGTGCATGGCGCAAGGACCAGGGGCCAAACGTGAAATTCTCTCACCCTCTGGGGTGATTTCAAGACTGTACGGACTCGTTTTCGTTGTCCTGCCTATGTTTCGGAGCGCACAGTCCCCACGCAAGCCTTCGGTGTGGAAGGAGTTTGGCGGTATGGGTAGAACGCGCTGGGCACGGTTCGTCGGGGTGCTCGGTATCGGTGCCGTGGGTGCTGGTGCCCTCCTCTTCGGCATGTCCCAGGGAGCGCTGGCCGCCTCGTTCGCGGTGTCCGGCCATGATTTCAAGGTGTCCGCCGATAGCTTGACGGGCCAGGGATTCGTCCAGTTCGGTGGCGTGGACGCGGGTGCCGGGAAGGTTCACGTCGTTGCGGTCAGCGGCTTCAAGACCGCGACTCTGAACAAGTTCTGTCAGTCGGTGTTCGTCGGCAACATGCCGATCGTCGGTGACGTCACGATGCGCATCACCGCGGACGGCGTTGGTGGCATGTCGGCCGACAACCTGGTCGTCAACCTCACCGACCTCTCCGGTGACCTGGAGCTGGGTGCTCCGGACATCGGCATCGACGCGAGCAAGGTGACCAAGGGACCGGAGAACCTCAGGGGTCTGCCGGGCTCGTTCGGTCTGCAGGCCGACTCGGCGAAGATCACCGGTCTCAAGCAGACCGCCTGGTCCACCACGGCTCAGACCATCAGGTTCAAGGGCATGAACCTGACCATTCGCCAGGGGAAGCAAGAGTGCTTCTGACGATCTGGCGCGGCTTCACCGCGTGGCGACGTGGCCGGCCCTTCTGGGCCGGCCTGTTCGTGGCACTGGGCGCGCTGATCATCCTGTTTCCGCCGTACGCCAACCTGAAGCTTGGCGACATGGTCATCTCGATCCAGACGCTCGGTGGCGTGTCCGCGCTGCTGATCGGTTCGCTGCTGGCCCTGTGTGCGGTGGCGTTGTGGGTGGCGCCCAAGTTCCGGCTCGCGGCGGGCATCGTCACGGTGCTGCTGTCGCTGGTCGCGCTCGTCGTGACCAACCTCGGCGGGTTCCTCTTCGGCACCATCTTCAGCCTGCTCGGGGGCGCCCTCGCCGTGGCGTGGACGGACGCTCCCAAGAAGCCGAAGAAGTCCAAGAACAGCGCCGAGAGCGCCCCCGGGAGCAGCACCGAGGAAGAGCTCCCGGACAGCCCAGAGCCCAGCAGTCCAGAGACCACCCAGAGGGTCCAACCCACATGATCCGGACACAGCCGCTGGCCGCGGTCGCGATGGTCGCGGTCCTGGCGCTGCAACCACCGTCGAGCTCCGAGCCGCCGCCTCCCAGCAGCAGCTCACCGGCTCCGACGAGCAGCTCGGAACCACCCCCTGTTTCCAGCAGCAGCGCCACTCCACCGCCGGCGTCGTCGTCCGTGCCGACCGTTCCGTCCAGCACGGAACCGCCTCCGACGTCGGCGCCACCCCCGCCACCGGCCCCTGCCCCGGTGGCGGGCGGAGGCCGGGAGTGGACGCTGAAGGCCTCGCGACTGGAGCTCGGCGGCCTCAACTTCGTCGGAGTCGTCGACGCCCTGCTGAACGGCCAGGTCATCAAGGTTCTCAAGTTCACGACGACCGACATGAAGATCAAGGACCTGGTGCAGTCCGCCGAGGTGTCGCCGGGGGTCAGGCTCGTCACCGCTGCCCGCGCGGGCAGCACCTCAACGGTGAACCTGAAGAAGGCGGACGGCGCACCGCAACCTCCGCCGCTGATCGAGCTGTTCACGGTGCAGCTCAAGGGCAACCTGGACATCCTCGGGATCAAGATCCCGGTCGACTACACGGCTGCCCACCCGCCACCTCTGAACGTGCCGTTCGTGACGTTCACCGACGTGACGGTCCGCAACACCGACCTCAAGGGCGGCACGCTGACGATCCCGGGAGCCCGGATCTCCGTCGTGACCGACCAGGCGCCGACCGAAAGGCGCTGACCAGCGCACAAGAGCTCTGGAGCCCGCACACGCCCTGAGGCTGTGCGGGCTTCAGTTCGTGTCAGGTCAGATGCCGCACTTCTTCGGGCCTTCGAACACGCCCTCCCGGAACCGCGCCACCCGCGCGAAACCCGGATCCACCGCGTCCTCGCCGCGAGCGTCACGGGCCGCGTAGTCGAACCGCAGCAGCACCATCACGGCCTCGTCGAAGTCGCCGGGCGAGAGCCCGAACCCGTCCCGGCGCTGGAACACCGCGCCCGTGTACGCGCCGGCCAGGCACAGGGCCGCGGCCGAGGCGTCCTCGCCCTCCACCGGCTTGCCCAGCACGGCCAGCTCGGCGATGGCGTACCGGGTGGCGATGAGCGTGCCGGTCGCGTAGTCGCCCAGCTCCTTGTGCAGCGCCGGCAGCTCGTCCTTGGTGTCGATCTTGATCGTCTTGTCCGACGGGCAGTAGGCGACCGGACCCTGGTCACCGGAGCAGGTCGGCTCGGTCTGGGAGGCCTCTGCACGAGGAGACGGCCAGGTCCTGCCCGCGGAGGTGGCCAGTGTCTTGAAGTAGCCGTCCAGGTCGGGCGTGACCGATTCGAGCATCTGCGAGAACGGCAGGTTGCCGCCGTTCGCGCGGTCCGTGACGTTGGTGAACGCGCGCTGGGTGAACGTGCGGTTCTGCACCGACATCGCCGCGCAGAACTTCGTGCCCTGCTCGTAGCCGTCCTGGAACGCCGCCACGCGGTCGAACGCGCTGCCGTGCGCCTGCTCGTCCTCCGGGGAGGTGCCGACCGGGTCGCGGAACGTGATCAGCGCGCCCAGGGCCTTGTCCAGGGCGTCCGTGCCGATGTCGAGGCGCTGGGACTTGCCGTCGGTCACGTTGCGCACGAACGCGCCGGCGAAGCAGTCGGCCTGGGCCTCGGTGAGGATCGTCGGGAACCTCTCGGGCTCGCGGCGCTCGGCTTCCGGCGTGATGCCCATGCGGTTCTGCACCGCGTGGCCGATCTCGTGGGCCAGCACGACGACCACCGCGGCCTCGCCGAAGCGGTCCTGCAGCACCGGCAGCAGGGACGCGCGGTCCCAGGCGATCGCGTCGGCGGCGGGGCAGTAGAACGCGTTGCCCTCCACGTCCGCGGCCTTCTGGGTGCACGGTGGCGGCTTCGCGGTGGCGTCGGCCGTGTCCACCGAGTAGTAGCCGCCGGTCAGCGGCTTCCACGGCTTGTTGAACGTCTGCTGGAACGACTCCTGCCAGAAGTCGTTGATGTCCGTGAGGGCGGTGGCGGCGAGCTTGTCGATCGCGCCGTTGTCCGAGCCCCGCACCTGGATGGTCTCGGTGGAGGCCTCCTTCTTCACCACCTTGGCTGCACGCGGGCGCCCGGGAATCTCGGCGGTGCAGCCCACCGCGAGGAGGGCGGTGGCCACGATCAGCGCGATGCTCCGGTGCCGCATGAACCCATTGTGCCTGCCGGCCGGCTTGAGGGACGTCCTACTCGGCGAACTCAGGCGCATACAGAGGCCAACGTGTGGCGGGCTGATCAGGTTCACCGAGCCGGTGCCGTCCGATCGACTTACATTTCCACCTGTGCGCGAATTGCTGTGCGCCGCACTGTTGCTCTCAGGCCCTCCTACCGGGGCCGATCCGGCGATGCCCGGCTGCGGAGGGGGCATCGCACCCGACCCGCGCCACGGCGTCATCATCGGGCCCGGCACCGTCGGCACGACCCTCGACGCGGTCCCCGGAGGCGTCTACGACCTGAGCGTCTGGTCCGGCAGCACCGCGCCAGGACCGGCGACCGCGACCGGGCTGCAGTTCCTCGACGAGGGCGGAGCTCAGACCGGAAGGACCTACGCCCGCTGGCCGACCTGGAAAAGCTGAAGCGGTACAACAACTACGGCATGATCGCGCCACCGAAAGCGGCCACCGTCCGGTTCTTCGCCAGGACGAACACCGAGATCCACGGCGAGAGTGTCCGGCGCGCTCTACTGGAACGGAGCGCTGCCGGACAGATCAGTCGGTCTCGGGAACCAGCCACAGCACACCGGCGGGCGGCAGCTGCAGCAACGCGGAGTACGGCCGCCCGTGCCACGGGCTGGCCTCGGCCTCGACGCCGCCGAGGTTGCCCACGCCGGAGCCGCCGTAGTGCGCCGCGTCGGTGTTGAGGAGCTCCTTCCACCGCCCGGCGGACGGCAGGCCGACCCGGTAGTCGTGGTGCGGCATGCCGGCGAAGTTGGCCACGCAGGCCAGCACCGACCCGTCCTCACCGATCCGCAGGAACGACAGCACGTTGCCACCGGAGTCGTTCGCGTCGATCCACTGGAACCCCTCCGGCGTCACGTCGTGCGAGAACAACGCCGCCGAAGTCCGGTACACCGAGTTCAGGTCGCGCATCAACGCCTGAATGCCCTGGTGCAGGCCCTCCTGCTCCACGAGGTGCCAGTCGAGCGACCTCGACTCCGACCACTCCTGGCGCTGCCCGAACTCGCCGCCCATGAACAGCAGCTGCTTGCCGGGATGCGCCCACATGAAGGCCAGCAGCGACCGCACCCCCGCGGCCTTGTTCCAGTCGTCACCCGGCATCCGGCCCCACAGCGAGCCCTTGCCGTGCACCACCTCGTCGTGCGACAGCGGCAGCACGAAGTTCTCGCTCCACGCGTAGACCAGCGAGAACGTCATCTCGTTGTGGTGGAACGACCGGTGGATCGGCTCACGCGACAGGTAGTGCAGCGTGTCGTGCATCCAGCCCATGTTCCACTTGAACCCGAACCCGAGCCCGCCGAGGTGCGTCGGCCGCGTGACGCCGGGCCACGCCGTGGACTCCTCGGCGATCATCACCACGCCGGGGTGACGGCGGTAGACCGTCGCGTTCAGCTCCTGAAGGAACCGCACCGCGTCGAGGTTCTCGCGGCCGCCGTACTCGTTCGGCAACCACTGGCCCTCCGGCCGCGAGTAGTCGAGGTAGAGCATCGACGCGACGGCGTCCACGCGCAGACCGTCGAGGTGGAACTCCTCGATCCAGTACAGCGCGTTGGCGACCAGGAAGTTGCGGACCTCGTTGCGCCCGAAGTCGAAGACGTACGTGCCCCAGTCGAGCTGTTCTCCGCGGCGGGGGTCGGCGTGCTCGTACAGCGCCGTGCCGTCGAACTTCGCGAGCGCCCAGCTGTCCTTCGGGAAGTGCGCCGGCACCCAGTCGACGATCACGCCGATGCCGCGCTGGTGCAGCGTGTCGACGAAGAACCGGAAGTCGTCCGGCGACCCGAACCGCGAGGTCGGCGCGTAGTAGGAGGTGACCTGGTAGCCCCACGAACCGCCGAACGGGTGCTCGGCGACCGGCAGCAGTTCCAGATGCGTGAAACCCAGGTCCTCGCAGTAGTCCGCGAGCTCGTTCGCCAGCTCCCGGTAGCCGAGACCGGGCTTCCACGAGCCGAGGTGCACCTCGTAGATCGACATCGGCGCGTTCACCCACTGGGTGGCCTCGCGCCGCGCCTCCCACTCCGCGTCCTGCCACTGGTACTCGGACCGCGTCACGACCGAGGCCGTCTGCGGCGGAACCTCCGTGGCGAACGCCATCGGGTCGGCCTTCTCGTGCCACACGCCGTCCGCGCCGAGGATGCGGAACTTGTACCGCGAACCCACCGGGACGTTCGGCAGGAACACTTCCCACACACCGCTGGAACCCATGGAGCGCAACGGGTTGGCGCGCCCGTCCCAGCCGTCGAAGTCGCCCGTGACGCGCACACCGCGCGCGTTCGGCGCCCACACGGCGAACGAGACACCGGTGACGTCACCGGAAGTCGTTTCATAGCAACGGACATGCGCGCCGAGCACGTCCCAGAGCCGTTCGTGCCTGCCCTCGCCGATCAGGTGCAGGTCCAGCTCGCCGACCGTCGGCAGCCACCGGTACGGGTCGTCGACCTCGACCGTGTGGTCGCCGTAGGACACCAGCAACCGGTAGTCGCCCGGCGCTTCCGGCAGCTCGCCCTCGAAGAGTGCGTCGGCGATGCGTGGCAGCTCGACCTGCTTGTCACCCCACGACACCGCGACCGACGTCGCGCCGGGCCGCAACGCGCGAGCGATCACCTGATCGCCGATGGTGTGCACGCCCAGCACCGAGTGCGGGTCGTGATGGGCTCCTGACAGCAGTCGGTCCAGGTCGGCCTTCACGACTCACTCTCCTCCGCTTGTCATGCGGGCGATCGACGACAACGGGACCGTCAACCACTCCGGCCTGTTCGCGTGCTCGTAAGCGACCTCGTAGACCGCCTTGTCCAACTCGAACGCGCGCAGCAGGTGCGTGTTGTCCCGCGGATCGGCCGCCACCTCGGCGTACCCGTCGCAGAACGCCGCACGGTTGCGCTTCGTCCACTCCATCGCGCGGTATTCGAGCTGGTCGTCGTCGGGCTGACCGATGAGCAGCTGCCTGGCCGCGTAGTCGAACGACCTCAGCATCCCCGCCACGTCGCGCAACGGCGACTTCAGCGCGTTGCGCTCCGCCGCGGGTGCCGCCGGCTCGCCCTCGAAGTCGATCAGCAGCCAGCCGTGCACGGTCCGCAGCACCTGGCCCAGGTGCAGGTCGCCGTGGATGTGCTGGATCGGGATCTGCCCGATGTGCTGCCGGGCTTCCTCGAACGTGGCGCGCAACGCCTCTTCGTAACGGCCCAGCTCGGGCACCGCCTCCAGCACGGTGTCCAGGCGCTGCTGCATGCCCGCGATGGCGTGCGTGATCGCGTCCTCGTCGGCGATCCGCGTGCCGAGCGCCTCGGCTAGGTCGGCGTGCACCTTGGCCACCGCGTGGCCGAGGCGGCAGGCCTCGCCGGCGAAGTCGCCGCCGACCTCGTCCGCGTGCAGGTCGGCCTCCGCCATCAGGTCGCGCACCGAGGTCTTGGCCATGTCCCAGCCCTCGACCGCGTCCGGCAGGAACTCCTGCAGCATCGCGAGAGTGACCGGTTCACCGTCCAGCTCGGTCGAGATCGAGCCCAGCGGCAGCGCGATGTGCTCGCAGCCGACCGACCGCAACGCCCTGTGCATCACCAGGTCGCGGTTCTCGCCGCGGGCGAGCTTGCGGAAGATCTTCAGGATGTACTGCTGGCCGTAGATCAGGGACGTGTTGGACTGCTCGACGCCGATCGGCCTGCCGCGCAACGAGGTGCGCAGCTCGACACCCTCCTCGTGCGCGAACGTGATGCCGTCCACGTGTTCACCTGCCGCGATTTTGGTCAGCAGTAAGCCGTTCCGCTCGGGGTCTGCCGTGGCGTCGAAGCCGTCGGAGTGCTCGCTGATGATCAGCTGGTACTTCTCGGTGCGGCCGGGCTGCTCGACCTCGACGATCACGTGCACCAGATCGTCGCTCAGCGGGGTCGTCCGCAGTGGACGGACGGCGGTGACCGGGCGGTCCTTGCCGCCGAACCAGCGCAGCGTCGGCAGAACGTCGGGCAGGGTGGTGACCAGCTTGTCGGTGAGCTCGTCGGGGTCAATCACGCGCGATTCACCTCATTTCGCCGTCGTCGCCCGCCTCTACCAGCTGGAACCAGTAGAAACCGTGACCGGGAAGGGTCAGCAGGTACGGGAGTTCCCCGATCGCCGGGAACTTGACACCTCCTGTGAGCTCCAGCGGCGTGTAGTCGCGGTGTTCGGAGAGGTCCAGCTCGACGGGTTGCGGGAAGCGTGACAGGTTGTTCACGCAGAGCACGATGTCCTCGCGTCCGTCGGGACGCTTCCACAGTCGTTTGTAGGCGAGCACGCTCGGGTTCGAGCCGCCGAGCTCGCTGAAGTCGCCCTCGGCGAACGCGTGGTGCTGCTTGCGCACCTCGATCATCCGGCGGGTCCAGTTGAGCAGCGACGACGTGTTGTTGAGCTGCGCCTCGACGTTCAGGGCCTGGTAGCCGTAGACCGGGTCCATGATCACCGGCAGGTAGATCCGGCCGGGGTCGCACGACGAGAAGCCCGCGTTGCGGTCCGGCGTCCACTGCATCGGCGTGCGCACGGCGTCGCGGTCGGCGAGCCAGATGTTGTCGCCCATGCCGATCTCGTCGCCGTAGTAGAGGACGGGCGAACCGGGCAATGACAGCAGCAGTGCGGTGAACAGCTCGTGCTGGTTGCGGTCGTTCTCCAGCAACGGGGCCAAACGCCTTCTGATGCCGATGTTCGCCTTCATCCGCGGGTCCTTGGCGTACTCCGCGTACATGTAGTCACGTTCTTCGTCCGTGACCATTTCCAGCGTCAGCTCGTCGTGGTTGCGCAGGAAGATGCCCCACTGCGCGTTCTCGGGGATCGCCGGCGTCTGCGCCAGGATCTCCGAGATCGGGAACCGCGACTCGCGCCGCACCGCCATGAAGATCCGCGGCATCAGCGGGAAGTGGAACGCCATGTGGCACTCGTCGCCACCGATCTCCGGGTCGCCGAAGTACTCGACCACGTCCGACGGCCACTGGTTCGCCTCGGCGAGCAGCACCCGGCCGGGGTACTCGTCGTCGACGACCTTGCGGCAGCGCTTGAGGAACTCGTGCGTGCGCGGCAGGTTCTCGCAGTTCGTGCCCTCCTCCTCGAAGAGGTACGGCACGGCGTCGAGGCGGAACCCGTCGATGCCGAGGTCGAGCCAGAAGCGCAGGACGTCGAGCATCGCCTCCTGCACGTCCGGGTTCTCGTAGTTGAGGTCCGGCTGGTGGCTGAAGAAGCGGTGCCAGAAGAACTGGCCGCGGACCGGGTCGTACGTCCAGTTCGACGACTCCGTGTCGACGAAGATGATCCGGGCGCCCGCATAGCGCGAGTCGTCGTCGCTCCACACGTAGTAGTCGCCGTACGGGCCCGTCGGGTCCTGCCGCGACTGCTGGAACCACGGGTGCGCGTCACTCGTGTGGTTCAGCACCAGGTCGGTGATCACCCGGATCCCGCGCCGGTGCGCCTCCTCCAGCAGGTACACGAAGTCCTCGACGGTGCCGAACTCCGGCAGCACCGCGCGGAAGTCGCTGATGTCGTACCCGCCGTCGCGCAGGGGAGAGGCGTAGAACGGCGGCAGCCAGAGGCAGTCGACGCCCAGCCACTCCAGGTAGTCGAGCCTGGACGCGAGCCCTCTGAGATCACCTGTCCCGTCACCGTTGGAGTCGCTGAACGCGCGGACCAGAACCTCGTAGAAGACGGCACCCTTGAACCAGCTCGGGTTCGCCAGCGCCGGCTTGGCCGACTTGAAGTCCTCTGCCTGGGGCTCGATGAGCATGCCGTCGTCGTCGATGGCCTCACCGGTGTGCGGAATGCCTTCCAAGCCCAGTGCCGCGTCGGGACGGGTGTCTTCGTTCATGATCTCCCACCTCGTCGGGGTGTTGAGGTCACGGGTGGCTTCCGTCGTCCGAACGACGGAAGCCACCCGTGACCTAGCTGAAGCGGCGCTGCAGGCTCACGACGTGCGCGACGGCACGCCACGGCTCGAGGCGGACGTAGTTGGCCTGTCCCCAGTCCCAGGTCTCGCCGGTGACCTCGTCGTGCGCGATCACCCGCTCGTGCCAGTCGAAGCCGAGTGCGGGCAGGTCGAGGTACAGCGTGCCGTCCTGGGCGTTGTTCGGGTCGAGGCTCACCACGACCACGACCGTGTCACCCGTTGCCGGATCGCGCTTGGAGAAGGCGAGTAGCGCGTCGTTGTCCACGTGCTGGAACTTCAGCGTGCGCATCTGCTGGAGCGCCGGATGCGCCTTGCGGATGTGGTTCAGCTTGCGCAGCCACGGTTCGAGAGATCGCCCGTCCGCGAGTGCGCGGGCGTAGTCACGCGGCCGCAGCTGGTACTTCTCGGAGTTGAGGTACTCCTCGCTGCCTGGCTTGACGGCTTCGTGCTCGAACAGCTCGTAGCCGCTGTACACGCCCCACGTGGGGGAGAGCGTCGCCGCGAGGGCCGCGCGGAGCGCGAACATGCCGGGACCGCCGTGCTGCAGCGACTCGTGCAGGATGTCCGGCGTGTTCACGAAGAGGTTCGGCCGCGCCTCGTCCCAGTGGTCGCGGAGGTCCTCGCCGAACTCGATCAGCTCCTGCTTGCCCGTCCGCCACGTGAAGTACGTGTACGACTGGGTGAAGCCGAGCTTGGCCAGGCCGTAGAGCCGCGCGGGACGGGTGAAGGCCTCGGACAGGAACAGCGTGTCCGGGTAGACCTCCTTGACCTTCCAGATCAGCCACTGCCAGAAGTCCGGCGGCTTGGTGTGCGGGTTGTCGACCCGGAAGATCCGCACCCCGTGCTCGGCCCAGTACAGGACCACGCGCAGCACCTCGTGGTAGAGGCCCTGCGGGTCGAGGTCGAAGTTGATCGGGTAGATGTCCTGGTACTTCTTGGGCGGGTTCTCCGCGTACGCGATCGTGCCGTCCGGCCGCGTGGTGAACCACTCCGGGTGCTTGAGCACCCACGGGTGGTCCGGCGCGCACTGCAGCGCGAAGTCGAGTGCGACTTCCATGCCGAGCTGATGGGCGCGTTCGACGAGGGCGTCGAAGTCCTCGATCGTGCCGAGCTGCGGGTGGATCGCGTCGTGGCCGCCCTCGTCCGCGCCGATGGCCCACGGCGAACCGGTGTCCTCGGGTCCCGCGACGAGCGTGTTGTTGGGGCCCTTCCGGTTCACTCGCCCGATCGGGTGGATCGGCGGGAAGTAGACGACGTCGAAGCCCATCGCGGCGACCCGGTCGAGCTCCTTGGTCGCCGTGGCGAACGTGCCGTGCACCGCCTGGCCGGTCTCGTCGATCCCGCCTGTGCTGCGCGGGAAGAACTCGTACCACGAGCCGTACGCGGCCTTCTTGCGGTCGCACCAGATCTTGTGCGTCTTGCCCTTGGTGATCAGCTCGCGCACCGGGTGCTCGAACATGATCTTCTGGACGTCGTCGGCGAAGGCCGGCGCGACGCGTTCGCCCAGCGGCCGGTCCTCGTCGCGGAGTGCTTCCGCCGCGGACGTGAGAAGTGCTCGCTCCTGTCTCCGATCCGGGCGTCGTGCCACCCGATCGAGCAGCTGTGCACCGATCTCAAGATCGTTTGCGAGATCGCCGGGACCCTGTCCCGCCGCGATCTTCACCTCAACGGTGTGGTTCCAGGTGCCCCAGGGGTCGCTCCACGCATCGATCCGGAACGTCCACGCTCCCTGGTGATCGGGAACGATCGTGGCACCCCAGCGGTCGAGGCCGATGCCGACCTCGTGCATTCTCGTCTGGCGAGCGACTCGGTCGTTCGGTCCTCGCCACGTGACTGTCGCCGCGAGCTTGTCGTGACCCTCGCGCCACACCGTGGCCTGAACCGGAATGTGTTCTCCCACAACGGCTTTGGCTGGATACCTGCCAGCCGACACCACCGGGGATACGTCGTCGATACCGAGCCGTCCACTCATCGGCAGCGCCTTTCCGCCGTGTCGCTCCGCGTAGCTCGTAATCCTGCCTTGCTCGATCAAGCGGCCTGTCAGCGGGTTGCCCCGTTCCAGGTCCGTACCCAGTCGGTGTCGATCGCACACCTTGAGCGGGCTGTGTGTCCAGCATCTCCGTCCATCATGTGGCCACCTCACGTTCTCGGCATTGGACCGTTCGCCCCATACCCACGACGTTACGAGGGGGCTACGGGTACCGTCCCGCGCGTGAACAAGCTTGGCGACCGCTACGTTCTGCTCGACCAGCTCGGCGCCGGCGCGATGGGCGTCGTGTGGCGCGCACGCGACGAGCTCCTGCACCGGGACGTCGCGGTCAAGCAGCTGCTCCTCAACGACGTTCAGCCGAACGAGTTCCACGAAGCCGTCCAGCGCGCCATGCGGGAAGGGCGCATTGCCGCGCGCCTGCAGCACCCGAACGCGATCGCCGTGTACGACGTCGTCGTCGACAACGGCAAGCCCTGTCTGGTCATGGAGTATTTGCCCTCCCGCAACCTGTCGGCGGTCCTGGACGAGCGCGGACCCATGCCCCCGGTGGAGGCCGCCCGGATCGGGTCGCTGGCCGCGTCCGCGTTGGCCGCCGCGCACGCCGCCGGGATCGTGCACCGCGACATCAAGCCCGGCAACGTCCTCATTGGACGTGACGGCGCGGTCAAGATCACCGACTTCGGCATCTCGCGCGCGCTGGGCGACGTCGCCGTGACCAAGACCGGCATGCTCGCGGGCACGCCCGCGTACCTGGCGCCGGAGCTCGCCCGCGGTGCCGAGCCCGCGCCGCCGTCGGACGTCTTCTCGCTCGGCGCGACGCTCTACGCGATGACCGAGGGCGAGCCCCCGTTCGGCAAGAGCACCAACGACCTCGGCCTGCTCTACAAGGTCGCGCGCGGCGAGACCCGGCCGCCGATGCGCTCCGGCCCGCTCACGCCGTTGCTGGTCCGGCTGCTGGCCAACGAGCCGTCGCAGCGCCCCACCGCGGCCCAGGCGGCGGAGGAGCTGAAGGCGATCGCGTCCGGCAACGTGCCCCCGGTCACCACCGTGCTCCCTCCTCGCCCGATGACGCCGCCGTCCGGCACCGCCGTGATGCCGTCCGGGCCCGGCACGCAGGGGCCGCGCACGGTACCGCCGCTGGGGCCGCCGCCCCAGGGTCCGCGCACGAGGCCGCCGGCGCCGGTGTTCGACCAGCCGGAGCTGCCGCGCAAGAGCAACCGGGGCCTGGCCGTCGCCGCCTCGATCCTCGCGGTGCTGCTCGTCGCGGGCGTGGCGTACGCGATCATCAACGCCGGCGGCGGCGGCAACAGCGCGGCGGGGCCCACCTCGACCCAGAGCACCCCGCAGAGCCAGGCGCAGGCCGGCGCCACGACCCAGACCAAGGCTCCGACCACCACGGCCCAGAAGAAGCCGGCGCCGACGTCGCAGACCTACACCAGCCAGCCGCCGTCGAAGCCCGCGAGCAAGTTCAACGCGGCCCAGGTCACGCTGTTCGTCAAGCAGCACTACGCGAAGCTGCCGAAGGACGTCGCGGGCGCCCGAGAGGACTGGGATCCGGAAAGCGCGCCCAGCGAAGGCTCCGAGAAGGAGTACTGGAGCGGCTACACGAAGGTCGCGGTCAAGGGCAATCCGGTCGTCACGACGTCCGACGACGGCACCTTCACCGTGACGACGGCGCTGGACCTGACCGAGGCCGAGACGAACAAGGTCGTGACGGAGGAGCACATCCTCAAGATTTCCGGCAAAGGCGACAAACTGCTCATCATCGACGAACAGCGCTGAACGGCAGCTTCGTCGTTTCGGCTGCTCACGCGGCCGGGCGTCTTGACCGGTTCTGCAAGTCGTTGCAGGTGTGAGCGGGAACGTTGTCAGGCGTGCGGGGGTGGCAGGTAAGTTGCCTCGGCATGCGAGCACTTCGCCGGTTCACCGTCCGAGCCAGTCTGCCGGAGCCCCTGTCCGCGCTGAGCACGCTCGCCACCAACCTGCGCTGGACGTGGCACCCGCCCACGCAGGAACTCTTCGCCTCGATCGACCCACGCGTCTGGTCAGAGGTCGGTGGCGACCCGTTGCGCCTGCTCTCCGTCGTGGACGCCGGAAAGCTGGAGGCCCTCGCGAGAGACGAGCAGTTCCTGCTCAAGCTCCACGCGCTCGCCTCCGACCTGGAGCGCTACGTCGAGGGGCCACGGTGGTACCAGCGGCGCCAGGACGAGATCGCCCAGCGGCGCGAGCACGGAGCGACCACCGACAACCCGTTGCCGACGAGCGTCGCGTACTTCTCGATGGAGTTCGGCGTGCACGAGGCGCTGCCGAACTACTCGGGCGGCCTCGGCATCCTCGCCGGTGACCACCTCAAGGCGGCCAGCGACCTCGGCGTGCCGCTGATCGCGGTCGGCCTGCTCTACCGGTCCGGTTACTTCCGGCAGTCGCTGTCGCTCGACGGCTGGCAGCAGGAGCACTACCCGTCGCTCGACCCGCGCGGGCTGCCGCTCGAGCTGCTGACCGAGCCGTCCGGGCTGCCGTTGCTGGTCCACGTGGCGATGCCGGGCGACCGGATGCTGCGCGCCAAGATCTGGCGGGCCCAGGTGGGCCGGGTGCCGTTGCTGCTGCTCGACTCGGACGTGGAGCAGAACGACGAGGACCTGCGCGGCGTCACCGACCGGCTCTACGGCGGCGACCAGAACCACCGCATCCGCCAGGAGATCCTCGCGGGCATCGGCGGCGTGCGCGCCGTGCGCACGTTCTGCGAGCTCACCGGCCATGCGCAGCCCGAGGTGTTCCACACCAACGAGGGCCACGCGGGCTTCCTCGGTCTTGAGCGGATCCGCGAGTACATCACCAACGACGGTCTGGACTTCGACCAGGCGCTCACGGCCGCGCGTGCCGGTGCCGTGTTCACCACGCACACGCCCGTGCCCGCCGGCATCGACAGGTTCCCGGTCGACCTGGTCCAGCACTACTTCGGGTCCGAGCAGCTCGTGCCCGGCGTGAACACCCAGCGGATCCTCGCGCTCGGCGCGGAGGACAACCCCGGCATGTTCAACATGGCCCACATGGGTCTGCGCCTGGCCCAGCGCGCGAACGGTGTGTCCAAACTGCACGGTGAGGTCAGCAGGGACATGTTCCGCGGCCTCTGGCCGGGCTTCGACGCCACCGAGGTGCCGATCGGCTCGGTCACCAACGGCGTACACGGTCCGACGTGGGCGGCGACCGAGATGAGCAAGCTGCTCGGTGCGTCCGAAGCGGACACCCAGACCAGCACCGGCCTCGGCATCGGCTCGTTCGAGCCGGTCACCGACGCGGGCCTGTGGGAGCTGCGGTCGACGCTGCGCGGCCGCCTGGTCACCGAGGTGCGGCGCAGGCTGCGCGAGTCGTGGCTGCAGCGCGGCGCGTCGGCGCTGGAGCTGGGCTGGACCGACTCGGTGTTCGACCCCGGCGTGCTGACCGTCGGCTTCGCCCGGCGCGTACCGACCTACAAGCGCCTCACGCTGATGCTGCGCGACCCGGAGCGGCTGCGCGGCCTGCTGCTGCACCCCGAGCGGCCCGTGCAGCTCGTGGTCGCGGGCAAGTCGCACCCGGCCGACGACGGCGGCAAGGCGCTGATCCAGCAGATCGTGCGCTACGCCGACGACGCTGGCGTGCGGCACCGGATCGTGTTCCTGCCGGACTACGACATGTCGATGGCCCGGTACCTGTACTGGGGCTGCGACGTGTGGCTGAACAACCCGATGCGCCCGCTTGAGGCGTGCGGCACGTCCGGCATGAAGGCGGCGTTGAACGGCGGCCTCAACCTGTCCATCCGCGACGGTTGGTGGGACGAGCTCTACGACGGGTCCAACGGCTGGGCCATCCCGACCGCGGACGGCGTCACCGACCCGATCCGCCGGGACGACCTGGAGGCCAACGCCCTGTACGAGCTGCTCGGCTCGCAGGTCGCGCCGCTGTTCTACGACCGGGGCGAGGACGGCGTGCCGACCCGCTGGATGTCGATGGTCCGGCACACGCTGGCCTCGCTCGGGCCGGTCGTGCAGGCCTCGCGCATGGTCCGCGACTACGTGGAGAGCTACTACGCGCCGTCGGCCGCGTCGGCCGCGGGTGTGGTCGGCGAGGGCTTCCGCGGCGCGAAGGAGCTGTCCGCGTACCGGCACCGGCTGCGCGCGTCGTGGACGCGGGTGCGGGTGCTCGACAGCGACCTGGTGCTCGGCGGCTCGTCGGTGCCGGTGCTGGGTGCGCCGGTCATCGTGCGGGCGCGGGTCGAGCTGGCAGGGCTGGAGCCGTCCGAAGTGGACGTTCAGGTCGTGCTCGGCAAGGTGTCCCACGACTCCGACGAGCTCAAGGACGTCGTCACCGCCCCGATGAACTACGCGGGCAACGGCAACTACGAGGCGGAGGTGCCGCTGCCGCACGCGGGCTCGCTCGGCTACACCGTGCGAGTGCTGCCGCGTCACGGTCTGCTGGCGTCTCCCGGGGAACTCGGCAGGGTCGTGCTGGCCAGCTGACCTGGCAGGAGATCAACACAGGGCATCCAGTTCGCCTTCAAGCGGTGGGCTGGATGCCCTGATGTGTTCGTCTTCTTTGTTTCCTGTTCACTGCTCGTGATCCGGGGCAGGCGCGTGTTCGATTCAGCGCCCTCCCTCAATCGAATGAGCCCTTTTTCGAGTGGGTGAATTCGTGATCTCCGCTGGTAGGGGCCGGTGTACAGGCTTACGCTCTGTCACATGGAATGAACCGCACCAGAATTTCCACGACGGTATTTCCGGTCGGCTCCAGCGAATTTGCGCATTGAGGAAGAAGGTAGCCGTGAAGAAGACGATTACCGCACTCTCGCTCGTCGCAGCTCTGTTCACCGCTTCATCCGTACCGGCTGCCAGTGCGACGCCCGCCGCGCAAGAACTCCCAGCCGCCTGCGCGGGTCTCGTGACCGACCTCGCCGGGAAGCTCACGAAAGTCGTCAGCAGCCTGTTGCCCGTGCCGAACGTGGGCGCGGTGACACCGTTGATCGGTGATCTGCTCGGGCTGGTCTCCGCTCTGCAGGGCGCCGGCTGTCTGCCGACACCGCCGGTGAGCGCGCCGGGCGTGCCGTTGCCGGTCAAGGCCGCCGAGTACAGCGGGCCTGTCGACCAGTGTCTGCCGGTCGTGCTGAACCTGGTCTCGTCCATCGCCGGTCTCGGCGGCACGATCCTCGGGGCTGCCGGTGGTGGCCTGCCGGACATCGGCAAGATCACCGGGATTCTGACGACGTTGCTCAAGACGGTCACCGACCTGCTGCAGAAGTGCGGCCTGCCGGCACCTCCTGGCGGCCTGCCGACGCTGCCCGGCCTGCCGCTGCCGGTCGAGAACAGCTGATCTGAAACGCGGGGTGGGAAAGGGTCCGTCACCGGTCTCGGTGACGGGCCCTTTCCCGTGTGCGTTCCGTAGTATTCCGCGCCGGGCTGAATACCTTTCACCACCTGCGCGGTCACCCGGTGGTTGTGGTTCTGGCGCTTTCGGAACTGCACACAATTGTGCGACTGATCCGTTTTCGGTCAGACGATGTGGTTAGCCTGCGCAGGTGATGGCAATGGTGGCGGCGGCAACATCGTCGTGGGCACCTCGAGCTGCGGCTAGCTGATCTCGAGACGGGCGCGGGCCGCCGCCACCCGCGGGCTCCAGCCCGCGAGCTCGTGCGCCTCGGCCACGAGATCGCGGGCCTTCGCGTTGTTGCCGTCTGCCATCCACGCCCGCGCCATGGTGATGAGGTCGTCGGCACGCCCCGGCGCGTTCTCGCTGCTCTTGGCGGCCCACCCGGCCAGCTGCCTGGCCTTCGCGGTGTCGCCCTCGACCAACGCCATGACCGCCAGCGTCCCGTTCGCCCGGTGCTGCGGATAGCCCGCCTCGTAGGCGTTGTTCAGCATGTTGCGGGCTGTCTCCAGCCCGACCTCGGCCGGGAACTGCCCGGCCTCGACCGCCTGCACGGTGATCCCGGCCGTGGTGGCCATGATGAACGCCAGCTCACGCGTGCCGATGTCGTCGCGCCCGTTCAGCGCGAGCACCGCCTGCAGCGCCTCCAGGTACTTCTCGCGGGCGCACCTGGTCACGACCTTGAGCCCGACCACGGTGATCAGGTCGGGGTGGTCCTTCACCAGCTCGTCGTAGATCCGCTCGGCCTCGTCGATGTCGCCGCGGTGGTAGGCGTCCATGCCCGCCAGCACCCGCGGCCGTGCCTCCAGCTCGCCGAGCCGCCGGCCGCTCAGCTTCGGCAGGCCGAACACGAACCAGCCCAGGCTGGTGTGGCCGGCCTTGTCGATCGGCACGAGCTGCAGGCAGAGGCACGCGGTGGTGGCGAGCGCCAGGCCCTTGCCGAACGCCGAACCGATCGCGAGCCAGGCCGCCGCCGTGATCAGCGCGCAGCAGGCGATGGCGAAGGCCCCGGTGATGACCGTCCGCCTGCGCACGCCCGGCTTCTGCCCGGTGATGCCGACCGCGGCCAGCACCGGGATGGAACGCAGCACGATCCGCTGGTTCGTCCTGGTCCACGACTTGAGCTCGCTGCCGAGGCCGATGATCAGGTGCGTGATCCGCAGTCCGAAGAGGACGGCGCCGAGCGCCAGACCCGCCTGCGCCGCCGTGAGCTGCAGCAGGAGACCGATCAACGCCCCGGCCAGGCCGAGGTGGAAGTCCGGGAAGGTCCAGGCGATCGTGCCGGCCACCGCCAGTGCCGTCACGACCCAGCGCACAACTGTCACGATCTCCAGACGCTACCGGCGTGACAGCGGTTCCACCCCCGGTTCACACCACGGCCTGGGAGCCGCCCTCCCGGATCGGCAGACCGGCCGCGCGCCAGCCGCGGTACCCGCCGACGAGGTCGGTGGCGTTGGCGAGCCCGATCCGTTGCAGATCGCGAGCCGCCAGCGACGAGGCCCATCCCTCGTTGCACACCACGACCACCGTGGTGCCGGCGTCGAAGCCGGGCAGCCGCCAGTCCCCGGCCGGATCCAGCCGCCACTCCAGGACGATCCGCTCGACCACGACGGAGTTCTCGATCTCGCCCTCGGCCAGCCGGTTGTGGATCGGCCGGATGTCGACGATCAACGCGTCCTCGAGCCGGTGCAGCTCATGCGGCTCCAGCCGCTTCAGGTGGGACCGCGCCTCTTCGAGGATGATGTCGACGTTGCTCACGGGCCCTCCTGGTCGGCCAGCTGACGCAGTTCGGGCAGGGGGAGACGCTGTGCGGGCAGCGGCGGGATCGAGTCGGGGATGTCGAGCAGCGACGCGTACTCGCGGGTCGGCACGAGCGGCGGGGAGTAGGCGTGCACGGTCGCGGCGGGCGTGGCGAACGGGTTCGTCACCTGGTGTGCCCGCCCGGAGCCGAAGCCCAGCGCCTCACCGGTGTTGCGGACCGCCGTGCGGACCGGTCCCGCCGGGTAGCGGTAGTCCTCACGCAGCGCGCCGGTCAGCACGGTGAACGACCCGGCGGAGCCGCCGTGGTCGTGCGGCTCCGTGCCCTGTCCCGGCAGCCACGACAGCAGCCACAGCTCCACGCCCTCGGTCAGGCCGAGCCGCGCCCACCAGCGGCGGTCGGCCGAGTACTCGAGGATCTCCAGCAGGCCCGTGGTCAGCTCGCTCGCCACGAACGAGGTCAGGTCGCGCAGTTCGCGCGGCGTCCACAAAGGCCGGGACGCGTGGATCACGTCACGCAGCAGCTGGCTGTCCAGCCGCGGATGCAGGTCGAATTCTGCGATGGTCGAAGTCACCGGCTCGCTCCTGATGGCCACGTCGGTACGGGTAGCGATCAAGACGCGACGCAGCGGCTCAGCGCGCGCGTCGCGTCGAGCTACACCCGCACGAGGCCACGAGGACGAGGTCGATCGTGCGGTCGGACCAGAAGAAGTGGACCGGCACGCGAGCGATGGTGCCAGACCCTCTCGGAGAGTGGCTAGAGCGTCCACTCGGTGGTCTGTGGTCTTGACCAGATCTTGCGACCGTCCTGCTCCGGGCCGTAGGCAGATCAGCATGGAGATCAGTCGTCGCACAGCGCTCGCTCTCGGTGCCGCCGCGGCCCTGGTGCCCACCGGCACCGCCAGGGCCGTCGCGCCACCAGCGATCTTCTACTCGCCCCACCAGGACGATGAGTCCCTCGCGATGGCAGGGTCGATCCGCGAGCACGAGGAGGCCGGCCGCCGGGTGATCCTCGTGCTGCTCACCCGCGGCGAGAACGGCGGCCTGCTCGACATCATGAACGGCATCGCCGACTGTCCTCTCGGGCAGGATTGCCCCGGCGGTGGTTCACACCGCTTCGGGTTGACGCAGGAGGACATCGTGCGGGCGCGCACCGCCGAGTTCAGGGCGGCGGCGCGACGTCTCGGCGTCGACGAGGTCGTCGTCCGCGACCGGCCGGACTCCGCGTGGGGCGACTACGCCGGGTTCGTCCGGGAGGTGCGGAACACGATCCTCGAGTTCGAGCGGAAGCACCCCGGTGCCTCGCACAAGCTGGTCAACGGCTACCGCGACGTGATCCACGGCTCCCCGCCCGACCAGCCCAACCTGACGCACAAGGCGTGCCGTGAGGCCGCGGAAGGCCTTGCGGGCCTCGACTTCCGCTTCTACTGGGTCTACGGCTACACGTACCCGCGGGAGCAGCGGACGGCCGACTACGTGCTTCCGTTGTCCGCCAAGCAGTTCGCGCGCAAGCGGCAGGCGCTGGCCGAGTACGGCCGCTGGGACCCGGAGCGCGGCCGGTACGCGCTCGGGTACCACAGCGTCGGCAAGCTCATGATCGACCCGGCGGCGGCGGACCCGCACGAGTACATCGACCTGCCTCGCTCAGCGCGGCAGGCGCAGCAGTAGCAGCGAGCGCGGTTCCAGCGTCAGCTTCGACCTCGGCAGCAGGCCGGACGGATCCGCGGGGGAGCCGTCCGGTGTCGTGGTGTCCAGGAACGGTTCGTACGACGGCCCGTAGCGCTCGTGCGGCAACGTCACCGTGATGGGGTCCGCCCCGGCGTGCATCAGCAACAGCCACGAGTCGTCCGACACGAGCTCACCTTCCCGCGTGCGCGAGAGGCAGTTCGAGCCGTCGATGAACATGCCGAGCGTGCGGCGTCCTTCGTCGAACCAGTCGGTCTCGGCCATCTCCTGCCCGTCCGGCCGGAACCACACCAGGTCCGGGTTGCCGCTCGGCGTCGTGCGTCCCTCGAAGAACTCGGGCTGCCGCAACGCCGGTGAGCTGGCCCGCAGCTCGATGAGCCGCTGGGTGAACCCGAGCAGTGCTTCACCGGCGTCGGTCCGGTCCCAGTCCACCCACGACACCGCGTTGTCGAGGCAGTAGGCGTTGTTGTTGCCGCCCTGAGTCCGCCACATCTCGTCGCCCGCCACCATCATCGGCGTGCCGGTGGACAGCACGAGCGTCGCGAGCAGGTTCCGCGCCTGCTTGGCCCGGAGCTTCAGGATCTCGGGATCCGTCGTCTCGCCCTCTGCCCCGCAGTTCCACGACCGGTTGTCGTTCGTGCCGTCGCGGTTGTCCTCGCCGTTCTCCTCGTTGTGCTTGTCGTTGTAGGACACCAGGTCCCTGAGCGTGAACCCGTCGTGCGCGGTGATGAAGTTGATCGACTGCCACGGCCGGCGCAGATCGTCCGCGTACAGATCACTCGACCCGCTCAGCCGGTACGCGAGATCCCGCACCGACGTGTGCCCGCGCCAGAAGTCCCTCACGGTGTCCCGGTACCGGCCGTTCCACTCGGCCCACTGCACCCCGAAGTCGCCGACCCGGTACCCGTCCCCGGTCGCGTCCCACGGCTCGGCGATCAACTTGGCCCGGCACAGCAGCGGATCCGTGGTGATGGCCGTGAGCAGAGCGCTGTCCCGATCGAAGAACCCGCCGCCGGGCCGCCCCATCGTCGACGCCAGGTCGAACCGGAACCCGTCCACGCCCATCTCGCCGGCCCAGTACCGCAGCGAGTCCGTGACCAGCCGCACGACCTGCGGCGACCCGGCGTCCAGCGTGTTCCCGCAGCCGGTGATGTCCACCGTGCTGCCCCCACCCGCGTGCAGGTAGTACCCCGGCGCGTCGAACCCCCGGAAGCAGATCGTCGGACCGCCCGGCCCGCCTTCGCACGTGTGGTTGTAGACGACGTCGATCAACACCTCGATGTTCGCGGCGTGCAGCGCCGCCACCATCGTCCGGAACTCCTGGACCTCCCGGCCGGGCTCACTCGCGTACCCCGCGTGCGGTGCGCAGTACCCGAGCGGCGAGTACCCCCAGTAGTTGCTCGCGTTCCGCTGGATCAACGACGGTTCGTCCTGGAACGCCTGCACCGGCAGCAGCTCCACGGTGGTGACGCCGAGCCTGGTGAGGTGCTCGATCGCCGCCGGGTGCGCCAGCCCCAGGTACGTGCCGCGCAGCTTCTCCGGGATCTCCGGGTGGTTCTTCGTGAAGCCCTTGACGTGCAGTTCGTAGATGACCGCTTCCTCGAACGGCACCTCGGGCTTCACCCCGGTGTCCGCGCCGCCCGGCGAGCTGACCACCGACAGCGGCACCGACCCGAGCGAGTCGACGGCCGACGGCGGCCCGTGCATCGGGTCGCCGACGTACCCCAGCGCGGCATCGAGGTCCGTGATCTTCCCGGTGATCTGCCGCGCGTACGGGTCCACGAGGATCTTCGCCGGATTGCACCGCAGCCCGCGCCCGGTGTCGTACGGCCCGTGCACCCGGAACCCGTACCGCTGCCCCGGCGTGACCCCCGGCACCAGCCCGTGCCACACCCCGAACGTCCGTTCGGTGAGCTCCACCCGCTTCTCTGCCCCGTCGTCGTCGATCAGGCAGACCTCGACCGCCTCGGCGACGTGTGACGTCACCGCGAACCGGACACCGCCCGCCTCGGCGTGCGCCCCCAGTGGGAACGGACGCCCTGCCAGCACCTCGGACTCGGGTCGCGTAGCCATACCTCCGATCTTGGCATCCGACACCGACAAAAAACTTGCGAGTTCAGCCAGGCGGCGCAGTGCGCCTGCTCATAGCGTGCATCGCTCACATCACCGGCGGCCCCGAGGTGCACGGGCTCCCCACGTGACGTCCGGGTGACCCCGATGGGTGGGGTGCGGGAGGCCGTTGGGAACAATGGGCTCGTGGCGGACGTCGACGTGACAGATCTGGTCGTGCACATGGCGGGCGTATCGGTCCGTCGAGGGAAGAACACGCTGGTCGGCAACATCGACTGGAGCGTGGAACTGGACGAGCGCTGGGTGGTGCTGGGCCCCAACGGAGCGGGCAAGACGACCCTGCTGCGGCTGGCCAGCGCCGAGCTGCACCCCACCAGGGGCAAGGTCCACCTCCTGGGCGAGCGCCTGGGCAAGACCGACGTCCAGGAGCTCAAGCCCCGCATCGGCCTCTGCAGCGCGGCCCTCAACGGACGCGTCCCCGGTGACGAGACGGTCGTCGACCTCGTCGTGTCCGCCGGCTACGCGGTGCTGGGCAGGTGGCGCGAGGAGTACGGCAAGCTCGACACCGACCGGGCCCGGGAGCTGCTCGGCACCCTGGGCATCGCGCACCTCGCCGACCGCCTCTACGGCACCCTGAGCGAGGGTGAGCGCAAGCGCACGCTGATCGCCCGCGCGCTCATGACCGACCCCGAGATGCTCCTGCTGGACGAGCCCGCCGCAGGCCTTGACCTGGGCGGACGCGAGGATCTCGTGGCCAAGCTGTCGGAGCTCGCCATGGACCCCGACGCGCCCGCGACCATCCTCGTCACGCACCACGTCGAGGAGATCCCGCCCGGCTTCACGCACGCGCTGCTGCTCCGCGAGGGTTCGATCGTGGCCCAGGGCCTGCTCGACGACGTCCTCACTGAGGAAAACCTCTCAAAGACGTTCGGTCAGGACCTCGAACTGCAAAAGTCGGGGGAGCGGTTCTTCGCCCGCCGAAAGGTCTGAGAAGCTACCGCCAAGTAACGTGACACCGGGGTCGCGACAACTAGGAGGGCGCTGCGTGGCTGAGTTCGTCAGGCTGGAAGTCGAGGACGGGATCGGCACGATCCGGCTGGATCGGCCGCCGATGAACGCCCTGAACCGGCAGGTGCAGACCGAGCTCCAGGCCGCCGCCAAGGAGGCGAGCGAACGGTCGGACGTCTACGCCGTCATCGTCTACGGCGGCGAGAAGGTCTTCGCGGCGGGCGCCGACGTCAAGGAGTTCGCGCAGATCTCCCACGCCGAGATGACGCTGCGGGCCAAGAGCCTGTCGGACGCTCTCGGCGCGCTCTCGACCATCCCGAAGCCGACCGTCGCGGCCATCACCGGCTACGCGCTCGGTGGCGGCTTCGAGGTCGCGCTCGGCTGCGACCGCCGCATCGCCGGCGACAACGCCAAGGTCGGCCAGCCCGAGATCCTGCTCGGCCTGATCCCCGGCGGTGGCGGCACGCAGCGCCTCGCCCGGCTGATCGGCCCGTCGAAGACCAAGGACCTGCTCTACACCGGCCGGTTCGTCGGCGCCCAGGAGGCGCTGGAGATCGGCATGGTCGACGAGGTCGTCGCTCCGGACGACGTGTACGGGGCCGCGAAGCGCTGGGCCAAGCAGTTCGTCAACGGGCCGGTGCTCGCGCTCGCCGCGACCAAGGCCGCCGTCGACGGTGGCCTCGACACCGATCTGGAGTCGGGCCTCAAGCTGGAGAGCCACCTCTTCGCGGCGTTGTTCGCGACGGAGGACAAGAAGGCGGGCGTGGAGTCGTTCATCGAGAACGGCCCGGGAAAGGCGAAGTTCAGTGGCAACTGATCCGGCACCCAACCCGCACGCGACCGCGGAAGAGGTCCAGGCGGCGTACTCCGACCCCAAGCTCGCCAACGTGCTCTACCACGACTGGGAAGCGGGCACGTACGACGAGAAGTGGTCGATCTCCTACGACGACCGCTGCATCACCTACGCCGTCGACCGCTTCAAGGCCGTCGCGGGTGACACGGGTCCGTACGAGCACGCGCTGGAGCTCGGCTGCGGCACGGGCTTCTTCCTGCTGAACCTCATGCAGGGCGACGTGATCAAGAAGGGCTCGGTCACCGACCTCTCGCCCGGCATGGTCGAGGTCGCGCTGCGCAACGCCCGGCACCTCGGTCTCGACGTCGACGGCAGGGTCGCCGACGCCGAGCGCATCCCGTACGACGACAACACGTTCGACCTCGTCGTCGGCCACGCGGTGCTGCACCACATCCCTGATGTGGAGGCGGCGATGCGCGAGGTGCTGCGCGTGCTCAAGCCGGGCGGCAAGTTCGTGTTCGCGGGCGATCCGACGAACATCGGCAACTTCTACGCCCGCAAGCTCGGCCAGGCGACGTGGTGGTTGACCACGAACATCACCAAGGCCGTACCGGTGCTGAACGACTGGCGCCGCCCGCAGGAGGAGCTCGACGAGTCCTCCCGCGCCGCCGCGCTGGAAGCCGTAGTCGATCTCCACACGTTCGACCCGGACGACCTGGAGAAGACCGCGCGGCGCGCGGGCGCGGTGGAGGTCAAGGCCGTCACCGACGAGCTGTCCGCGGCGCTGTTCGGCTGGCCGGTGCGCACGTTCGAGGCCGCCGTGCCGCGCGAGAAGCTCGGCTTCGGCTGGGCGATGTTCGCCTACCGCACCTGGCAGAACCTCTCGTGGGTCGACCAGAACATCTTCGCGAAGGTCCTGCCGCGCGAGGTGTTCTACAACGTGTCGGTCACCGGCAAGAAGTCCTCCTGAGTTGGGGTACGCGTTCACCTCGGACGACGTGGCGTTCCTGCGGTCCGCCGCCGGAGTCGCCGCCGTCGCCGAGGTGAACGCGTTGCCCTTCACGGACTCTTCTCGCCTGCACGACGTGGGCGTCGCCCGCAAGCTCCTCGGCGAGCGGTTCGCTCCCGTCGTGGAAACCGTGCTGCTGCGCCGTCGCGCGACGTCCAAACTGGACAACGCCGCCGAGTGGCTCTTCACCGACGACGCCCTCCAGCAGGCCACCGCGTCACCGGTCGCCCGCCATCGGGCTTCGCGGTTCGCCGGGCGCGATGTGCACGACGTCACGTGCTCGATCGGCGCGGACCTGTTCGCGTTGAACGCTGTCGCTTCCCGGTGCGTCGGCTCGGACCTCGACCCGGTCCGGCTCGCCATGGCGCGCAACAACGTTCCCGGCCAGCTGGTCGTCCAGGCGGACGCGCTGAAGCCGGTCTCCCGGGCCACGGCCGTCACCGCGGACCCGGCCCGCCGTGACTCGTCCGGCCGCCGCAAGTGGCACCCGCAGGACTTCGTGCCACCGCTGGACGAGCTGTCCGAGGTGTACGCGCACGTCGACCTCGCGGTGAAGTGCGCGCCCGGCATCGACTTCGCGGTCGCGCCGTGGGCCGACGAGATCGAGCTCGTGTCGCTCGACGGCGCCGTGCGCGAAGCCTGCCTGTGGACGCGAGGCCTTGCCACGGAAGGAGTTTCACGCCGCGCGACGGTCATCCACGGTGACGACTCGTGGACCGTCACCGACGCCGAACCCGACGACTGCCCGGTCACCCCGCCCGGTGAGTGGATCATCGACCCGGACGGCGCGGTCGTGCGCGCGGGCCTGGTGCGGCACTACGCGGCCCGCCACGGTCTGTGGCAGCTCGACGAACGCATCGCGTACCTGAGCGGAGACACACCTCCCGCGGGCATCCGCGCGTTCCGCGTGCTCGACCACGGGCACTACACGGAGAAGGCGCTCAAGTCGTTGCTGAAGACGCGCGGGATCGGCCGGCTGGAGATCCTGGTGCGCGGCCTGGACGTCGACCCGAACACCCTGCGGAAGCGGTTGAAGCTGGCCGGCCGTGACGAGGCCACGGTGGTGTTGACCAGGATCGGTACGAAACCCGTCATGGTGCTGTGTCGGGCAGAGCGGACCTGATCCCGCGCTAGCGGCCTTGGCTCAGCACGAGATCCAGTCGGTCGAGGTGGTGGCTGGGCCGCAGCCGCTTGCCGTGGGTGAGCGTGGCGATGCCGTGCAGCGTGCTCCAGAAGACCTCGGTGAGCGTCTCCAGATCACGGTCGCCCGCAACGGGTTCGACCGCGGCGACGAGCTCGGCGAACGCCGCGCGCAGCTCGGCGGGCGCGTCGGCGGTGCCGAACGGGATGTCGACCTCCCGCACGAACATGGCGTCGTAGAGCGCGGGCCTCTCCCTGGCGAACTCCAGGTATGCCTCCGCGACGGCGTGCTGGCGCGATTTTCCTTGCACGGCATTGGCTTCGTGCAACTTCTCGGCCAGCTCGCCACAACCCTGGATCGCGACCTCGCGGATGATCGCGTCCTTGTTCTTGAAGTGGCTGTAGAGCACGGGCTGGCTGTACTCGACCTTCTCGGCGAGCCTGCGCGTGGTGACCGCGTCCCAGCCTTCCGCCTCGGCCAGCTCGCGGGCCGCGTCGATGATCAGCTGGTGGCGTTCGGCGCGTTCGCGTTCGCGTCGGCTCTGGATGCTCACGGCTCTGAATCTAGCACTGCTAGACATTCGAGCGCTGGTGCTGTTAGCGTTGCTCTAGTCACTAGCAGTGCTAGAAGTCATGGGGAGAGATCATGCGGTTGACCACGATCATGGCCTGGCTCGTCGTGCTGGCCGGTTTCGTCTTCGGGCTGGGCTACCTGTTCAACGGGCACGGCGCGGCCGCGGGGTTCGGCATCGTCGACCCGTCCGGCTACTACGTCGTGAAGGGTGTGCGCGACCTCGCGTACGGCCTGACAGCGTTGATCCTGCTGCTGCTGAAGCAGCGTCGCGCGCTGGGCTGGGTGGTGCTGGCCGACTCGATCATCCCGATCGGCGACTGCCTGGCGGTGATCACGAGTGGCGGTTCGGTGGGCTACGCGCTGGCGGTGCACGGCTCCGCGGCCGTGCTGGTGCTGCTCACCGCTGGACTGCTGCTCCGGGAGACAGCGCCCGCACGGCCTCAGCCAGTGCCGAGTCGCTGATCTCGGTGAGCAGCAGTCCGGTCAGCACGTGGAACGCCCTGCGCAGCTCGTCGGGGCGTGTGGAGAGCACGAGCGTCCCGGCGAACTCGCCGGCGTCGTGCAGATCGTCGAGGCCGCGCCCCTGCACGGCGTTGACGCCTTCGTTGAGGCAGCGCAACGACATCACGTGGTCACGCATGTTGTTGATCATGTAGAGCGCCTGCCAGCAGCGGCCGCGTTCGATCGACGACCGCGCGTGCAGCCCGTGGAGCCAGGCGAGTCCGATGAGCTCGGCGCGGTCCGGCTGCGCCGGCTGCGGAATCTCGTTGGCGTCACCGAAGAGCAGCCGGAACGTGGGCCCCGTCGCCCCGAACTCGGTCGACGGCCAGAAGGCGATGTCCACCTGCAACGTCGACCGCATCAGGAAGACCCGGAAGAGAACAGCCCCGCGCCGCACGTCGAGGTGGCTGACCGCGCCGCACGCGTACATCAGCGCGGTCCAGTCGGCCACCACGGCGTCGATCTCGCGGTCGACCGACAGCGCGAAGTCGATGTCGGACCAGCGATCCTCCCTGCCCACGGCCGCCGACCCCGTCAACGCCGCCCCGACCACGCGCGGGTCGGTGTCGGCGGCGTTCACGAGGTCACGACGCAACCGGTCGCGTTCCGAAACGGTGAACACCACCCCACACTATTGGCCCCGGCTCACGGGATCGACCCCGGCGAGCCTGAGCAGGTCGACCATTCCGAACTGACCGGAGGAGCGCGCCGGCAGCGTCGGCTTCCAGCCCGGCTGCTGCCGCAGGTACGACTCTGGATCCAGCTGCAGCAGCCCGACGAACACCTCACCGATCAGCCTGGCGCTCGCTCCCGCGAGCGTGATGCCGTCGCCGAGCGTCTCGGCCTCCCGCAACGTGTAGTACCAGAGCGGTGTCGAGCGGTCGAAGCCGAACTCCCTGAGCTCAGGCACGTTGTCCAGCACCGGAATGCCCATGGCCTGCGCCACGGCCTGCCCGGACGGCAACGACCACGTGAGGTGCCTCAGCAGGTTGCGCTGGGGGAGCGCGGTGGGCGGGCTGCCGTCCGCGATGGCGCCGAGCGGCAACCGGAACAGCGGTGTGCTGATGTGCGTGTCGATCCTCTTGTTGGGCCGCACCTGCCCGTCCCCGAAGTCGAAGAACGTCTGCCACCCGATGAACCTCCTGCGCGCCCGCCGCCCGCCGCGGAGATCCACCGGGTCGCTCTGTCCTTCGGCCGCCGGATCGAAGATGAACCCGAAGAACGGCTGGTTGTTGCTGTCCCCCTTCAAATTCGCCCGGTAGGACGGCCGCACCTGGCTGTGCCCGAACCGGTAGCAGGCCCCCTGGAACTCGACCGGCATGAAGTGCTGGTTCTGCGCGGGCCGGTAGAAGCGCCGCCCGTGGGTGAGGATGTCCTGCGTGAGCCCGAAGCCGATGACCTGCGGCAGGAACTCGTGCACCACGATCCACTGGTAGTGCCACACAACGGTTCGTTGCGCCTCCGCGAAGACCCGGTCGGCTGGCGTGTTCTGCGCTCTGAGCCGATCCACAACCCGGTTGTGGAACAACAGGAACGCCGCGTGCAACCCGGAGATGATGAGGTTCTCGTCGTTGCGAGGGTCCCCGATGATCGCCACACCGTCACTGCGGCGCGGCAGGTCCTCGAACAGCCCGCCGCTCTCGACCCGGAACTTCGCTCTGTCGTTGCTGTCGTACAGCTGCGGACTCTGAACCGGCCCGCCCCCGTACACGGAATCCAGCGACAGCGTGGGGTTGCGGGTGTTCGGACTCTGCTCGGGCACCGCCGGCACCGCGAGCCGGGAGTGGAGGTCGAAGGTGAGGTCGTGGTCGATGAACTGCCCGAGGAACGTCGTCCCTGCCGTGTTGAACGGGTTGTCGAGGTTGCCGGGACTCAGCTCGGGGTTGGTGATGAGCCTGATCGGCCCTTCGCGCAACGGATCCTTGGCGTCCAGCAGCCCGCCCGGCGCCCCCATCGCCCGCAACGCGTCCTGCACGCGCGGGGTGTTCTCGGCGAACGGCGGGAGGTTCGGGAAGATCCGTCCGAAGAACCGGGGTGAGGTGGCCGCGTCGACTGTCTGCGCGACTGTCTGCGCGACGGCAGGGGAGGGTGCCAGCGTCACCGCACCGGCGCCCGCGACCCCTCCCAGAAATCCACGTCTGGTGAGATTGCCCATGTCAGCGCAGTTTTCTGCAAGATCACTCGTCGCCGCACGGACGAAGAACCATGCAGGGGACGCCAATCCCTTACGCCGGTTTCCACGTCAGCCGGGCTTGCGCACCAGGTTGGTGTACCCGGCCAGTGCCAGCGTCGCGAGGCCCCAGACCGCTAGCTGCACCAGCCAGATGGCGGCCGTGAATGCCTGGCCTGCGTGTGACACGGTGTCGAGATCGCACCGTGCCCGCATGCCGGTCATCGCCAACGGCAAACCGCGGTCCAGTCCCAGTCCGACGAGTTCCACTGTGGAACAGGGCACTCCGGCCGCGGCGGTGGCGCTGCTGACACGCTCGGCGGCGAGATGGCCTGGGCCGGTGGGGATCTGGCCGGCGCACCAGCCGAGTGCACCGGCGATCACGAGCACCACGAGAAGAGCGGCGGCGGTGCGGCGAGCCCGGAAGCCGTATCCGCTGAGCACGCCCCACAGCCAGTGGAAGCGCCGAATCACGAAGCCGCCCAGGTCGTCGGGGTTGTCACGGCGCAGATCTGTCTGCTGGGCGATGAGGACCCGGCGCACGACGCCGTCGTGGCCGGCGGCCCGCTCGACCGCTGCCAGGCGCTGGTAGGCCGAGGCGTGATAAGCGAAGGTGTGGCGGCGGATCACATGCAGCCATTGCCCCCAGGTCCAACCAGGGCCGAGAGCAGCGAAGGAGAGGTCGTTGAGCATGACCCGCCCGTCAAAGAGGCACTGCTCACCCAGCCCGGACACCGGGCATGCCACCGTGGGGTCGATCGCCACCGCGTTCCCGATCACCATTTCGCTCAGGTTGAGCGCGAGACCGGATCCTGCGTCCACCCTCAGCCCGGATCGAGGTCCGCTACCGAACGACCCGCCGACGAGGACGCCTCTCAGGTCGACCGCACCGTCGAGGTCGTTCCCCGACAGCCTGGACTCCTCCAGCGCCACTTGACCTTGGACCTGCATGCGCCGGGCCGCCAGTGCGGGGCCGTCGGTATTGGTCACTTCCACGTTCCGCAGCTGGAAGTTCGCGGAGACATGGACACCGACGAGGTTGAGCGCGCCGACCCTGCCGTGCCCGGTGATACGCGTTCCGCTCAGCAGGACCAGGTTGCCGCTGACACGGGCGCGGTGGGCACGCACACCAGGACCGTTGGTGTTGGTGGCCTGGACGCCCTCCAGCCTGAGGTCGCCGGTGATGTTGGCGCCGAGCATGCTGATCGCACCGTACTGACCATGCCCGGTGGCTCGGATCGCGCCTCGCATGATCAGGTCGTCGCCGACGCGGATGTTGTCGGCCATCAGGGCGGGACCGGCGTTGTTGAAGAGCTCGGCGTCACGCAGCTCGAACGCCGAGGCGATGCGAGCGTGGATCAGGTTGAGCACGCCGAACTCGCTGTGTCCGGTCGCGCGGACCTGTCCGAGCATGATCAGGCAGCCGTCGATGCGGACGCGGTCTGCGTTCAGCGCGGGCCCGACAGTGTTGGTGAACTCGACGTCTCTCAGGACGAGATCTCCCGCGATCGAGCGCTGACGAGGTCGATCCCCGCGACCTGGGCTTTGCTGAGCGAGAGGTGGGACAGGTTCGCGCTGGCGGCCGTGATCGACTCATGGATCACGCATTCACTCAGGTGCAGGCCGGCCACCGCCGTTACGTGGTCGAGGTCGAGCGTCCCCTCGACCAGTGCTCAAGACAGTCGCACACCACGCGGGTCCACGTCGCCGTGACGACCGAGCAGCAACTCCCGGATCAGCTCGGCGCGGACCACCGCGCTCTGGTCGGTGCACACCAACCAGTCGCCGCGACGTGCCGCGTCAACGAGCCGTGTCTCCCAGTCGGTCACGCTCAGGTCATCACCTGGCAGGGTCGCTACGTTAGCAACCCCAGCCGTTGCGCCTCCGCCAGCGCCTGAGCCCGGTTGTGCACCCGCAACTTGAAGAACAACTGCCGCTGCTCCGACTCCACGGTCTTCACCGCGATCCCCAACGCGTGAGCCGTCTGCCGGACCGACTCCCCACGAGCGATCGACGACAGGATGTCCTGCTCCCGATGCGTGAGCGTGGGAACGTTCTCACGCGCAACGACCCCTGAGCACGGAGCCCGGACCAGTCCGAGCCGCGCCACCACAGCAGCAGCCTGCACCCGGCTCTGCACCCCGAGCTTCGCAAAGATCCGCCGCTTGTAGTTGACCACGGTGTGCGGCGACAACCGCAGGGCAGACGCGACCAACGCGGCCGACTGTCCGGAGCAGACGTAGGCGAGGACTTCCATCTCGCGATCGGTCAGCGCACCCGGTGCGACACGGCGCAGCGGAACCAGCGGCACGTGCTCCAACGAAGCCCGCAAGGCAGCGAGGCCCCAGGCCGGGCAGAGCGGGACGAGTGGAAAGTCCGGTACGAGGTCCGGTTCCAACTGCCCCACGACGACGTCCGGCGGTCTCAGCCGACACAACAACGCCAGGTCTTCAACCGAGCAGGCGGTGCCCACGACGAGCCAGCCGGGCAGGGCGTCCAGCCAGGTCGCGACGGCATCCGCGGTGAGCCGTTCCCAGGAATGCACGGCGATCCTCGTTGATCGCACGCCTTTGGGCATGGCGCCTCACGCTCAGAGCGAGGCGGCGGCACTTGGGCTTCTCACACCATAGGTCGTGGGTGGTTTCTGACGCCACTGCGCCAGAAACCACCCGACGTTCGACGAACTAGCCCAGTGCCACGGCGAAAATGTGCAGGTTCACATCTTCTGGCAGCACGATGCTCGCCAGCGTCTTGCCTTCCGGAGCCACGTACGTCTTCGTCGCGAAGATGTGCGTGGCGACCTTCTCGTTGCCGCCGCCGAGCTGGTTGCGGTACGGCGTGGTCGCGACGACCACGTTGCCGTAGCTCGGCGTCTGGCCGCCGCCACCCAGGGTCCAGTCGCTGAAGCCGATCTCCACGGACGCCGTGGTGCCGTCCGTGAACGTCACCACGGCGGGACGAGTCCGGGCTCCGTTCGTGGCCGAACCCAGGAAAGCGAGGCGGGTGCCGGACAGTGCAAGCGTTTGCTTCGCCGCGGTCGCGTTGTCCGGACGGCCAGGAGGCGACGACGGCCAGGTGAAGGACAGGCCATCGACGGTGCCCGTGCCGCCCGGCGTGAGGCCCGCAACAGCGAGGGCCTGGCGCGAGTAGCTGTAGCCGCCGCCGTCGAAGTCGCCCTCGCCGTCGGCGTCGTCAGACGCGCCCACGTTGTTCACGGCGGCGAGCATGCTGCCCGCCGGCGCGACCTTCACCGTCTGCGGCAGCACGACGGGCTTCGCGGCGCCCTCGACGTTCACCGTCACGGTGAAGTCGTAGAAGCCCTGCGCGGTTCCGGCCGCTGCCGCGATCGTGAAGTCACCCGGCACCGCGCCGGTCGTCGGCGTGAAGGTCAGCGCCTCCGGGCCGGTGATCGTGTAGGTGGCCTTCGGGTCGCCGTCGTACAGCTTCACCGCGTTGACCTTCGCCGTGATCGACTTGCCCGGCTCGACCACCAGCTGGCGCGGCTCGACGGTGAGGTAGTACGGCTGGTCGTGCCTGATCGGCTGCTCGCCCTCGCGGAACGACGGCGGCGCGTCGGAAGCGCCCGTGCCCCACGAGGAAGGCGACTTGCCGAGCACGAAGTCCAGCTTGCCGCCGCGCTCCACGAACGACTCGGGCAGCCAGTTCTTCGTCGAAGTGCGGCCGTTGACCTTCAGCGACTGCACGTACTTCGTGGCGGTGTTGGCCTGGGGTGCGGTGATGGTGATGTCCTTGCCGCCACCGCGGTTGATCTTCACCGACGTGAACAGCGGGCTGCTCAGCACCAGCTCGGCGCGCGACGGCACCTGCGGGTACATGCCCATCGCGGTGAACACGAACCACGACGACATCGCGCCGAGGTCGTCGTTGCCGGGGATGCCGCCGGGGGCGTTCTTCCACAGCGTGTTGATGGTCTCCCGCAGCGTTTCCTGCGTCTTGGCGGGCTGGCCGGTGTAGTTGTAGAGCCACGGGACGTTCACCGACGGCTCGTTGTCCAGTTCAGACTTCGCACCGCCCTGACCCGTCAGGGCCCAGCTGCCGTCGGCGTTGTGGAAGAAGTCGTCGAGACGCTTGTTCGCGCGTTCGCGGCCGCCCAGCGACTCCACGAGCCCGGCGACGTTGTGCGTGACCATCCAGGTGTACTGGGCGCTGCTGCCCTCGACGAAACCGTTGCCGGTGTCCGGTGTGAAGTCCTTGACCCACGTGCCGTCGGCGTTGCGGTTGCGGATGTAGCCGCCGGTGCTGTGCGCGACCGGGTCGAAGTTGTTCTGCCACCACTGCGCGCGCTCGGCGAACGTCCTGGCGGTCTTCCTGTCACCTGTGCGCTCCGCGAGCTGGCTGATCGCGAAGTCCGCCGCGGAGATCTCCAGGGTCTCCGCCGCGCCGCCCCACGCGTTCGACACGGACGGCATGTACTTGTGCTTCAGGTACTTGTCGAGCGACGGCCGTTGCCCGACCGACATCACGGCCCAGCCGTCCTTGCTCAGGTCGAGCGCGGTCGGCACGGTCGCGGCCTTGACCAAGCTCCGAAGCGACGACCTGATGTCGTACCTGTCACCGCCGAACGCGGAGATCGCGGCCAGTGCGATGGGCGACGGGTCACCGTTCATGACGTGCGTGCCGCCGTTGTTGTGCGACCAGCGGTCCCAGACGCCGTTGTTGTGCTCGGCCTGGTTCAGCAGCGACTGCGCGATGTCCGAGCCGATCTGCGGTTCCAGCAGCGTCACCAGCTGCAGCTGCGAGCGGTAGACGTCCCAGCCGGAGAACGTGCCGTACTGGGCCTTCTGCTTCGAACGGTTGATCTTGTGCGTCTTGCCGTCGAACCCGGCGTACTCGCCGTTGACGTCGCTGAACAGGTTGGGGTGCAACAAAGAGTGGTACAACGCGGTGTAGAACTTGGTCCGCTCGTCATCGGAGCCGCCGCCGACCTCGATGCGCTTGAGCTGCTTCTGCCACGCGATGTACGCGTTGTCCCTCATGTCCTCGATGGACTGGCCCTTGTTCTCGGCGACCAGGTTCTGCTTCGCGTTGTCCAGGCTGACGTAGGAGATGCCGACCTTGACGTTGACCTGCGAGCCGGGCGCGAACCCGAGGTAGGCGCCGGACCCCTTGCCCAGCACCGGCCAGCCGTTCGTCCCGTACGTCGTGCCGCCCTTCGAGGACGTCGAACTGGGCGTGACAACGTTGTCTTGATACGTGCCGACCTCGGTGAAGTCCTGGTCGAACTCCGCCACGAAGTGCAGCGTGTAGTAGCTGCGGCGGCCGACCTGGTTGATGTAGCCGCAGAAGTTGCCCGCGGTGACCGAACCGGTGATCGTGCGCTTGTCCTTGTCGATCACGGTCTGGGCGTCGGACGAGCCCACCTGCGACTTGGACGTGTTGATCAGCACCGTCGCCGGCTTGCCGGCCGGGAAGCTGAAGCGGGCCGCACCGGTGCGTTCGGTCGCGGACAGCTCGGCCTTGGCGCCGGACTTGAGCGTCACGTCGTAACGTCCGGGCTTGGCCACCTCGTCCGCGTGCGCGAACTCGCTCGCGTAGACCGCGTCCGTCGCGTCCGTGGTCGGCGACGTGGTGACCGTCCCGACGTGCGGGAAGATCGGGATGTCGCCACTGCCGCCCGCGCACCCCGTGCCGGACATGTGGGTGAGGCTGAAGCCGCGGATCTTCGTGGCGTCGTAGCGGTAACCGCCGGGCGCCGCGGCGCGCAGGGTGTTGCCGCGGCTGGCCTCCGGACTGAACGAGAACATGCCGAACGGCACGACCGCGCCGGGGAACGTGTTCCCGAGGTTGGTCGTGCCGATGAACGGGTTCACGTGAGCCGCGGGATCCGGCACCACCTGAATCTGGGGCTGAGCGGAGGCAGGGACCACTCCGAACGTCATGGCCACCGCCACCGCAGCTGTCGTGAGGACTCTTCGCTGCATGGTCGCGGACCCTACTTACCGTGCCCGCGCAACCCCAGAGAGCGACACGAAGTTGTCGTCAAACGGACAAGCGCTGCTCCATGAAGGCCCGCAGCGCGGGCCAATCGGTGTCCTCCGCGACCTCCACCTGGTGATTTCCCTCGACGAGGGCGCCGTCGTCGTCGATGTCGAGCAGGTGCGTCTTGGTCTTGAGCGTGCCGGGGACGATCGCCTCGGCCACCGCCACGGCGTCGTGGATGTAGATCCCCTGGTTCTCCGACCGGTTGGCCAGGTACGTCCGGTAGGTGCCCGTGAGGTTGCTCAGCGTCTGGTCGACGTTGGCCAGGAACTCGGTGTCGGCGATGCACCGGTGCGTGAGGTTGAGCGGCACCACGACCGGGTTGCCCTTGCGGATCACCGTGCGCGCCGCGGCGGGGTCGGCCCAGAAGTTGAACTCGGCGCGCTCGGTCGTGTTGCCGAGCCCGAGGCCGCCACCCATGACGATCAGCCGGGGGAACTCGATCCCGGCGTCGAGAGCCTTGGCGATGTTGGTCTGCGGCCCGATCGCGACCACCACCGTCTCCGGCGTCAGCCGTTCGCGGAAGAAGCCGACGACATCGTCACCGAAGATCTCCCGGTCGCTCTCGGGCAACGTGTGCGCCTGCCCGCCGAGCCCGTCCTCGCCGTGCACGTCCGCCGCCCCGCTGGGCCCTTCCGCGCCCCTGACCACGGGCACGTCCGTCCGCTCGAGGTAGGCGAGCAGCCGCAGGGCGTTGCGGGTGGTGAGGTCGAGCGCGACGTTGCCGAACACCGTGGTGAGACCGACGAGGTCCACCTCGGCGCTGCGGGCGGCGAGCGCGATCGCGAACGCGTCGTCCACGCCGGGGTCGGTGTCGATGATCAGAGGGATCGCCATGCCTCTAGGGTGCCTGAGACTCGGCTCCCACCTCGGCCACGTCCCACACGACATTCCTCAGGCCCGGCCGTTCGAGGTAGCCCTTCTCCAGCATGTCCGCGTGGTAGCGACGCGCATCGGCCTCGTTGTCGTACACCTGGATCGCGTGGCCGTCCTGCGTCCACGTCCCGTGCACGAACCCCGGTAGCCCGACCTTGCTCGACGCCATCAACGGCACCTGCGCCCGCCATTCGTCGTGCATTTCCGGGTTGAGCTCCCAGACGCCGATGACCGCCCACATGCCGCACCTCTGTTCGCCGTGGTCACGACACCTTGGAACCGTTTCCCGGTCACCGGCCGCCCGAAGTTAGAGTCTCCGTCCATGACGAGCATGTGGGGCGCACCGGTGTGGACCAGATGGCGCAGGTCGCGCCGGGACCCGCAGCAGGCACGCTTCCTCACTCTCGCGTCCCTGCGCTGGGTCCTGCGCCACCGCGCCTACACCCCCTGGTACCTCGTGCGGTACTGGCGGCTGCTGAAGTTCCGCCTGCTCAACCCGCACGTGGTGCTGCGCGGCATGGTCTTCTTCGGCAAGCGCGTCGACGTCATGGCCCGCCCCGGCTACGGCCGCCTGGAGATCGGGCGCTGGGTGCACATCGGCGACGGCAACGCCATCCGGTGCCACGAGGGCTCGCTGCGCATCGGTGACAAGGTCGTGTTCGGCAAGGACAACACGGTCAACTGCTACCTCGACATCGAGATCGGCGCGTCGTCGCTGGTCGCGGACTGGGTCTACATCTGCGACTTCGACCACAAGACCGAGGACATCACCCTGCCGATCAAGGACCAGGGCATCGTGAAGTCGCCGGTGCGGATCGGGCCGGACTGCTGGCTCGGGGCCAAGGTGACCGTGCTGCGCGGGACCCGTGTCGGTCGCGGGTGTGTGCTGGGGGCGCACGCGGTGGTGCGCGGGGACGTGGCGGACTACAAGATCGCGGTCGGGGCGCCGGCACGGGTGGTGCGGGATCGGCGCGCCGACTACGAGGCTGATGCTCAGCGCAGGGCGGACATCGCGGACATGGCCCGCAAGGCCAAGGAGGCGCTGGCTAAGCGAGCGGAAGAAGCCGCGGACGCTTAGCGCGGAAGCCGTCGCCCGGCTCGCGGCCGATCAGCTTGTTGCGTGAGCGCGAGTAGGCGACGGGCAGCACCTGGTCGCGCAGCCACCGCAGGTGGTCGAACAGGGACGCCGGTGCGGCCACGCCGTCCAGCGGTGCCATCCACGACGAGTCGAACGGGATCTCCAGCGCCGACAGCAGGTGACCGGCCAAACGCCTGTGCCCCAACGACGACAGGTGCAGACGGTCCGGGCCGAAGTAGCGTGAGTCCCGCACGCACTCGTCGTCCGCAACGTCGACCAGGATCGCGCCGTAACGCACCGCGGCCACACGCACGGCGTCGTTCAACGCCTCGATCCGCGGCCGCATGCGCCAACCGAAGGGCATGCGCTGCGAGATATCGCTCAACGTGAAGACGGCGACGGTCGGCGCGAAGGACGTCACGGCGCGCACCATCGCGTCCACCCGGCGCGCGATCTGGCCGCACGACGCTCCGGACATCACGTCGTTGCCGCCACCGAACAAGGCAACGAGGTCGGGCTCCAACACCTCAGCGGACGGGACCTGCTCCACCAGCATCTGGTCGAGGCGACGGCCGCGCACGGCCAGGTTGGCGTAGCGGAAGCCCGGCGCGTCCAGCACGGACGCGACGCGGTCCGCCCAGCCCCGGTACCGGCCGTCGGGAAGCAGATCGTCCAGGCCCTCGGTGCAGCTGTCCCCGAGCGCCACGAAGCGTTGGTATTTCATTCAGTCCTCGGTCACCTCTTGTTAACGGGACCGGCGACTGTACCAAGATCAAGTGAACAGGTTGCCCGTGGCGATCTTGGGGCGCCCCAGGACACGCGGTTCGCGCACCGCGGCAGACGCATAGACCGCGGCTGTGTCCGCGGCGATCGTGGCCCAGTTGAAGTCCGTGGCCAGACGCTCTTTCGCAGCACGGGCACGCGCGGCAGCGGCAGCGGGATCGGACAGCACTGCGCGCACGGAACGGGCGAGTCCGTCCACGTCACCAGGGGCGAACGACAGGCCCGTCACGCCGTCCAGAACCACCTCGCCGAGGCCGCCCGCGGTGGAAGCCACCAGTGGCGTTCCTGCCGCCGCGGCTTCCAGCGCCACGATCCCGAACGGCTCGTAGCGGGAGGGCAGCACGACCGCGTTTGCCGCTGTGAGCAACGCCGCCAAAGACCTGTCGGAGAGATGTCCGACGAACTCCACCGCACGCAGCACGCGGTGCTTGCGCGCCTGCTCCTGCAACCACTCGGTCTGCGATCCACCGCCGGCGACCACGACACGGGTGCCGCGGAACGCCCGGCGGATCCGGGGGAGCGCCGCGATCAGGTCCTGGATGCCCTTCTCCCACTCGATGCGGCCGAAGAACAGCAGCAACGGGTCACCGTGCGGGGAGTAGGCACGCCGAGCGGCGCCGACGTCCTTCGCCCGCACCTTCCAGCCGCCCGGCTCGATGCCGTTGTGCAGCACGGAAACCGTGTCAGCGTCCACATCGAACAGATGCGCGACCTCGCGCCGCATGGCCGAGGAGCAGGTGATCAGCGAGTCCGCGCGGTTCGCCAGCCACCACTCCACCGAGTGCACCTGCTGGTTCAACGGGTGCGACAGCCAGCCGGAGTGGCGGCCCGCCTCGGTCGCGTGGATCGTCGCCACCAGCGGCACGCCGAAGGCCTCCGCCAGTGCCACCGCCGGGTGCGTGACCAGCCAGTCGTGCGCGTGCACCACGTCCGGGCGCCACGGGCCCAGTGACAGTCCCGCGCGCGTCATCGCGTGCCCCATGGCCAGCGTCCACGCCACGAGGTCCTTCTCGAACACGAGATGCGCGGGGTCCTCGGCGACGCGGATCAGCCGCACGCCCTCGCTCACCACGTCGACGGTCGGGTGCGTCACGGCGTCGGTGCCGGAAGGTTGCCGGCACAGCACCACGACGTCGTGCCCCTGCGCGGCCAGCTGTGTCGCGAGCGCGTGGACGTGCCTGCCCAGCCCGCCGACGACCACCGGCGGGTACTCCCACGACAACATCAGCACGCGCATCCCGTTACCCCATTCCTCGCGCGTCCAGATGCCCGAACGGGCCGTCCGCCGCGCGGAGCTCCGCCGCCCTCGCACGTCCACGACCGCTTCGCGCCAACGTCGCGAGCTCGCTGAAGCGGTCGCTGTGAATCTTCGCGCGGTAGCGGGCGTAGTCGGCGGCCGAGTCCTTCGTGACCATGAAGGCCCAGTCGCTCGACAACGCCAGCAACGCCTCGCGCACCGCCTGGTCCAGCACCGGATCCCGCACGTCGGACGAGAAGTCCAGGCCCAGCAGCTCCTGTTGCACCGACGAGTTCAACGACACGATGTCCGACACCTGGGCGCCGTCCCACACCCGCCAGTCCTTGCCGCTGCCCCACGACGAGGCGGGCAGTTCCACCGGCGCACCAACATGCCCGGCCTCAACGGCTCCGCGCAAGGTCGTCACGCGCACGCCGGCTTCCGGCAGTGCGCGCAGCACGGCCTCCAGCCACAACGGACCTTCGTGCCACCAGTGTCCGTAGAGCTCGGTGTCGTAGGCCGCCACGACGAGCCCGCCGTCGATCGCCCGCAGCCGTCGCACGACGGTGTCCACGAAGTCCTCGACGTGGCGGCCGATCGCTTCCCGTGCCAGCAAAGGGTCGTACGGCCGCTTGTCCTCCGGCGCCACGTTCTTGCCCGTCACCCGCGACGGCTTCAGGCCCGTCGGGTGGTCGAAGGTGTGAAAGTCCCGGTACGCGGCATCGCCCGGATAGCCGACCTTCGGCGACCAGACGCGGTACGAGACTTCGAGATCACGCCCGAACGCCAGCACGTCCGACGATCCGACGGGGTGCGCCGACGAGGTGTCGCCGTGCAGCGCCGGTCCGTCCACCATGAACCGCCGCACGCCCGCCGCCGCGTACCCCGCCTCCATGCCGGGTGAGTAGCCGCATTCGGGTGCCCAGATCCCTTCCGGGGCCTTGCCGATCCGCAGCGCGGTGTCGTCCAAACCGGTCCGCAGCGCGAAAGCCCGCACCCGAGGGTCCAGCAACGGCTGAAAGGGATGCGTCGCCGGCCCGCCGAGCAGTTCGATCGTCGAAGAGTCCACAAGGGACCGCAGCAGGGGCGAAAACCCGTGCCGCCAATGCGATTCGAACTGGTCCAGTGCCCAAGAGGATGCCCGGTGCTCGTACGCGGACAGCTCGCGCAGCCTTTCACCGGCGTAGTGCGAACGCAGGTGCCAGTTGCCGAGCCAGTCGTGCGCTCCCCGCAAGCAGTACGGGTCGTCGAGCTGCGCGGCCAGGATCGGCGTGACACCGAGCGTCAGGACGTCGGACCGGCCCTCGTCGGCGAACCGCCGCAGCATGTCCACGACGGGCAGGTACGAGTGCGCCCACGCCTGGTAGAGCCACTCCTCGCCGACCGGCCACGTGCCGTGATGCGCGAGCCAGGGCAGATGGCTGTGCAGGACCAGGCAGAACGTTCCTTCAGAGCCTTCCCGGGTCACGCGCGCACCGCCACGGCCACGAGGTCGAGGCACGTGTCCATGTCCTCGGAGGTGATGTCGAAGTCGTCCACCGTCACGGACTCGACAGCCTCCTTCAGCTCGGCCGGCCACGGCGCACCGGACAGGGCGACCTCGACCTGTGCGTCGATGATCCGTCCATCCAGGAGGGAGTCAAGCCTCTTCCCGTGACGCAGCCCTGTCAGTTCGTCAACGCGGAAACCAGCCTCGCGCAGCATCTCGTCCAGTTCGGACGGTGCGAGCTCCCTGGTGTGGAACGGGTTGAGCGGCGTGTCCTGGCCGGGCGAGAACGTGAGCCTGTTCGGCGTCGTCACGATGAGCGTCCCGCCGGGACGCAGCACCCGCCGGCACTCCGCGAGGAAACCCTCCTGGTCCCACAGGTGTTCGATGACCTGCAGGTTCGCCACGACGTCGACGCCGCCGTCGCGCAACGGCAGCGTCGCGAGGTTCCCGCGCAGCACGTTCAGCTGCGGGTACGCGCGGGCGACGTGGCGCGACGTCAGCTCGTCGTAGTCGAGCGCGATCACCCGCCGCGCGACCGTGCGGATCAGCTGGGCGCCGTAGCCCTCGCCGCAGCCGGCCTCCAGCACGACCGCGTCCGCGCAGTGTCCGATGAGGTGCAGGTACGCGGCCTCGTGCCGTCGGAACCAGTAGTTCTCCTCGGCGATGCCGGGCACCGTGCGTTCGCCGGTCAGGGGGAGGGTCACGCCCGTCAGGTTACTTGCCAGTAGTGATGATCAGAACGGCGAGACGGTAACGGCCAGGGCTCCGGGACCCACATTTGCGCCGATCGCAGCACTGACCTGCGTCAGGACGACGTCGCGTGCGTGCGGAATCCGCTTTTGCAGCATCTGCAGCAGCTCGTGTCCCTCCTTTTCGGCCGCGAAGTGCTCGACCGCGAGGTCCACGTTCCGTCCATACGCGAGCGCCACCGCCTTGTCGACGAGCTTGCCGAGCGCGCGTTCCCTGCCGACGACCTTGTCGAACGGCTCCACCTCGCCGTTGACGACGGTGAGCAGCGGCTTGACCGAGAGCGCGTCGCCGAAGAGCTTCGCGGCGGCGCTGACCCGGCCGGCCTGCCGCAGGTAGTGCAGCGTGTTGACGTAGATCAGCACGCTGGCGTCGCGGCCGCGCTGCTCGGCGACGCTGCGCGCGTGCTGGACGTTGCCTCCGGTCTGGACGATCCGCGCGGCCGCGAGGGCGGCGAACCCGAGCGTCATGCCCGACGAGTGCGAGTCCACGATGAACACCGGCACGCGCGACTTGGCCGCCGCTGCCTTCGCGGCGTCCGTCGCCGGCGAGAGCTTCGGCGTGACGTGCACCGACACGATCGTCTCCGCGCCCCTGGCCCACGCGTCCTGGTACGCCCAGAAGAACGCGTCCGGCGCGGGCGGCTGGGTCGTGATCGGGATCTGGGCGTCCATCGCCTGCAACAGCCTGTCGGTCGGCACGTATGCCTCGTCGATCAGCTCCGACCCGATCTTCAGCTGCATCGGGACCGTGATGATGTTGAACCGTTCCGCCAGACGGGCGGGAAGTGACGCGGTCGAGTCGGTGACGACGGCTACTCGTGAGGACACGAACGAGGAGGTTAACGAAGCGTGATCGCAGTAGCCACTGACGAACGATGGCAATTCGTGTGATCTACCCCTGGTGGTTACTTTTCGTGCACGGCGAACGCGAGGAGTGAACCCCTCGGAAAGGCGTCCGACTTGACACAATCGGGTGACTGCGCGTTGTTTGGAGTTGATCTACGCGCGTCTCGTTTGCGCTGGAAGCCAAGGATATTCCACGCGTTACATGTGCGCTCTCTGTCCACTGTCGACGCTGGTTGGCGGTACCCGAGCTGGGTAAGCTCGCACAATCTTCGGCCTGGTTGAGTGAGTAGGTGACCATGGGTGCAAAAGAGCAGGAACTAGTTCCGCTGCACACCGCTTTCGACGTTGTGTACCGAGGTTTTCATCGACGTCAGGTCATCGAGCACATCGAGAATCTCGAGGAGCAGCTGCGCTTCACGAGCCTCGACCGGGCGGAGGCGCTGGCACAGGCCGCCGATTTGCGCAAGCTGCTGGAAATGACGCGCCGGGACCTGGAGGAGGCGCGCGCCCGCATCGAGCGCCTGGAATCCACCTCCGGCACGCACGCGGGCGCCACCGAACGGATGCACCGCATGCTCCGCCTCGCCGAGGACGAGGCCGCGGAGATGCACCTGCAGGCCGAACGCGAGTGCGCCGATCTCCGTGCGCGGACCGACGTCGAGGTCGCCGCGTTGCGAGCCGACGCCGAACGCGAGGCGGCGGCAATGCGCTCGGAGGCCGAGTCCGAGCTCTACGCGACCCGCCAGGACTGCGCCAACCGCGCCGCGGCGATGGAGCGGCGCGAGCTGGAGATGGAACGCCGCTGCTCCGACCTCGAGGCGCAGCACCGTCAGCGCGCGGACGAGGTGGAGCGCGAGTGCGCCGCCGCGATTGCCCTCGCCCAGTCCGACGCCGACCGGTTGCTGCGTGAGACCGCTCTCCAGTGCAACGCCCTGGAGGCCGACTCCGAGCGCAAGCGGGAGAAGGCCCAGCAGTTCTTCGAGCTCACCATGACCCGGCGCCGCAACGAGGCCGCGCAGCACCTGCAGGAGCAGGAGGCGCTCGCCAAGGCGCGGGCGGAGTTCGTGGTGAAGGTGGCCTGCCGCGAGGCCAGCCGCCGCCTGGCCGAGGTCGCGCAACGGACCGACGAGCTGCACGAGCTGAGGCGCACCGTCCACACGCAACTCGCCGCGGCACGTGCGGCCCTGTCCGTGGCCGCCGACCGCGTTGCACCGGTGCACATCCCGGAACAGGTGGCCGCGTCGTGAAGCGCTGGGTGCCGCTGGCCGTCGGAGCGCTGATGGTGCCCGCGTCGGTGACGGCGTTCGGCTTCTCCGTGTACGGAGACGAACTGGAGACGGCGCTGTCGTCGTCGCCCGCCGCACCCGCCGTTCTCGCCGGCCCGGTGCCGGTCGAGGACTTCATCGCGCCGTTGCGGATGCAGCCGCCCGCTCCGCTGGTGGTGCCCGCGGCCGTCGCGCAGCAGCACGTGCGCGAGCTGTTCTCGTCGCACGCCGTCAAGGGCATCACGTTCGCGCCGGGCACCGCGTCGCTGGTGGGCCGCGGCGAGGACGTGCGCAGGAGCCTGGCCAGCGTGCTGCGCAACGTCACCGGCTCCGTGACGCTGGTGGCGCACGCGTGGAACGGCGAGACGGCGTCGCACCGCTGCGACGTGCTCGCCATGGAGCGGGCCGGCCTGGTGCGGCAGTACCTGGCCGAGCAGGGAGTCGACAGCGTCATCACCACTCGGGTGATCGTGGATCCCGTCTGGGGGCCGCCCTCTGACGGCGGACCTCAGGTCGACGTCCTCGTCGCATAGGACGTCCTCGTCGTCTAGGTAGGAGCCGTTCGCATGGCAGGGGCCGTCGGGATCGTCTTCGGGTTGTGCGTGCTGTCCTTCACGTTAGGGGCGGCCCTCATGTACGTGGTGCTGAGACGCCGCGAGGACGCCGGTGCTTCCCCGGCCTCCGCTGCTGCCGACGAGCCGGCTGATCGGGTGCGGGTGGAGAAGCCCGCCGTCGAGCCGGTCGACGACGACTACGACTCGCGGCCGATCCACCGCAATCCGGTGGTGGGGTTGCCGCAGCTGGAGCCTGCGCTGGCGGTGCTGGCCGTGCCGGTGGCGGAGGCTGAGCCTGCTGCGGAGGCAGAGCCTGTTGCGGAGCCTGCGCTGGTTGCGGAGCCTGCGCTGGTTGCGGAACCCGTATCGGCTGCGGAACCCGTCGCGGCTGATGAGCCGGAGCCGGTCGCGGAACTGGAGCCGGTCGCGGAACTGGAGCCGGTCGCGGAACTGGAGCCGGTCGCGGAACTGGAGCCGGTCGCGGAACTGGAGCCGGTCGCGGAACTGGAGCCGGTCGCGGAACTGGAGCCGGTCGCGGAACTGGA
>NZ_BAABBE010000022.1:106304-142051 GCF_039537795.1 Lentzea roselyniae
TGGAGCCGGTCACGGAGCGAGGGCCGGTCGCGGAGCGAGAGCCGGTTGTGGAACCGGAGCCGGTCGCCCAGGCAGAGCCTGAGGTTGTCGAGGAGCCCGAGATTGTCGGTGCTGACGGATACGATCGGGATGGGGACTTCGCGCCCCCCTTGGGGAAAATCGAAGCCCCCGAATCGATCGTAGCGGCGAGCACCGACAGTTCTGAGGCTGTCGAGGAGCCCGAGCCGGAACCCGCGCCGGAAGCGATCGTCGAAGCCACGTTGCCACCACCCGCCGCACCCCAGCCGATGGAACACACGACGTGGGTGGAGCGCGAAGACTTCCGGCAGCGCTACCTCCGGACGTTCGAAGAGGTGCGTCGCAAGGCGGGCAGCAACTAGCCCGGCGTCCGAAAATCATCGGTTCATGTCCGAAATTCGCCGGACTTGTATCGGTGTCCGCTGATATCACTTCGATCATGACTTCCAGCACCGACCGCACGCAGCTCTTCCACGCCCTTCACCAGCCGGGCCCGCTCACCCTCCCCAACGCCTGGGACGTCGCCTCCGCCCTCATCGTCGAAGCTGCCGGTGCCAAGGCCGTCGCCACCACGAGCGCCGGTGTGGCGTGGAGTCTCGGCGCCCCGGACGGCGACGCGCTGAGCCGCGACCTCGCGATCGACCTCGTCGCGAGGATCGCGAAGGCGGTCAGGGTTCCGGTGACCGCGGACATCGAGTCCGGCTTCGGCAAGAACGCGGACGAGGTCGGCGAGACCGTGCGGGCCGTCAGCGAGGCGGGCGCGTCCGGCGTCAACATCGAAGACGGGCACGAAGGGTCCGTGCGTGACGCGCAGGAGCAGAAGGAACGTCTTGCGGCGGCCAGGGAAGCGCCCCGGAGCTCTACATCAACGCCAGGATCGACGTGTATCTGCGCGGGGTCGGCGACCCGGCGGACCGCCTGCAGGTCACCCTCGACCGCGCCAGGACGTACCTCGAGGCGGGGGCGAGCGGCATCTTCGTGCCCGGTGTGACCGACCTGGGCATCGTGCGGGAGCTGGCGAACGGCATCGACGCGCCGCTCAACGTGCTGGCCGGCCCTGGTGCGCCCGCGGTGGGCGAACTGGCGGGCGCGGGCGCGGCCAGGATCAGCGTCGGCACCGCGCTTCCGGAGATCGCCTACGCGGCGGCCAGGAAGGTGGCGCTGGAAGTGTTGACGAAGGGCACCTACAGCAGTGCTGAAGGTGGCATCGAGTACGGCGAGCTGAACGCCCTCTTCGGCAACTAGTGCTTCTTGCCGCGGAACTTGCGCAGCAGCTGTTCGGCCTGCGCGCGCTTGCGCGGGTCGTTGGCCACCTGGCGTGCCTTGGTCTTCAGTCGCTGGCCCTGCGGACTGCGCAGGAACCTGGTGATCTTGTCCATGAACGAGGCCATCGGTCCTCCCGGGGTCCGTTACGTCCAGTTCAACGGACGGAACAGCACTCCGAGTTCCCGATGATCAGACCGGCGAAACTGTGATGCCCAGCGCACCGGGGCCCACGTGGGCGCCGATCGCCGAGCTGACCTGCGTCAACATGAACTGGCGGACGTTGGGCACGCCGCGGCGGAGCTTGCGCAGCAGCCGGGAGGCCTTCTCCTCGGCGTCGAAGTGCTCGACCGCCACGTCCACGGTCTCCGTGCCCGCGCGCTTGATCGCGATGTCCAGCATCCGGTTGAGCGCGCGGTCGGCGCCCATCACGCGGTCCAGCGGCGTGATCTGGCCGTCGGCCATGGTCAGCAGCGGCTTCATCGACAGCGCGGAGCCGACCAGCGCGGCGGCGGCACCGATGCGGCCGCCGCGGCGCAGGTACTCGAGCGTGTCCACGTAGATCAGCTCGGTGGACCTGTCGAACCGGCGCTGGGCGGTCGTGAGCACTCTCTCCGCGCTGCCACCCGCTTCCGCGATCTTCGCGGCGGCCTGGACGGCGTAGCCGATGCTCATCCCGCAGGTGTGGGTGTCGACGACGTGCACGGGCACGCGCACCTGGGCGGCCGCGGTGCGGGCGGCCTCGACGGTCGCGGACTGGCGGCTCGACACGTGCACGGACACGATCGAGCGCACGCCCTGCGCGGCCAGTTCGTTGTACGTCCAGAAGAACGCGCCGGGGTCGGGCGGGATCGTCGCCACCGGCACGTTCGAACGCATGGCCGAAACCAGCTCGGGGACCGGGATGCGGGACTCGTCATCGGTGTGGTCGCCGATCCGCACCTGGATCTGGACGACCTCGATCCCGAGTTGATCAGTCATCTGCGCCGGGAGGCAGGCCGTGGAATCGGTCACAACTGCTACTCGCCGGTACATGTCCGCGCAGTTTAGTCGCCCGAATGGGTTAGGTCTCAAAAGGTGGCGTTAACGGGTGATAACCGTCACGCTTGCGGGGTGCTTGCTGCCGTTTGCAGGGGTGCTACTGGCGGGTAACATCCGGGTGATGGCAGGGTCGTGAACACCCGGCGGCGCAGTCCTACAGTCCTCTGCGTAAGCGTCGCCGCCCGTCCGCAGGAGGTCGAAGAGGACCTATGAACATTGTTGTCCTGGTCAAGCAGGTGCCTGACACCTGGTCCGAGCGCAAGCTCACCGACGCCGACCACACCCTTGACCGCGAATCCGCGGATGCCGTGCTCGACGAGATCAACGAGCGCGCCGTCGAAGAGGCGCTGCAGCTGCAGGAAGCGCACGGCGGTGAGGTCACCGTCATCGCGATGGGCCCCGACCGCGCCACCGACGCCATCCGCAAGGCGCTGTCCATGGGTGCCGACAAGGCGATCCATGTGAGCGACGAGGCGCTGCACGGCTCGGATTCGCTGGCCACGGCGAAGGTCCTCGCGAAGGCGATCGGCACGGTCGAGAACGTCGACCTGGTCATCGCCGGCAACGAGGCGACCGACGGCCGCGCGGGCGCTGTCCCGGCCATGGTCGCCGAGCTGCTCGGTCTGCCGCAGGTCACCCAGCTGCGCAAGGTCACCGTCGAGGGCACGACGATCAAGGGCGAGCGCGAGACCGACGAGGGCGTCGCGTTCCTCGAGGCGTCGCTCCCGGCCGTCGTCAGCGTGACCGAGAAGATCAACGAGCCGCGTTACCCGTCCTTCAAGGGCATCATGGCCGCGAAGAAGAAGCCCGTCTCCACGGTCACCGTGGCGGACCTGGGCGTCGACGCGTCCGAGGTCGGCCTGTCCGGTGCGTGGACCCAGGTGCTCGAGGCGGCCCCGAAGCCGCCGCGCAGCGCGGGTCAGCGCGTCGAGGACGGTGGCGACGGCGGCGCGAAGATCGCCGAGTTCCTCGTCGGCCAGAAGCTCATCTGAGAAGGATTGGGAGGGAAGAAGAATGTCTGAAGTCCTGGTCCTGGTCGACCACGTCGACGGCGAGGTCAAGAAGGTCAGCTACGAGCTGCTGACGGCGGCGCGTCGTCTCGGCACGCCGGCCGCCGTGGTCGTGGGCGCGCCCGGCACCGCGTCGAAGATCCGCGAGTCGCTCGGCCGCTACGGCGCCGCGAAGGTCTACGCCGTCGAGTCAGACGACGCCGTCAACTTCCTGGTGACGCCGAAGGTCGACGCCCTGGCCGCCCTCGCCCCGAACGCGTCCGCGGTGCTCGTCTCCGCGACCGTCGAGGGCAAGGAGGTCGCTGGCCGTCTCGCTGTGCGCATCGACTCCGGCTGGCTGGTCGACGTCGTGGACGTCGAGGCCGACGGCACCGGTGTGCAGTCCATCTTCGGTGGCGCGTTCGTCGTCAAGGCGAAGGTCAGCAAGGGCACCCCGATCATCAGCGTCCGCCCCGGCGGCGTCGAGGCCGAGGAGTCGGCCGCGGACGCCGTGCTGGACGAGTCGGTCTCCATCTCCGTGGACACCGCGAAGGCCGCCCGCGTGACCTCGCGCGAGGCCGTCGTCGGTGGCGACCGCCCGGAGCTCACCGAGGCCTCGGTCGTCGTCTCCGGTGGCCGTGGCGTCGGCTCGGCGGAGAAGTTCTCCGTCGTCGAGGAGCTGGCCGACTCGCTCGGTGCCGCCGTCGGTGCCTCGCGCGCCGCGGTCGACTCCGGCTACTACCCGCACCAGTTCCAGGTCGGCCAGACCGGTAAGACGGTCTCGCCGCAGCTGTACGTGGCGCTGGGTATCTCCGGTGCCATCCAGCACCGTGCGGGCATGCAGACCTCGAAGACGATCGTCGCGGTCAACAAGGACCCCGAGGCCCCGATCTTCGAGATCGCCGACTTCGGTGTCGTGGGCGACCTGTTCAACGTCGCGCCGCAGCTGACAGAAGAGGTCAAGAAGCGCAAGGGCTGAGCACTGCCGCTCGACGGGCCGTCCCGTTCATTCACGGGGCGGCCCGTTCGCGTTAACGGGACTACCGGTGGTTAACCCGACTGCCACTGACCGGTCATCGTTCTGACCTGCTGTCATTCGCCGACCCGGCTTCACCCTGGTTCGCATGACGCAGCCGGAACTGCTTGTCAGCACCCCTGTCCAGCAGGACGGGAACGCTCCTCGCTATTCCCTCCTCGTCGCCCGCGACAGCGCCGAGGTCGTCGCCGCGCAGAGACTGCGCCACGAGGTGTTCGCCGGCGAGATGGGGGCGACGCTGCACACCAGCGTGCCCGGTCACGACGTCGACGAGTTCGACGAGCACTGCGACCACCTCGTCGTCCGCGACGACCGCACCGGCGAGATCGTCGGCGGCTACCGCATGCTGCCGCCCGAGCGCGCGAAGGAAGCCGGCCGGCTCTACAGCGACGGCGAGTTCGACCTCGCCAACCTGAAGGACATCCGGCACACCACGGTCGAGACCGGGCGCTCCTGCGTGCACCCCGACCACCGCAACGGCGCCGTCGTCAGCCTCGTGTGGGCGGGCATCGCGCGGTACATGCTGCTGAGCGGGCACAAGTGGCTCGTCGGGTGCGCGTCCATCCCGCTGCAGGACGGCGGCAGCTTTGCCGCCGGGGTGTGGGACACCGTGCACGCCAAGCACTACGCGCCAGAGCAGTACCGCGTCACGCCGCACAACCCGTGGGACGTCGACCGGATCGCGCGGCCTGGCAAGACCGCGCTGCCGCCGCTGCTGAAGGGCTATCTGCGCCTCGGTGCGTGGGTCTGCGGCCGGCCCGCGCTCGACGCCGACTTCGGGGTCGCGGACCTCTTCATCCTGCTCGGCATGGACCACGTGGACCAGCGCTACCTCAAGTTCTTCCTGGGGGAGACGGCATGAGTCACGCCTGGATGCCCACGTCGCCCTGCGGTGACGGCTGCGTCAGCACGTCTGCGCACCACGTCAGCCCGATCAGACAGGCCTGGCGTGCTTTCACCGCTGTCGCCGCGATCCTGTGCGGCGCGGCGATCGCGATCGCGCTCCTGCTGCCGCGCAAACAGCGGGAGAGCGCGATTCGCCTGTGGTTCCACGCCGTCCTGCGCGCGTTCGGCGTCAAGCTCCAGGTCCACGGTGCCAGGAAGTTCCAGGCGATGCCGGAACGCGGCGTGCTCGTGGCGAGCAACCACGTGTCCTGGCTGGACGAGCTCGCGATCGACTCGGTGCAGCCGATCCGGATCGTCGCCAAGAAGGACCTCAAGAGCTGGCCGGTCCTCGGCCGGATCATCACGGCGGCGGGCACCGTCTACCTGGACCGCGAGAAGCTGCGGGAGCTGCCGCGGACCGTCAGCGAACTGACCGCGACATTGCGGAGCGGCAGCGCTGTCGGCATCCACGCCGAGGGCACGACGTGGTGCGGGCTCGCGTCCGGGCGCTACAAGCCCGCGCTGTTCCAGGCCGCGCTCGACGCCGGTGTGCCGGTGCGGCCGATCGTGCTGCGCTACCGGATCGGCGATCACCTGACGACGCAGCCGGCGTTCGTGGGCAGCGACACGCTGATCGACTCCATCCGGCGCGTGCTCAGGATGAAAGGCCTGGTCGTCGAGGTCCACGTGCTCGACGAGATCGCTCCCGGCCGCGCGGCGAACCGCAAGGAGCTCGCGAAACTTGCCGAGGAACAAGCAAACCGCTTGACCTCGACCGAACTGGAGATAGCACCATCAACGGGTGACTCTCACCGCGCCCGCACCGTCTCGCCTCTGGTCGCCTGACCGCCGCTGGCCCACGACGGGCATCCTCCTGCTGGTCACGCTCCTCGCCTTCGAGGTGATGGGCGTCGGCACGGCGATGCCCACCATGGTCCGCGAGCTCAAGGGCGAAACGCTGTACGCGTGGCCGTTCCTCGCGAACCTCGCGGCGAGCGTCATCGCCACGGTCTTCTCCGGACGGCTCTCCGACCGGCGCGGACCGAAACCCGCGGTGCTGATCGGCGTGGTGCTGTTCCTCGCCGGGCTGGTCGTCGCCGGGCTCGCCGAGACCATGACCGTGCTGCTCGTCGGCCGCGCGCTGCAGGGCTTCGGCGCTGGCTTCCTCATCGTCGCAATCTACGTGCTGATCGCGCTCGCCTATCCCGAGAGCGACCGGCCCGCCGTGTTCGGCGCGCTGTCCGCGGCGTGGGTGGTGCCGTCGCTGGTGGGCCCGGCGGTCGCGGGCTGGGCGACCGAGCACCTGAGCTGGCGGCTGGTGTTCCTCGCGATCGTGCCGCTGGTGCTGATCGGCAGCGTGCTGCTCGTGCCGGTGCTCAAGGGCCTGCCTCGGCACGACGCGGTCCCGCCGCAGCGCAAGTACCTGCCGCTCGCCGCGGTGGCGGTCGGTGTCGGTGTGGCGAGCCTGAGCTGGGCGTTGCAGCACCGCACGTGGTGGCTGCTCGCGGTGGCGTTGCTGCTGCTGGCGCCCGCACTGCGCATCCTGCTGCCGAAGGGCACCCTGCTCGCCCGGCGCGGTCTGCCCGTCACGATCCTCGCGCGCGGCCTGCTGGCCGGCACGTTCTTCGCGGTCGAGGGCTTCATCCCGCTCACGCTGACCGTCGTGCACGGCTACTCGCCCCTGGAGGCGGGCATCCCGCTGACGCTGAGCGCGCTCGGCTGGGCCAGCGCGTCGATGTGGGCGTCGCGGCACCCGGAGATCCAGCGCTACACGTTGGTGCGGGTCGGCTTCCTGTTCACCGCGACGGGCATGGCGGCCGTGACGCTCATCGCACCGTCGTGGGGCCCTGCCTGGCTGACGCCGGTCCTGTGGGCCCTCGCGGGCGCGGGCATGGGCATGGCGACCTCCAGCGTCGGCGTGCTGATGATGGCGGCGTCTCCGGAGGAGGACCGCGGTTTCAACTCCGCCGCACTGCAGATCTCGGACATGCTCTTCGCGGCGACCATGATCGGCATCGGCGGTGTGCTGGTGGTGGCGACCGCGCCGACCGCGGGCGTGGTGGTGCTGAACCTGTCGATGGCGGCGTTGGCCGTGGTGGGAGCGATTCTGACCGGGCCACGCATGCGGGCTACCCTTGAGCCCTGATGGCTTATCTCGACCACGCTGCCACGACCCCGATGCACCCCGAGGCGGTCGCGGCCATGACCGAGGCGTTGTCCACCACGGGCAACGCCTCGTCGCTGCACACCTCCGGCAGGCGGGCGCGGCGTGCGATCGAAGAGGCCCGCGAGACCATCGCCGACGCCCTGGGCGCCCGGCCGTCCGAGGTGCTGTTCACCGGTGGCGGCACGGAGAGCGACAACCTCGCGGTCAAGGGCATCTACTGGGCGAGCGGCAAGCGTCGTGTCCTGGCCTCGGCCGTCGAGCACCACGCGGTGCTGGACGCCGTCGAGTGGCTGGAGCGGCAGGGCGCCGAGGTCACCTGGCTGCCGACGGACCGCTTCGGCCGGGTGTCCGCGGAGTCGGTCGCCGGGGCCCTGGACGACGACGTAGCGCTCGTCACGACGATGTGGGCGAACAACGAGGTCGGCACCATCAACCCGGTGCACGGCATCGCTCGCGTCTGTGCTGAGCGTGGTGTGCCGTTCCACACGGACGCGGTGCAGGCCGTGGGCGCTGTCCCGGTCGACTTCGCTGCTTCCGGCGCCTCCGCGCTGACCATGACCGGCCACAAGGTCGGCGGCCCGTACGGCGTCGGCGTGCTGCTGCTGGCGCGCGACGTGAAGTGCGCGCCGTTGTTGCACGGCGGCGGCCAGGAGCGGGACGTGCGGTCCGGCACGCTGGACGTGCCGTCGATCGTCGGCCTCGCGCGGGCCGTGCGGATCGCGGTGGACGAACAGGAGCAGCGCGCGCGTGAGCTCACCGCACTGCGCGAGGAGTTGATCTCGTCGGTGCGCGCGGTGGTGCCGGACGTGATCGTCAACGGCGACCCGGACGACCGGCTGCCCGGCAACGCGCACCTGACGTTCCCCGGCTGCGAGGGCGACAGTCTGCTGATGCTGCTGGACGCGCGCGGTGTCGAGTGCTCGACGGGTTCCGCGTGCACGGCGGGTGTGGCGCAGCCTTCGCACGTGCTGCTGGCGATGGGTGTGGAGCCGTCCCTGGCGCGCGGTTCGTTGCGGTTCTCGCTCGGGCATACGTCGACGCGCGCGGACGTTGAAAAACTCGCGTCGGTCATCGGCCCGGTGGTCGAGCGCGCGCGTACGGCAGGTTTGGCAGGCATGAGGCGTTCCCGGAAGGTGGTCAAGCAGTGAAGGTCCTCGCGGCGATGAGCGGTGGTGTCGACTCCGCGGTGGCGGCGGCACGCGCCGTCGAAGCGGGACACGACGTGACGGGCGTGCACCTGGCGTTGTCGGCCAAGCCCGGCACGCTGCGCACGGGCGCCCGCGGCTGCTGCACGATCGAAGACGCCCACGACGCCCGCCGCGCGGCCGACCTGATGGGCATCCCGTTCTACGTCTGGGACTTCGCCGAGCGCTTCACCGAGGAGGTCGTGGAGGACTTCGTCGCGGAGTACGCGGCGGGCCGCACACCGAACCCGTGCCTGCGCTGCAACGAGCGGATCAAGTTCGAGGCGTTGCTGGACAAGGCGATCGCGCTGGGCTTCGACGCCGTCTGCACCGGCCACTACGCACGGCTCGCCGTCGTGGACGGCCGGCCAGAGCTGCGTCGCTCCGCCGACCTGGGCAAGGACCAGTCCTACGTCCTGGCGTCGCTGACCGCGGACCAGCTCGCGCACGCGATGTTCCCGTTGGGGGACACCACGAAGGAGCTCGTTCGCGAGGAGGCCGCGGCGCGCGGTCTCTCGGTCGCGAAGAAGCCGGACAGTCACGACATCTGCTTCATCCCGGACGGCGACACGCAGAAGTTCCTCGCCGGCCGCATGGAGACCAAGCCGGGCCTGCTGATCGACGACGAGACGGGCGCGGTGCTCGGCCGGCACGCGGGCGTGCACGAGTTCACCGTGGGCCAGCGCAAGGGCCTGGGAATCGACGGCCCCGCGCCAGACGGCCGTCCTCGCTACGTCCTGGCGCTGGAGCCGGTGTCCGGCAACGTCCGCGTGGGCTCGGTCGAGAAGCTCGCGGTGACCGGGATCGCCGCGTCGAACCCGATCGCGCACGTGGAGCTGGACGGGCCGGTCGAGTGCGTCGCCCAGGTGCGGGCGCACGGCGGTACGGCGCCGGCGGTCGCCGAGCTGGTCGACGGGATGCTGAGGGTGCAGCTGCGGGAGCCGCTCAAGGGTGTGGCTCCGGGGCAGGCCGTGGCGATCTACCGCGAGGACGCGGCGGGCGACGTGGTGCTGGCCAGCGCGACGATCGACGCGACCAGCTGATCCGGTTGTCGCTCTCGGTAGCGTCCGCGGTGTGACGTTCACCGACGCCGACAACGCCGCGCTCTACGACAGGCTGAACCCGTGGAAGGGTGCGGACGCCGACTTCTACGACCCCTTGGTCGACGAGGCGCGCGACGTGCTCGACGTCGGTTGTGGCACGGGCCAGATGCTGATCGCGGCGCGGGAGCGCGGCCATGCCGGGCGTCTCGTCGGCCTCGACCCGCACGACCCGTCGCTGGACCGGGCACGCCGGCGCACCGACGTCGAGTGGGTGCTGGCGAAGGCCGAGGACGCCCGCTGGGAGGCGGAATTCGATCTCGCGGTCATGTCCAGCAACGCGTTCCAGTGCTTCGTGACCGACGACGAGCTGCGGAACTCGTTGCGCGCCATCAGGAAAGCGCTGCGACCCGGAGCGCGGTTCGCGTTCGACACACGAAATCCCGCCGCCCGTGAGTGGGACGCGTGGCGGGACGCGACCTTCGAGATCGACGACCTCCTGGTGAGCTACGAGGTCGAGACGGTCGAGAACGGCGTGGTGACGTTCACCGAGTCGACCTCCCATGACGGCGATCTGCTCAGGTGCGACCGGGCCTCGTTGCGGTTCCTCGAGGTCGATGAGCTGAACGGGTTTCTCGCCGAGGCCGGCTTCATGATCGAGGGGCAGTACGGCGGCTGGACGCGCGGCCCGATCACCGACCGCACCAGGTCGATCGTCACCGTGGCCGCCACTCGGAGCTGGTGACGCGGCAGCTGGGGAGGCCGACCGCCCTGCCGAGCGTGAACCTCCGGCCGGCGTTCCGGCTCGCACCCCCAGCTCCACAAAGGACAGCGGCGGTCACGGCGCCGGCGGTCGCGTGCTCGGCGGGTCCGGCGGGGGCGGGGTTTCGATGCTGCTGGTGACGGACGGCGGTGGCGGCGAGAACGTCGTGGTCACCGGTGGCTCGACGACGGGCGTCGGCGGCTCGATGCGGGGCATCGCGGTGGTGGTCGCCGTGGTCGTGGTGGGTTTGGACGCCGAAGCCGGGGTGGTCGTGGGCGCGCTCGAGGAGGTGCGGCTCGGCGACGTGGCCGGGTTCTGCGGCACGGTCGCGCGAACGTTCAGCTCTGCCGGGGCGTTGGGGACGGTCGCGGTCTGGTTCGGTTCGCCCGTGGTGGTGGTGCCGGTCGAACGATCCGCCCAGGTCACGGCGGCCAGCGCGGCGACGCCGATGGCCATTATGCCGGTCGCCCCGACGATGATCTTGGGGCGCTTGCGGCCGCGTTGGCGGGGAGCGGACAGCGGCGCGGTCGTCACCACGGGGCGGGTCGGCGGGTCGGTGCGCGTGAGCACGGGGCGTGCGTCGAACGCGGCCAGCGCGGCGCCGGTCGCCACGGACGTGCTCTGGTCGGTGTCCACGGCGACCGGGCGGCCCAGTTCCATCGAGATCAGCTGTGCCACCAGCGGGATGCGGGACGAGCCGCCGACGAGCAGCACCGCGGCCAGGTCTTCCGGTTCCAGCCCTGCCGAGCGCACGGTGCGGCGCAGTGCCTCGACCGTGTCGTCCAGAGCGGGCCGGATCATCGCCTCGAACTCACCGCGCACCAGCCGGATCTGTGCGCGCGTTCCGGGCAGCAGCACCGGAATGGTGACCTCGGTGTCGGTGGACAACGCCTCCTTGGCCTCGGTGCAGTCCCTGCGCAACCGGGCGACCGCGGCGACCGTGACCGGGTCCTCCGGGTCCAACTCGTCCACGACGTCGGTGATGCTCGCGCGGACGTGGTCGAACACGACCTCGTCGAAGTCGATGCCGCCCAGCCGTTCAATGCCTTCGGGACGGCCGAGCAGCTCGAACCCCGCGCACTCGGTGCGACGCAGGACGGCGGCGTCGAACGTGCCGCCACCCAGGTCGTAGACGGCGATCGTGCCGCCGGGCTCGATGCGTTGCGCCGAGGCGTAGTGCACGGCGGCCGCTTCCGGTTCGGTGAGGAACACGACGTCGTCCAGGCCGGCGGCGCGCAGCCCTTCGGTGAGCAGGGCCATCTTGTGCGGGCCCCATCCGGCGGGATGGGTGATCGCGATCCGGTCCGGTGCCGCGCCCTCGCGTTCGGTCACCCGTTCGACGACCCAGCGCGCCAGGAAGCCGGTGAGCTCGTGTGCGTGCTGGGGGCTACCGGCCACCATCAGCGGGGTCGGGTCGCCGATCCGGCGCTTGAACTCGCGGATCACCCGCTCCGGGTCCGTCACCGCACGGCGTTCCGCCGCCTCCCCGACGAGCACGCCGGAGTCCTCGCCGAGGTACAGAACCGAGGCGACCGACGCCGACCGGGGACTCAGTGCCACAACCTCGGCGGATGTGGACGTCCGGTGCACGGCGGCGGCGGTGAACGTCGTGCCCAGGTCAACACCCAATTGATAGACCACAGCGCGCAACATTAGCAACATTTCCGGCGGGAACTGCAATCCCCTATTTCCCCTATCTTGCCACCCCGATCCCCGTCACTCATTCGGGTGGCGCGGTATGTTCGGCATCCCCCAGCGGCCTCCCGTGGAATTCGGAGCGATCACCGATGGCAAGCTTCTGCCGCGGTCCTAGCGTTCGTGCGGTCGAGCGCGGAGTTCGGCGTGCATTCGAAGCGATCAGTGACCTAGAGGAGAAGGCAAACGCCATGACCAGCCTGCTGGAATTCATTCTCAACCTGCTCCGGGACCCGGTGGCTCAGGAGCAGTTCAAGGCAGACCCCCAGCAGGCCCTGCGCGATCACGGGTTCGACGAGGTCTGCGGGCAGGACGTGCACGACGCGTTGCCGCTGGTGGTGGACAACGTCCTGGTGAGCGGCACGGGCGGCCCGCTGCCGTCGCCACAACCGGGCGAGGACCACTTCGACATCGCGATCCGGCAGATCGACCACATCGTGAACAACTATTCCTACACCGACAGCCACGACACGCACGTGGATTATTCGGTGCACCAGACCATCTGGACCCAGGGGGACGTGAACCAGTCCTTCGACAACGACTACGTCAACGACAACGACACCACCAACGACAACGACACCATCAACGCGAACGACAGCACGGTCGTCGACGGTGATGCCAACGCCACCGCCACCGGCGACGCGGATCTGCAGAACTTCGGTCAGGGCGACGTCACCGGGAACTCCGGCAACAATTCCGAATCTGATTCACATGAGGTGACCCACCAGCATTCCCACACCACGATCGACGCCTCGTACCGCGAGGAGCACGAGCACAACGTCGGCATCGACCACACCGACCAGCACGGCCTGGTGAACGTCGACGACACGTTGAACGACGTCGACCTGTTGAGCCACAACGACGTCGACCTGCTCAACGGCCTGCACCTGTAGGGCACCACCGCCCGGTCCAGGTGTCACGCCTGGGCCGGGTACCGGAGCCCACGAGAAGGATTCTGTGAGGGAGTAGCACTTGTCGGTTCCCGCAGCGATCGAGGTCGTCGACCTCGCGCTCCAGGCGGCACTCGCCTACGGTCGCGCGGACTTCGGCGCCCGCCTGCGCCAGACTCGGCGCAGGCTGACCGAGGACGGCGTCCGGGTGCTCGTGGTCGGAGAGTTCAAGCAAGGCAAGAGCCATTTGGTCAACGCGCTGCTCAACGCGTCCGTGTGCCCGATCGACGACGACATCGCCACCACGGTTCCCACCATCGTGCGCTACGGGGAGGAGCCCGCGGCCGTGGTCGTGCACGAGTACGGCGGTGAGGCGCCGGCCGAGAGCAAGCCCGTCCCGGTCGACCGGCTCGCGGACTACGTCTGCGACCCCGGCAACCGGCGCGGTGTCAGCTACGCCGAGGTGGGTGTCCCCCGCACGTTGCTGGCCGGTGGGCTGGTCGTGGTGGACACGCCGAGCGTCGGCGGGCTCGCTTCCATGCGCGGTGCGGCGACCATCGCCGCGTTGCCGCTGGCCGACGCGGTGGTGTTCGTCTCGGACGCGGGCTCGGAGTTCACCGCGCCCGAACTGGACTTCCTCCGGCACGCCGCGCAGGTGTGCCCGAACATCATCTGCGCGTTGACGAAGATCGACCTCTACCCGCACTGGCGGCGCATCGCCGAGATCGACCGCCGGCACCTCGCCAACGCCGAGCTGGAGGCGGAGATCGTGCCCGTCTCGTCGACGCTGCGGCTGCACGCGGTCCGCACCAACGACCACATGCTCAACACCGAGTCCGGTTTTCCCGTGCTGATCGGGCACTTGCGCGACCGGATAGCCGGCCAGGCCGACCAGCTCGCGTGCCGCGCCGCGGCGCAGGACGTGCTGGCGGTCACCGAGCAACTGACGACCACCATGCGGGCACAGCTCTCGGCCTACCAGGGCGGTGACGCCTCCGCCGAGCTGATCCGCGAGCTGGAGCTGGCGCAGCTGCGGGCCGATCGGCTGCGGGAACGGTCGGCGCGCTGGCAGCAGACGCTGAGCGACGGCATCGCGGATCTGATCTCGGACATCGAGTACGACTTGCGCGACAGGATGCGGCAGATCGGCCGCGACGCCGAACGCGAGATCGACCAGGCCGATCCCGTCGCGATGGAGGATCAGTTCGCCGCCTGGCTGCAGCAGCAGGTCTCCGGTGCCGCGTCAGCGAACTTCGTGTGGGCGATGGACCGGGGACGCTGGCTCGCCGACCAGGTGGCCGACCACTTCGCCGAGGACGGCGACAAGGTGCTGCCGGACCTGCGTGACGTCGACTTCGCCAGGATGACCGGCTCCATCGATGCCATCGTGATGCCGCGCAACGAGAAGCTGAAGCTGGGCAACAAGCTCATCCTGGGCATGCGCGGCGGTTACGGCGGCACGCTGATGTTCGGCATGGCGGGCACGCTGGTGGGGATGGCGCTGCTGAACCCGTTCTCGATCGCCGCAGGCCTGCTGCTGGGCGGCCGCACGGTGCGCGAGGAACGCAAGAGATTGGTGCAGCGGCGGCAGATGGAGGCCAAGAGCGCGGTCCGCCGGCACCTGGACGACGTCGTTTTCCAGCTGGGCAAGGAGTCCAGGGACATGCTCCGCGAGGTTCAGCGCACGTTGCGCAACCACTTCACCGGTCACGCCGAGGAGCTGCAGCGGTCGGTGAACGACTCGTTGCAGGCGGCGCAGAACGCGTTGCGGGCCAACAAGGAGGAGTGCAAACGCGCGATCGCGGACCTGCAGGCCGAACTCGCCCGCATCGCCGCGCTGGAGGATCGCGCGCGTGATCTGACGGCGGGACCGCAGCTCGTGCTGAGCGAGGTGGCGCGTTGAACACGACTTCGGGACTCGGCGCGTCCGTGCGTGCCGTGATGCGCCGGGCGATCAAGGCGTATCGGGACTGCCCAGACATGGTGGCGTACCTGCAACGGCATCTGGACCGGATGAACGAGCCGCTGCGCGTCGCGATCGCGGGGCAGGTCAAGGCGGGCAAGTCGACGTTGCTGAACGCGTTGGTCGGCGAGGAGATCGCGGCCACCGACGCGGGCGAGTGCACCCGCGCCGTCACCTGGTACCGCGCCGCCGAGACACCGCGGGTCACGTTGCATCCGTCGGACGCCCCGCCCCGGCAGCTGCCGATCGACCGGCGTGACGGTGCGTTGCGCATGGACCTGGGCACGGACCGGGTTGACCGCGTGGTCGTCGACTGGCCGTCACAGCACCTGCGCACCATGACCCTGATCGACACGCCGGGCCTGCAGTCGATCTCCGCGGAGATCTCGGCACGCACGGCCGGCTTCCTGTCCGGTGACGAGGAGCCGGCGGAGGCCGACGCGGTGATCTACCTGATGCGGCACCTGCACTCGAGCAACGTGCGGTTCCTGGAGTCGTTCTACGACCGGGGCATCGCTCGTGCGACGCCGGTGAACACCATCGCGGTGCTGTCGCGGGCGGACGAGATCGGAGCGGGCCGGGTCGACGCGTTGATGTCCGCGCGGCGCATCGCACGCCGGTACGGCGCCGACGAGAAGCTGCGGTCGTTGTGTCAGACCGTCGTGCCGGTGTCCGGTTTGCTGGCGCAGGCGGGCAGGACGATGCGGCAGGCCGAGTTCGCGGCATTCCTCGAGCTCGTGCGGGCGCGGCGGGCCGATGTCGAGGCCGCGCTGCTCTCCGCCGACCGGTTCGCGCGCTACGACGGGCTGGAACCGGACGTCTGCGTCGACCTGTTGCACCGGTTCGGACTGAGCGGTGTCCGGCTGGCCGTCACGTTGGTGCGGCAGGGTTTCGACGGCGCGCCGAAGCTCGCCGCCGAACTGGTGCGGCGCAGCGGCCTCGACGAGCTGCGCGAGGTGCTCACCGCGCAGTTCACCGCTCGTGCCGAGCTGTTGAAGGCGCGGTCCGCACTGCTCGCGCTGGACGTGGTGCTCAGCAGAGCGGTCCGGCCGGAGACGCAGGCGCTGGTCGTCGAGGTGGAACGGATCGTGGCGGGTGCGCACGAGTTCGCCGAGCTGCGGCTGCTCAGCTCGTTGCGGCTGGGCTCGGTGAAGCTCCCCGCCGACGTGCTCGCCGAGGCCGAGAGGTTGCTCGGCGGGCTGGGCGTGGGTTCGACGACCAGGCTGGGTCTCGGTGTGCACGCCACCACGGCCGAGCAGCGCAACGCCGCGCTGGACGCACTGAGCCGGTGGCGACGGCGCCTCGAGAACCCGCTGTCCAGCCTGGCGCTGACCGACGCGTCCCGCATCGTGATCCGCAGCTGCGAGGGCCTGCTGGCAGAGTTCGCTGACTGACGGCATCAGGCCGTCAGCAGGGTGCGGAGCTGGGTGAAGAGCTCGCTGCGGGTCGCGCAACCGAGGCGGCGGCGCATCTTCGCCACGTGGTGTTCGACGGTCTTGGCGGAGATGAACAGTCGTTCGCCGATCTGTTTGTACGTCAGACCGCTCACGACCAGCTCCGCCACCTCGCGCTCACGGCCGCTGAGCGGCGTGCCGAGAAGTTCGGTCGCCACCTGGGTCTGCGCGGGTGTGTCCACAGAGGTCAGCTCACGCGCGAGCGCCAGCAGCGAGCTCATCGCGGCCCGGTCGCGGCAGCGGATCGCGGCCTGCCCGGCCAGCCGCGCACCCTCCCAGGACTGTCCGGCCGCCCACAAACCGCGGGACGCCCGCTCGACCACCGCGACGTCGATGTCGCCTGCCAGCACGCGCAGCCACGCTCGTGCCGCGTCGGCCAGCGCGGGGTGGCTGCCCGCGAACCGGGCCAGAGCGGTGGCGTGCTGGCCGGCCTCCTGCGGTGACTCGGCGACGATGGCCGCCTGCAGGCGAGCCCAGTGCAGCGGCGCCGCCCAGAACGCCGGGCGGCCCAGGTCGTCGAGCAGCTGGTCGGCATCGGCGAGGTGCGCGGCCAGCCACGCGGGCTCGCCGACGCGGGCCGCGGCGATCGCCAGTTCTCCCAACGGCAGCAGCACGTAGAGGTCCGTGGTGTGGTGCAGCACGGCTTCCCGTGCACGGGCCCACGAGTGGGTCAGCGCCACTACGTCACCGGCATGCCGGGCGATCGCGGCGGCCAGCGCGGCGGCGAACAGCTCGTCTCGTGGTTCGAGCAGGTCGCAGGCGTCGAGCAGGGCGCGTGCCGCGGCGAGGTTGCCCTGGCGCATGACGATCCAGGCCCGCAACAGCTGATGCCGGGGCGAGAGATGTCCGCTCAGCACCGACTCGCCGATCGAGAACTCTCCGCAGTGGAGCGCCACGACAGCGGTCAGTGCCGCCGGGTCGTCGGTGAGCAGAGCGGTCTGTCCCACCGGTTCGAGCAGTGCGGCGGCACGGGCCAGCCGGGACAGCGCGGCGGCGGGGGTGCTGGTGATCGTGTCGAGAAGCCCCTGCGCCGTCAGGTGCTGGGCACCGGCGAGCAGCGTCGGTCCGGTGACCGCGGAGGCGAGCACGTGCTGCGCCTCAGAGAGCGCGCCGACGCCGAGCAACGCGGGAACCATCACCAGGGCGTGCTCGCCCAGCGCCGGTGCGCCCAGCCATCGGTAGAGATCCACGCCACGTGCCAGCATGCCCCTGCGCGCCAGCACCGCCGCCGCGACCATGACCGCGCGCGGACGGTCGGGCGCTCGCGGATCGCCGATCACCTGGTCGGTGAAGCGCAGTGCGGTGTCGAGATCACCCGCGAGCGCCGCGGCTTCCGCCTGACGGGCCGGCATCAGCGGGGTGGGTGCGGCCGCAGTGAGGCTCAGAATGGCCTGACGCGCCAGTGGGACGAGGTCTCCGGCGTCGGTGAGCAGACCGGTCGCGAACGCGCCCTCGCACGCGCTCACGCCGACCCCGGCCGCCTTGGCGAGCAGCACCTGGCGCACCTGCTCGTCGAGGCAGTCGAGGTCGTGCCGGAACTGTTCGATCACCCCGTCCGGGATCGTCTCCTGACCGACGAGCCTGCCGTCGGCGAGCCTGCCGGTCTCGTGCAGCGCGGCGACGAACCGGTCCACCAGTGACGGAATGCCGTTGGTCTGCTCGAACAGGAAGTCGGTGAGTTCGTCGCAGGGCGGGTGACCGAGCACGTCCGCCGCGCGGGCGGCCACTGCGGCTCGGTCCAGCCTGCCGAGCACCACCGGCAGACGGCACCTGCCCAGCACCGCGCCCAACGCGCTGAGCGCGGGCGGGCGCGGCCACGGCCGGTAGGCGACCACCAGGCGGTGCGTGCGGGCGACGGCCAGCCTGCGGAGCCGGTCGAGCGTCCCGTCGTCGAGCGCGTGCGCGTCGTCCACCAGCAGCGCGGTGGAAGTGTCCTCTGTGTACTCACGCGCCACCGGGACACCGGCGTCGCGGTAGATGCGGGCGAGTGTTTCCAGCGTGGCGGTCTTACCGCAGCCACCGGGACCTGCGACGGCCGCGACCAGCGGTGCGTGCGGATCTGCGACGACGTCCCGGCAGAGCCGTTGTGCCGCGGACGGCAATGGGGTGCTCCTTCTTCTTGATCGTTTCCCCGACGGCTCTACGGATATCGGCTGTCTGCCCAGAATCTTTAGGCTGGGATCTTCAGCGCGGGGCCCACTCGCTGTTCGCGCCGCACAGGATCACGCACGGCAGCTCGCCCGGCACGTCTCCACGCAGGAAGGCCGCGAACGCCACCGCGCCCGCGGGTTCGACGGCCAGCCGGAACTCCTCCCACAGCCGGCCCCTGGCCGCGAGCAGTTCGGCATCGGACACCAGCACCGACGAAACCCGGTGCCGCTGCAGGATTTCCAGCGCCAGCGAGCCCGCCCTGGTGGCGCCGAGCGCGTCTGCCGCGACGGAGTTCACCGCGGAGTCGACGGGCTCACCGGCGGTCAGCGCGTCGTGCATCGCGCGGCAGTTCTCCGGCTCGACCGCGATGACGCGCCGCCCACCGGAGGCGAGTGCGGCACCGGCCACGAGCCCGCCGCCACCGACGGCGACACCGATCGTGTCCACTTCGGGCACGTCCTCGACGATCTCACGGGTGACCGTCGACTGGCCCTCGATCACCTCGGGATCGTTGTACGCCTCGATGTAGGCCGGTCCGAAATCGCGCGCGGCCGCGGCGGCCTCGGCGTAGGTGGTGCCGTGGCGGATCAGCTTGGCGCCCAGCGCTTCGATGCGGACGGTCTTGCTCTCCGGTGCGGTCACCGGCACGAACACGGTGGCATGTGCGCCGAGCAGTTGCGCGGCCTGGGCCACGGCGATGCCGTGGTTGCCTCCGGACGCGGTCACCACCTCGGAGACGTTCAGCGACAGCAGCTTGTTGACCGCGCCGCGGATCTTGAACGAACCCGTGAGCTGGAGGTGCTCCAGCTTGAACACGAGCGGTCGCCCGTCGACGGTCACGCGCATGACCGGGGTGCGGCGGACGTACTGCGACAACGTTCTCATGTGACCAGCTTCCACAAGAACTGCACGAGAGTCACGATGCCCAGCAGGAAGCACACCAGGACGAACGTGCCGCCGACCATCACGATCAGGCAGGCGCCCCAGGACGTTTCCTCGTGCGGTGTCGCGTCCAGCTCGCGTTGCAGCTCGACCCGCGCTTCCAGGTACAGCGACGCGAGCCGGGTGCGCGCGGTCTCGGTTGGGGCCTCGTCCACGCGGCCCTGCCAGCACAGCGCGACCAGGCGGGCCTCGGCGTGGCGGTAGGCGCGTTCGAAGGCCAGCGTCTCCTCGGGGTCGCGTTCGTCGGAGAGGTAGGTCCAGCGGCCGGCTTGGGCCGGTTGGCCGAGCACGCGATAGACCTCGGCGAGGCGCTCGCGCAGATCGAGCCGGTGCGGGTAGGTGCCGACGAGGCCGGCGACGCGCTGACGTGCGCGAAGCACGTTCGCGAGGTCGCCCCGGCGCAACTCCTCGGCCGCTTTGTGGAGCGTCAGCTCTACCGGCATGAAGATTAGTTTCGCAGGCAGGGCTAGCTTTGACCCGTGTTCGGCCTATCGCTGCTGGTGTCCGGCCTGGCTTGGTGGCTGGGTCTGTACCTGCTCGCCCGTGATCCGCGCAAGCCGCTGATGTGGTGGGCGGGCGCGGGTTTGATCAGCTATGCGGCGGTGATCGTCGTGCCACATCCGGTGCTGGTCGGCCTACCGGCGCTGGCCTGGACGGGTGCAATCCTGCTGCTGGTTCGTTCGCCGCTGATCCGGTGGTGGATCTTCGCGGTCGTGCCGGTGCTCGCCGTTTCGCTCTGGCTGCCGTGGATCGTGCTGCTGCCGCTGGCCGTCGCGACAGCGCTAGCCATAAGGAAACGCACTTACTTTTCACTCGTAGGAGTGATGTTCGGTCTGTCGGCTGGCGCGTTCCTGCTGGGGCTGCTGCCCGACGCGATCACGCTGCCCTCGCTCGGCTTCGACGTGGTGGTGTTCGGAATCCTGGTCGCGGTCACCGACGCGGTCGAGGAGGGTGAGGCGATCCGCGCGGACATGGTGCGGTCCCTCGTGATCGCGGCCTTCACGGCCCTGCTGTTCGGGTCGCAGGTGGTGTTGTTCGGTGGTCCGGATCTGCTCGTCCACACGACGGTCGCGGCGGCGATCGCGGTGCAGGTGCTGGCGAACCCGCTCGCCTCGGTCGTCGACCGGCTGGCCGTGCCCGCTGTCGCGGCCGAGCGCGCCGAGCTGCGCGAGGCTGCCGATTCGTTGCCCAAGCGACGGCCGCTGGTCACCGAGGACGAGGCCGAGTTCGCGCGGCTCACCCGGAAGGCGTTGAGCCACTACGGCGATCTGGGAAAGCTCGTCGCGAGCCCGTTGATCGCTTTGACGGAACCGGGCCCGCCGCTCGATCGAGCCGCGGCGTTGAAGAATCTGCTGTTGACGAGCATTCAACGGCTCAAGCCCGCCGACGGTGATTTCGGCACGAGCGACGAATGGCGTTACTACAACGCCCTGTACTTCTACTACGTCAAGGGAATCCGCCCGTACTCGGTGCGGACCAAGCGTGAGGACCTCGACGCCGAGGACCGCCGCGCGCTGCAGTGGTTCGTGACACAGGTGCCCGAGCGCACGCTCCACAACTGGCAGAACGCCGCCGCGCGCCTGGTCGCGGCGGACCTGATGGCAGGAGTTGGCAGCGCTTGACGTGGTTCTGGCAGCGTTGACCGGGCGATCGTCGGGTCATGTTGAAATTCGCCTTGAAACTCGACGGTGTCGCTTCGTTCGCTCTCGGTCTGCTGACCGTGCTGGTCCGCCCGGAGGTCGGCATGCCGGTGGGATGGCAGCTCGGGCTCGGCCTTTTCTGCGTGTTTTACGGCGTGGGCGTGTTCGCATTGGGCACCCGCGCCAACCCGGACCGCCGAATCGTGTTGCTGATCATCATCGGCAACCTGGTGTGGGGTGCGGACAGCATTCTCACGGCCGCGCTGAACTGGTTCCCGCTCACCGGTGTCGGCACCGTGATGGTCGTCGCTCAGGGACTCGCCGTGATCGGGTTCGCGGTCCTGCAGTTCATCGCTCTTCGCTCGGCGTCTGCCTCAGGGTCCGCGAGCGACCGCGGAACTCGGCCACCGTCTCGGTCCCTCGCCTGACCGTGATGTCGTAGATCCCGCTGCGGCCGAACCGGGTCCGTTCCACCGCCTCCGCCACCAGCTCGTCACCCTCGTGCACGGGCCGGATGAAGTCGATCTCGGCCGTGGCGGCGACGGTGACGGACCCGGTCCTGTTGCAGGCGCAGGCGAACGCCGTGTCCGCCAGCAGGAAGACGTACCCGCCGTGCGCGATGCCGTGGCCGTTGATCATCAGCCCGGTGACCGTCATCCGCAGCAACGCGTACCCGTCGCGCAGCTCGACCGGCGTGATGCCGAGCGCGGTCGAGGCCTGGTCGGCGGCGAGCATCTCAGCAGGACCATTCATTCGTGGCAGCGTAATCACTCTGGCGGTGGTGTCACCTCGCGATGACCGCGCCCTACTGTCCGATTGCTTGATCGCTCAACGTCGGAGGTGGTCATCATGGGTGGATGTTCTTGTTGCAGCTCGTGCACGGGTCCGAGCTGCGGGTGCTGCAACTCCTGCTGAGCGCCCTGAGGAAACGAGGCCGGTGCGAGGTCAGCTCCTCACACCGGCCCTCGCCTGCTCAGCCGGTGTGCGCCCTGGATTCCGCGGATGACTTGGCACTCATCCTCGTGACGACCAGGACGAGATTCAGCAGCGCGCCCGCGACAGCGAGAATCCCGCCGAGCCCCATGACCGGCGCGACCGCCGGAATCGCCGGTCCGTCGAAGAACACGGCGGCATCGTCGTAGCGGAGCAGCAACACGAAGGCCGTCACCAGGGCGATCACGCCACCGGCCACGGCGAGAACCCGGCCGGCCACGGTGTTCCACCACGTGCACGCGTGCAGCACCACCGCGCCGGCGACGTAGACCGGCCAGCCCGGGATGCGGGTCAGCCAGAAGCTCATGCCGCCGTAGTGGGCCCAGGGCAGCATCAACGCCAGTGCGCTGCACACCAGCGCGAGACCGTACGCGATCCACTTCATCATGAGCAGCTCCTCGGCCGGACTGCGACGTCGAGGAAACTCTAGGAGACCGACGCGGAGGCGGAAGATCCCGCGCCGGTCTTCTGCTCAGCGGGGGTCAGCCGACGCACCTGGCGTAGTCGCCGCCCATCGCCGCCTCTTGTCCAGGCGTGCACGGCGATTCCGGAGTGAGGAACGAGTCAGCGTTCTGCTGAAGGAGCGCACGCAGCGCGTTGGACATCCGGGTCGGCTCACCGCTCGCCAGCGCGTCGTTGATCTGCTGGTTGCGGTCCGCGGCTGTGGTGCACGCGATGAAGACGCCGGACATGGTCTGCTTGGGCAGCCAGTACGTCTGGAGATCGAAGTGGCACGGCTGGATCGTCCAGTGTGGCGCGGCCTGTGCGGCGGGGACTGCGAAGAGACTGGCGAACGTGACGGCGCAGGCGATGGCGACGGATCTTCGAACGAATCTGATCACGGAACTCTCCTGTTTTCAGTCAGGACAACATGTCCACCCCCGCAGACGAGGTCGATGGCCGGCAGATCGCTGTTAGCGGCCGTTTGCGCATTCACCCAGTTCAGCTACCGCAGCGGGCCGGAAAAAGGAGCGGTGCAGGAACGCGGGGCGCGTCGCGTTCCTGCACCACGTACAGGGAGGCGCTCGCACTCTGAGCACCTGCCCAATCACGGTAAGTGGCCTAGACCACAGCGTCAATGGGTCTAGACCTCTTCTGTCTGGCGGACAGTGGAACAATTCGGCGGGTGCGTGGAGCCACTGGAATCGGATCACTGCCCGGAACCGACATCGACGAGGCGTCGCGGGTCGTCGTCGGAGAGCTGCCGGAGCTGCCGCACGTGCCGGAACTGCCGGCGCGAGGCGTCGGCGCGGACATGATCGGCCGCACCGCCGGCCTGCTCGTCGACCTCGCGATCGAGGTCATCACCTCCGGCTACCGGGTCAACCCGCGGCCGGGCCGTGACCACCGGCGCGCTGTAGATCTGCTGCGCGGTGACCTGGACGCGTTCGACGAGGCGCTGGAACGTGCGGGTGCGCAGCCGGAGACCGTCAAAGTGCAGGCCGCGGGGCCGTGGACGTTGATGTCGAACATCGAGCTGATGCGCGGCCATCGGGTGCTGACGGACCGCGGTGCGGTGAAGGAGTTCTCCGAGTCGCTCGCGGAGGGGTTGAAGCAGCACGCCGCCCAGGTCGCCAAGCGGACCGGGGCGAAGGTGGTGGTGCAGCTCGACGAACCGGGCCTGCCCGCCGTGCTGCAGGGCCTGCTGCCGACGCCGTCGAAGCTCGGCACCGTGCCGGCCGTGCCCGAACAGGACGCCCGCACCGTGCTCGCCACCGTGATCGACGCGCTGGCGGACCACGAGGTGATGATCCACTGTTGCGCGCCGCAGCCGCCGTTGAAGCTGCTCAGGGAGGCCGGCGCGAGCGCGATCGCGTTCGACATGACGCTGGTCAAGGGGGCAGCGGCGCTCGACGAGATCGGCGAGACCTGGGAGGCGGGCACGACGCTGGTGCTGGGTCTGGTGCCGAGCGTCGACCCCGGCACACCGGTCACGTTGAAGGAGGTGGGTCAGCGGGCGTTCACCCTGGTCGACCGCCTCGGCTTCCCGCGGACGATGCTCGCCGAGAAGGCGTTGCCCACTCCGACGTGCGGTCTGGCGGGTGCGACGTCCAGTTGGGTGAAGCGCGCGCTGTCGCTGACCCGTGACCTCTCCTCGGCCTTTTTGGAACCGCCCGAGGGCTGGTGATGTCCGGTTTGTGGAGCTAGTCTGCTGCGAACTATTAGGAAACTTTCTTAACCGAAGGCCACCGCCGCGGCCTGGACCGGGAGTTCCGAACATGCGCATCAGACGTGCGGCTCTGGTCGCCGCAGTGCTCACAGGTGTGGTCGTGGCGCCTGCTCAGGCGGCCCCCGCTGGACACATCAGGCTCGATCAGGTCGGTTTCGGCAGCACCGAGGCGAAGCACGCGTACGTGCTCGGTGGTGCCGCGAACACCAGGTTCACCGTGGTCGACAGCCGCGGCCGGACCGTGCTGACCGGCAGGACGGGCGCCTCGACGGGCTCGTGGAGCGACAAGTTCCCCGCGGTGCACCCGATCGACTTCTCCTCGGTGAAGATGCCGGGGACGTACCGGATCAAGGTCGGCGGTGCCACCTCCACGCCGTTCAAGATCGACACGCTGAACCGGTTGTTCCAGCCGGTCGCCAACAACACGGTCGAGTTCTTCCAGGCTCAGCGCGACGGCGCCAACGTCATCCCCGGCCGCCTGAACCGCAAGCCCGCGCACCTCACCGACCGCGACGCCATGGTCTACGAGGAGCCGGTGTTCAAGGGCGAGGGCGGCGACCAGATCGCGGCGCCGCTGAAGCCGACGGGCGTGAAGGTCGACGTCGAGGGCGGCTGGTTCGACGCGGGTGACTTCGTGAAGTTCACCCACGCCTCGTCGTACTCGACCGCGTCGATGCTGCTGGCGTTGCGCAACAAGCACAACGACGCCCTCTACGAGGAGGCCAAGTTCGGCCTCAAGTGGCTCGACAAGGTGTGGGACGAGAAGACCGGCGTCCTGTACGCCCAGGTCGGCATCGGCACCGGCTCCGAGGAGTTCGGGTTCGTCGGCGACCACGACGTGTGGCGCCTGCCGGAGGCCGACGACCAGCTCGACGTGAAGCCGGGCGACAGCCACTACTACATCAAGCACCGTCCGGTGTTCCGCGCGAACAAGGCCGGCGAGAAGATCAGCCCGAACCTGGTCGGCCGCGTCGCGGGCTCGTTCGCGCTGGCCGCGCAGATCGAGGCGCGCCGCAACCCGCGTCTGGCGTGCCAGTACCTGGAGAAGGCCGCGTCGCTCTTCGCTCTCGCCAAGACCGAGAACGTCGGCGAGCTCGTGACGGCGTTCCCGCACGCGTACTACCCCGAGTCGTCGTGGACCGACGACCTGGAGTTCGGCGCGACCCAGCTCGCGCTGGCCGCGAAGGCGTTGAACGACAAGCGCTACGGCCAGTTCGCCCGCGCGGCCGCGCACTGGGCCAAGGAGTTCCTGGCGACGCAGGACCCGGACACGTTGAACGTCTACAACATCTCCGCGCTCGGCCACGCCGACCTCGCGAAGCTGCTGAAGGCGGGCGTGCCCGGCGCCGAGGTGACCGAGGCGCAGGTCGTGGGCGACATCCGGCGCCAGCTGCAGAAGGGTGCCGACGCGGCGAAGGCCTCGCCGTTCCGCACCGCGGCCAACGTCGAGACCTGGGACGTCGGCTCGCGCACGTTCGGCTTCATCACGACCGCCGCGCTGTACAAGAAGCTCACCGGCGACAGGAAGTACGAGACGTTCGGTACGCAGCAGCGCGGCTTCGCCCTCGGCACGAACGCCTGGGGCACGACGCTGATCGTGGGCGTCGGCTCGAAGTTCCCGGAGTGTCCGCACCACCAGGCTGCGAACCTCTCGGGCTCGCCGAACGGCGGCTCGAAGGTGCTGGTGGGCGCCGTGATCAACGGTCCGAACGACGCTTCGCTGTTCGGCGACCTCGGTGAGATGCCGCCGGGTTCCGTTGACTGCACCAAGCCGTACACGCTCGAGTTCAACTCGGCGAAGTCCGTGTTCGCGGACGACCTGCGGTCGTGGCCGAGCTCCGAGCCCGCCATCGACTTCACGGCGACGGGTGTGCTCGGCTTCTCCCTGATCGCGAACGGCTGAGTGGCGCCGGCGCGGGCCTGGGTGTCCAATTCGGACTTGTGCTCAGGCTCGCGCTGGTCTTCATGCTGCTCACGGCGGGGTCGGCGCACGCCCTGCCGCTGAACGCCGGCTGCCACGTGCCTGCCTCGCACGATCCCGAGGTGATCCGGACGGTGCTCGAGGCCGGCTCGTCGTTGCGGGTCAGCGACAAGGTGCTGCTCGCCGGGTTCGAGGCCGGGTGGGTCGAGTCGCACATGAACAACCTCGCCTGCGGTGACCGGGATTCGCTCGGTGTGTTCCAGCAACGGCCGTCGATGGGCTGGGGCACGCCTGAGCAGATCATGGACGTCACCTATGCCGCGCGCCGTTTCTTCGAGTACGCGGTGAAGGTGGACCGGCCGGATCTCACGCCGGGGTTGCTCGCGGACGCGGTGCAGCGGTCGTGCTGTCCGGAGCGGTACGACCAGGCTTTGCCGCGGGCCGAGTCGATGTTGCGGCAGGCGTGGCAGGGCGGGCCGGAGGTCGTCGACGGTGTCACTCATGTGGTGGAGGACGGCGATGTCTGGGCCGGTCGTTCGCGGTTGAGCACGGCTGGTGACTTCGTCGGCCGTCCGTCGGTGGCCGGGCGGTTCGTGTTCACCCGGACTGTTCGCGGTGTCGTGACGGTGTTGGCTGACGGGGTGTGGCGGTCGGTTGCTTCCGGTGTGGCGGGCGATCCCGAGGCCGTTCTCCGTCCTGATGGGACGGTTGACGTCTACGCGGTGCTGGCCGACGGCAGCGTGAACGTGCTCGGTGCAAGCTGGCAGCCGCTGAGCCCGCCCGGATTCGCGGCGGGCAAGCCGTCGGCGATCGCGTTCCCGGACGGTTCCGTCGCCGTCCACGTCCGATCCGGCAACGCGCTCATGGTGAACACAGCGGGTGCGTGGCGAGAGATCGCCCAAGGCCTCGAAGCCTCACCCGAAGCGGTGCGCCGGCCGGACGGGACGATCGGCGTCTACGCGCTGATCGGTGGCCGGCCACACCGCCTCGGTACGAGCTGGGAATCCTTGAGCGACACCCGTTTCATCGACACCGTGTCCGCCCAGCCCGACGGCACGATCTACGCACGCAAGGCCGACGGCGAAGTGCTCAAAGCCGGTTGAACGGCTCCGCGTACCGGAACGGCCCACCTACGACCGAACCAAAGAAGCGCGCCTGGAAGTACGGCTCCCACTCGGCAACCGGCGGCGTGATCCCGAACTCCGCGGCCATCCGGAAACCGAACCGCGAGTAGTAGTCCGGGGAACCCAGCAGAATCACCGCACGCTCCCCACGCGCCTCCGCAGCCCCGAGAACAGCGTGCATCAACGCCGAACCCACTCCGGCCCGCTGATGCTCCGGGTGCACGCTGATCGGCCCGAGCCCCAGAGCCGGCACGTCACCGATGTACCCGCGCGTGCACACGACGTGCCCGAGCACCTCGTTCTCGACCAGCGACAACTCGGGGATCCAGCCCTCGTCCTCCCGCAGCTGGTCGATCAGCAGAGCTTCCGGCCCGTTCTTGAACGCGAGGTTCGTGACGGTGCGGATGGCGTCGATGTCTGCGGGTGTCTCCCGCCGGATCAGCATGACGCGCACTGTGGCCAAACCGGTCGTCGCGCGCCACTCAGTTTTCGCCGCCATAATCCGCGGCGTGGCCGTCAGACAGACCGTGATGGTGTGTGTACTCGCTGTGCTCGCATACGGCGTCTTGTGGTGGATGCTCAGCGAGGACGAGCCGCGGGCACCGGAAGCAGCCGTGTTCCTCACCGACTACTCCAAGGCGCAGAAGGGCACCTGCGTCAGGTTCAACGGACCCGGCGAGGACGACCTGGGCCTCACGGTCATCGACTGCGAGGGCGGCCGGGCCGCGTTGAAGATCGGGACCGTCCTCGGCAACACGTCGGGGCAGTGCCCGCGCGGCGACTACAAGGTGTTGCGCGACACCAGGCACAACGCGGCGCTGTGCCTGCTGCCCAACGCCCGGCAGGGTGACTGCTTCGAGCTCGACACCGAGGACCTGCAGAGATCTGTGGTGTCCAAGTTCGACTGTGCGGCGCCGCGGGTGAACGTGCAGGTCGTCGGCGTGGCCCGAGAAAGTTGTCCCGCTGAGGCCGAACTCGGTGTTCCCTATGAGGAGATGACGCTCTGCCTGAGGAGGGTGCGTTGATCTTCTTCGAGGATCCGGCGCAGTTCGACGCCTGGTTGCACGAGCACGGCTCCACGGAGACCGAGCTGTGGATCAAGTACGCCAAGAAGGGGTCCGGGCTGAAGTCGATCACGTACGACGAGGCGCTGGACATCGCGTTGTGCCACGGGTGGATCGACGGGCTCGTGCGGTCCATCGACGACACCTACTACTCGCAGCGGTGGACGCCGAGGACCCCGCGCAGCAAGTGGTCCAAGCGCAACTGCGGCAAGGTCGAGGAGCTGATCGCGGCCGGCAGGATGCTGCCCGCCGGGCTCGCCGAGATCGAGAAGGCGAAGAAGGACGGGCGCTGGGAGGCGGCCTACGCGGGTCCCGCGACGATCGAGATGCCGGACGACCTGCGCGCCGCCCTGGATGCGAACCCCGAGGCCGCGAAGATCTTCGAGACGCTGAGCAGCCAGAACAGGTACGCGATCCTGCTGCGCGTGCACGACGCGAAGAGGCCGGAGACACGCCAGAGGCGCATCGCTCAGTTCGTCGAGAGGCTGGCCGAGGGGTGGAAGCCCTACGCTTGAGCGAATGAAGTGGTTCCGCCGCCGCAAAGCCGAAGACGTCACCCCCTCCTACCTGCCGAACGCGGAGGAGGCCGCCCAGCGCTTCTGGGAGCGGTGGTTCGAGCTCGTACCGGTGGTGAGCGCGGCGCTCGGCGACGGCGAGCCGCACAGGGTCGAGGACGAGCTGCGGGACCTCGTCAGCGCCATGCACCCGGACCTGATGTTCTCGCTCGAACAGGGCCACATGGCGATGTACGCGCTGGTGATCACCGGCCAGGAGGACCCGCGGCTGCGCCCGTACACCGACGCGTGGATCAAGGCAGCGCCACCGGCGGACATGGTGTGGGAGTTCCACGACTCGGTGCCGCCGGTGCCGGATCCGACCGAGGTCGTCGTCAACCTCGGCGAGGTCAGGATGCGGCTGGGCGACTACCGAGTCGTGGCCCAGGTGGACGGTGACGTCGTGGACGTCGCGGTCTACCACCCGGCGCTCGCGGAGCTGACCGACCAGCAGCGGCAGGCGATGACGTTCCTGCCGCTGGACGTCACTCTCGGCGAGCGGCTGGCGGGGGAGCGGTTGCGGCGCGTGGAGACCGCGCAGCTGGAGCCGCAGGGGACGATCAGCCTGCTGGAGCTGCGTTCACTCGTTCGGGAGCTGGCCGGGGTTTCGGACGCCTGAAACTGTCAGACCTGCTCACTAAGCTGTTCCCCGTGACCAGCGAGAGCCTTGAAGACGTCCCCGCAGAGGTGCGCGAGCGGCATGCCGTGCTCGCGGAAGAGGTGCGCACGCACCAGTTCCGCTACTACGTGCTGGACGATCCCATCGTCACCGATGGTGAGTTCGACGAGCTGCTCAAGTCGCTGGAGGCACTGGAGGCGGAGCATCCCGGCCTGGCCACGCCGGACTCGCCGACGCAGCTCGTCGGCGGCACGTTCTCGACCGAGTTCAAGGCGGTCGACCACCTGGAGCGCATGCTCAGCCTGGACAACGTCTTCGCCCAGGACGAGCTGACGGGCTGGTTCGAGCGCGTCCAGAAGGACATCGGCTCCGGCACGCACTTCCTGTGCGAGCTGAAGATCGACGGCCTCGCGATCAACCTGCTCTACGAGAAGGGCAGGCTCACGCGCGCGCTCACCCGTGGCGACGGCCGCACGGGCGAGGACGTCACGTTGAACGTCCGCACCATCGCGGACGTGCCGGAGGTCCTCAAGGGCTCGGCCGACTACCCGGTGCCGGACCTGGTCGAGGTGCGCGGCGAGGTCTTCTTCGCGGTCGAGGACTTCCTGGCGCTGAACGCCTCCCTCGTCGAGCAGGGCAAGCCGCCGTTCGCGAACCCGCGCAACACCGCGGCGGGTTCGTTGCGGCAGAAGGACCCGAAGGTCACCGCGGCGCGCAAGCTGCGGATGATCTGCCACGGCATCGGCAAGACGGCGGGCTTCGAGGTCGCCCGGCAGTCGCTGGCCTACGAGGCGCTGAAGTCGTGGGGCCTCCCGGTTTCCCCGCACACCAAGGTGCTCACGGATCCGGCCGACATCCGCAAGCACGTCGAGTACTGGGGCGAGCACCGGCACGACGCGATCCACGAGATCGACGGCGTCGTCATCAAGGTCGACGAGGTGTCGCTGCAGCGCCGCCTCGGCACGACGTCGCGCGCGCCGCGGTGGGCCATCGCGTACAAGTACCCGCCGGAGGAAGCCACCACGACGTTGCTGGACATCCAGGTCCAGGTGGGTCGCACCGGCCGCGTCACGCCGTTCGCGTTGATGGAACCGGTGAAGGTGGCGGGCTCGACGGTCGCGCGCGCCACGCTGCACAACGCGTCCGAGGTGAAGCGCAAGGGCGTGCTGATCGGCGACCGCATCGTCATCCGCAAGGCGGGCGACGTGATTCCCGAGGTGCTGGGCCCCGTGCTGGCCGCGCGGCCGGCCGACGCGCGCGAGTTCGTCATGCCGACGCGCTGTCCCGAGTGCAACGCCGCGCTGCGTCCGATGAAGGAAGGCGACGTCGACATCCGCTGCCCCAACGCGGAGACGTGCCCTGGCCAGCTGCGCGAACGGCTGGCGTACCTGGCTTCCCGTGCGGCGCTCGACATCGAGGTGCTCGGCTACGAGGCCGCCGCCGCGATCACCGAGTCCACGGTGTACACGAACGAGGCAGACCTCTTCGACCTCGACGCCGAGGCGCTGCAGCAGATCGAGCGCTTCAGGACGAAGAGCGGCGACCTCTCCGCGAACGCCCTGAAGCTCCTGGACAACCTGGAAGCCGCCAAGTCCCGTCCGCTGTGGAGGGTGCTGGTCGCGCTGTCGATCCGCCACGTCGGCCCGACCGCCGCCCGCGCGCTGGCGCTGCAGTTCGGCTCGATGGACGCGATCCTCGCCGCCGAGGAGGAGGTGCTGGCCGGCACCGAGGGGGTGGGCCCGACCATCGCGACCGCCGTGGTCGAGTGGCGCGAAACCGAGTGGCGCCAGCACGTCGTGGAGCGGTGGCGGGCCGCGGGCGTGCGGATGGAGGACGAACGCGACGCGTCCATCACCCGCAACCTCGAAGGCCTGTCCATCGTGGTCACCGGCTCGCTGACCGAGTTCTCCCGCGACTCGGCCAAGGAGTCGATCCTGGCGCGCGGTGGCAAGGCTGCCGGTTCGGTCTCCAAGAAAACCGCTTTCGTGGTCGTCGGCGACTCGCCAGGATCGAAGTACGACAAGGCCATCTCCCTGAAGGTCCCCGTGCTCGACGAGGCGGGCTTCCGCGTCCTGCTGGAGCAGGGCCCGGACGCGGCGAGGGAGGTGGCCGTCATCGGGGAAGAAGGCACAGATGGCTGACCTGATCATCCGCCCTGCGACGGAGGCCGACCTGCCCGCGGTCGGCTCCGTGACGGTCGAGGCCTACCGCGTGGACGGCTTCCTCGACGGAACGGACGACTACGCCGATCACCTCGCCGACGCCGCGAGCCGGTTCCGGGACGCGGAGCTCCTGGTAGCCGTCGACGGCGCGTCCGGCGAGGTGCTCGGCTCCGTGACGGTCGTGCTGCCGGGAACGCACTACGCGGAGATCTCCCGGCAGGGAGAGCTGGAGTTCCGCATGCTCGCGGTCGCCGCCTCGGCTCGCGGCCGCGGCGTCGGTGAAGCCCTCGTGCGGGCAGTGCTCGAGCGGGCTCGCGCGGCCGGGGTGTCGCACGTCGTGCTGTCGTCCTCGGAGAAGATGCTGGCGGCGCACCGGTTGTACGAACGGCTCGGCTTCACGCGCCTCCCGGAACGCGACTGGGCCCCGCTGCCCGGCGTGAACCTGGTGGCCTACGCGTACGGGATGCCGCTCTGATCGAAGGCAACCGCATCACCCGCCGCGCGTCCACCGAACAGCCGCTGGTGGGCGCGAATGGGGGTTCGCGAAATGAGACAGGCTGCCGTCCTGTTCGTGCTGGTGCTGCTGCTGGCCGCATCAGCGGCACCGAGGCACCTGTCGCCCCACGACCAGCGGCAGATCGAGGAGATGGCTCAGCGCTACTTGCAGCACCGCGCGGACAAGGTCACCAACCGTCCTCAGACGCCCGGCTTCGGTGTGCCCACGACCGACGCGCTGGCCGCCGAGCTCCGCACCGACGAAACCAGGCTCGGTGCCCGCCGCACGATGCTCGGTTCTCTGGGGTTCGGGGGCTACTCCCGCGCGGAGGTCAACACCAGCCTGTTGCGGCTCAACGTGCCGAATGGCGGCGGCGTTGTCGTTCACCTCCGCGAGCTGACCCACCTGTACTTCGAGAGGTCCAGATCGGTGACGCACACCAGCTACGGTATGACCCACGTGCTGATCTTCAACAGCACCACCACCGGCTGGGTCCTTGCGGTCGCCACGCGCCCGCCGCACTCCAAGTGCGGGCTTCCTCCGGAGACGCAGTTCTGCGGTCCCTTGTCAGAGCGATGACATGATCCGCGCCCGCAGCCTGAGATCCCCGGCAGCCTGCTCGTACAGCAGGTCCCGCAGCACGTCCGCGGGCAGGGCTCTCAGCACGTCCTTCAGCTCCACGTCCTCGGCATCAGGAGGCGGCACGGTCTCACCCCGGTCCAGCAACACCAGCCCCACGGCAACGCAGTGCTTGCAGAAGAACCCCTCCGACCCGTGCGGACAGCTGCACGACCCCACCAGATGCGTGTCCGACCATGAGAGCTCCACCGCGTAGGCCGTGTCGTCACTGCCCCGCACCCGAGCCGCCACGTGCCTGCTGTGCACCCGCAAGGACAGCACGGCGTCGCGGTAGGTGAGGCCGCGCCAGTACGACTTGGTGCCCGCGCGGTGCAGCAGCAGCTCGGTGGTGAGGGTCGTAGACACGACGGTCATCCAACCGGGTGACCCCGGAAAGGACCAACATGATCGCGATCGGCCCGCTCGTCCCGTCGGACCGCGCCAGGTGGCAGGAGCTCTTCGAGGGCTACAACACCTTCTACGAACGCACGCTGCCGGCGGAAATCTACGACGAGAAGTGGCAGGCGTTCCAGGAGGGCAAAGCCATCCACGCCCTGTGCGCACGCGACGAGGGCATCATCGTCGGCATCACGCACTTCTTCAAACACCCCAGCACGTCCAGCCAGGACGTCTGCTACCTGCAGGACCTCTTCACCGCCCCCGAGGCGCGCGGCCGTGGCGTCGGCCGCGCGCTCATCGAGGCGGTGGCCCAGTGGGCGAAACAGCAGGACTGCTGTCGCCTGTACTGGCACACGAAGGAGTCGAACGAGACCGCCCGCCGGCTCTACGACCAGGTCGCGGAGAAGACCCCGTTCGTCCACTACCGCATCGTGCTCTAACGCGCGGTCGCTTCCAGGTCCAGCAACGTCACGGCGGCGCGGAAGTACTTGTTTGTGCCCAGATCGCGCACGGTCTTGATGTTGAACGCGGCCTTGAGCTTCTCCGCGTCGCCGGTGCTCACGCCCTGCAACGCGTCGACGGGGGCGTCCAGGATCTCGTTGAGCGGGAGGTTCTCGTACTCCTTGTCGAGGAGCATGTCGAGGTTCACAGTGACAGCCATGATCTTCTACCTCCTGGAATCAGTGCGATCACGCCGATTCTGGTGGTAGATCGCGGACCCCGCAGAACGCGGCGACGCTCCTCGCGATCAGCGCTTGCGCCGCATCACGGCGACGACGATCACCCCGGCCACCGCGAGCAGCCCGGCCGCCCCCAGCGCCAGATCTCCCACGGCGAGGTCGGATTGGGCGAACGTCAGCGCCAGTCGCATGTCTCCAAGCTAGCCCTTGGAGCAACGCGCGCACGAGTTTTGTGTGGGACCGTATGAAGTGTGCTGCAAGCCTGTCTGAACGGCTCCCGCACAGCCGAGGAGCACCCGGCCCTGCCGCTCACGCCCGAGCGGCTGGCGGAGGACGCCGCCGACGTCGCCGCGCTCGGCGTCACCTCGGTGCACATCCACCCGAGAGACGTCATCGGCGCGCCCACGCTCGTCGGCCCGGAGGTCGCCACGACGATCGCCACGGTGAGGGCCGCCGTGCCGGGCATCGAGATCAGCGTGTCGACGCACGTTCCCGGCAGCCGCGAGATGCTGATCGGGAGCTGGGCGCCTCTCGCGGCCGGGCGGCCCGACATCGCGAGCGTGCACGTCGGTGATCCCGGCTGGAGGGAGCTGGCCCAGGCACTGCACCGGGTCAACGTGGGTGTCGAGCTCGTCGTCGAGTCCGCGGGTCAGCTCGGTGAGCTGCCTCCGGGTGCCACGCGGATCACCGTCACGGCGACCGCGGCGACGGCCGAACAACTGCTGCGGGAGGTGGAACCGCTGGGCCTGCCGATCCTGTTGCACGGCAGGGAGAACGACGCCTGGCCGGTCTTCACCTACGCCGCCAGGCTCGAACACGGCGTCCGCATGGGGCTCGAGGACACGCTGACCATGCCCGACGGGCGTACGGCCAAGAACAACGCCGAGCTGGTCGCGATGGCCAGGCGCAACCAGAAGGCCAAGGCCCCCGGCTAGTCGGGCAGAACGACCGCGACGATCCCCGCCAGGTGGGCCAGCCGCGCGACCTCGGCCGCACGGAACATCGGCCCGCCGGGACGTCCGACGACCAGCACCCGGTCGGGCTTGCCCAGCGGCGTGGCGGCGAGCTCGGTGCCCAGTTCGCGCCAGGGCTCCGGCACCCACTCCTCCTCGCCGTCGAGCACGGTGGCGCGCTCCAGCGGGAACCACGGGGCGTCGGCCATCCGCGTCTCGGGAGCCGCGGAGGACGCGGTCAGCCGGTTGATCCCGGTGCCCTCCGGCCCTACGACCACGGCCCACCCGGCGCGGATGATCTTCGGGACGCCCTCGGTGAAGATCTCGAGGCCCTTGTGCGGCACCTCTGCGACTTCCTCGACGAGCTCCAGCTCGCGGTGGGTGTCGAGAATGCCCGCGTACGGGCGCACGGCGTCGACCTCGACGCCCTCGACGGACTCGGCCGCGGTGATCAACGTGTCGGGCAGGCGGCCGGAGGGGAGCTCCACCACCAGGTCGTCGATGGCCAGGCCGGAACCGCGTTCCACCACGTCGACGCTGAGTATGTCCGCCCCGATCTCGCCCAAAGCCGTTGCGACCGCGCCGAGGGTGCCGGGACGGTCCGGGAGCTGGACCCGGATCAGGAACGACAAGGTGAACGCCTCCATAGCTCGTGCGCGTGACCCCGCGTCTCGCGCCGTTGCCGGTCGGTGATTCTCGCAGACGCATCCTCAATGCATGACCCGCTGTCCGCGTTGCGGAACGGTTAAGACCACATCTCATTTGGGGTTGTCGTGGGTGAGCAGGTCCAGCTTGATGGCTCGGCGGTAGCAGATCACCGCGCAGGCCAGCTGGGCGAATGCCGTGAAGTGGGCGGCCTTGCGTTCGTAGCGG